>JABIFX010000130.1 GCA_018650445.1 Fidelibacterota bacterium
GCAAATCAAATAATACAAGTCAATGCTTTAGGAATTGAATGATGCTCAATATTGAGAGAATAAAACCAAAAATTGTAGAGGCGTTAATGCCAGTTAGCCCTATCAAGATCATCCTTTTCGGTAGTTATGCATATGGTAACCTAACAGAAGACAGTGATCTTGATGTCTTGGTTGTTGAAGAAAAAGTGGATGATCGCTGGAAAGAGATAGAGAGAATACAAGCGTTACTGAAAGAAATTCGTGTGCCAAAGGATATGTTATTGGAGAGCAAGGCATTTTTTCAAAGCCATACAGGAAAGGAATGGATTAATACGGCTTGGTATGATGCCAATACATACGGCGAAGTGTTGTATGAAAAAAAGTGAAATCAGCTGTTGAGGTGGGTGGTGAATAGTTACATCCTCTCAAGAAATAGAGCCTCCGGTAAATCCGGGGTGATTCATCAGCGCAGATTTCCGTGGTGTGCAGGGCTATTGGATTACGTCATTTGGCTTGGCGGCGTAGAATAGAGGCAGCTAGCAATATTTTGCCTTGTCAGCTTAGTGAAAAATGGGTGTCCAGTGAAGTAAATCTTGGCTGTGAAAAAATGTACATTTTGTCCAGAAAATGGATGGCTTTGAGTTTGAAATCATGGATTTTGGTAATCCAGAAGGTTGAGATAAATTATGAAAATCATAGCAATCGTACAAGCACGAATGGGTTCGACTCGTCTGCCTCGTAAAGTAATGCTACCTATTGGTACAAATATCCCAATGATCGAGATACTGCTTTCTCGCCTAAGTCATTCAAAAGAAATAGATCAAGTCATAGTTGCAACTTCAACAGATCATCGTAACAAGCCGCTTGTAGAACATGTTAAAGGCCTTGGCTTTGATGTATTTCAAGGTAGTGAGCGGGATGTTCTGCAGAGGTATTACCAGGCTGCAAGTTCTTACAGTCCAGATGCGATAGTAAGAATTACAGGAGACTGCCCTCTGGTTGACCCTGAAGTTGTCGATTTGGTGGTAAAACAGTATAAGTCTACTGGTGCAGATTATGTTTCAAATGTTATTCCACAAACCTATCCAGACGGATTAGATGTGGAAGTGTTCTCTATGAAATCTCTAATAGCTGCTTGTGAACAAGCTGAAACCAGCTTCCAAAGAGAGCATGTAACCCCATATATTCGAGACTCAGGGAATTTTAAAGTTAGCAATGTGGCATATGTTGAAGACTATTCTATCGAACGCTGGACTGTAGATGAACCAGAAGATTATGAAGTTGTGAAGTTAATATTTGAATATTTTTCTCCTGAAATCCATTTTAGCTGGAAAGATGTGATTGAACTTAAGGATTCTGAGCCTGAACGGTTTTTGGCTAACAAGCATGTTGTGCAGAATGAGGGCGCCACAATGGGGACTGGACAAAAACTTTGGAGGCGAGCCAAACGGGTTATCTCTGGGGATAATATACTACTTTTCAAGCGTACAGAGATGTTTCTGCCTGAACAATGGCCAACATATTTTAGCAAGTCAAAAGGTTGTAAAGTGTGGGATCTAGATGGTCGTGAATATATTGATATGTCTATTGTGAGTAATGGTGCCAATATTCTAGGTTATGGTCACTATGAGGTCGATGAGGCAGTTGTGGAAGTGGTGCAGTCAGGTAATATGTCAACACTTAATTGTCCAGAAGAAGTGTATCTTGCAGAAAGGTTAATAGAGTTACATTCATGGGCCGACATGGTCAGGCTTGCACGTACTGGTGGTGAAGCTAATGACATAGCAATTCACGTTGCTCGTGCAGCTAGTGGAAAAGATAAAGTGGCTGTTTGTGGTTATCACAGTTGGCATGACTGGTATCTTGCTACAAATTTGAGTGATAAGAATGGTTCGAATGACCATTTATTGCCAGGGCTGGAATCACTGGGTGTACCGCAGGAGTTGAGAGAGAAAACACTTCTTTTCAGGTACAATAATTTTGAAGAGTTGGAACAGATTGTAAAAGACAATGATATTGGTGTTATAAAGATGGAGGTCCAGCATGATGAACCTCCTCAAAATGGATTTTTGCAAAAAGTAAGGAAGCTGGCAACAGATAAAAATATTGTTCTCATATTTGATGAATGTACTTCAGGTTTTAGAGAGACTTTTGGAGGTTTGCATAAAAAATATGATGTTGAGCCGGATGTGGCCGTTTTTGGAAAATCCTTGGGTAATGGCTACTCGATTTCTGGAATAGTTGGACGGAGAGCAGTAATGGAAGCTGCTCAGTCAATCTTTATCAATAATACTTTTTGGACGGAGAGAGTTGGTCCTATAGCAGCGCTAAAAACACTTGATATAATGGAGCGTGATCAGTCATGGGGTAAAATTACGAGTACAGGTTTAGGAATACGAGATAGATGGCAGCGTTTAGCAGATTTGTGTGGTTTGATAGTAGATCATTGGGGATTGCCTGCAATGACTGGGTTTTCAATTCAAAGTCCATACTCTCTAGTATATAAAGCATTTATTACGCAGGAAATGCTTACAAAAGGATATCTTTCTACAAATATTATTTATGTCAGCACCGAGCATACTGATGAAGTTATAGATGGTTATTTTGAGGCACTAGCTCCGCTATTTATGGTGATTCAGGAGTGTGAAGAGGGTCGGGATCCTTTAGGATTACTCGATGGGCCGGTATTTTATGCTGGTTTCAAACGGTTGAACTAGTAGAATGAGAGTAGTAATTCGGGTAGATGCGTCTTGTTGTATAGGCTCTGGTCATGTCATGCGCTGCCTATCATTGGCAGAGGTGCTACGTGATGCAGGCGTATACGTTGTATTTATTACCAAAAATTATGAAGGTAATTTAGATCAGGTGATTCTTTCAAATGGGTTTGAGGTACGCTCACTATTCAAGCTGGAGGGCCTTGCAGGAAACCAAGAGTTAGATGCGGAGCAGACTATTGAATTACTTGGAAGTGATCAGAATGATCTATTAGTGGTTGATCATTATGCCTTGGATTCAAAATGGGAATCTCTGTTAAGGCCTCATTTTAAATCTATTTTTGTAATTGATGACCTGGCAAATAGGAAGCATGATTGTGATTGGTTGCTAGACCAAAATTATGTTAGTGATCAAACAAGGTATGACTCAATGGTTACTATTGATACAATTAAGTTGCTTGGACCGAAATTTGCTCTTCTTCGAAAAGAGTTCTCTGAATTGAAAATGAAATTTGTGAGGAATTATACAAAAATTGAATCCCTGTTAATTTTTTTTGGGGGAACAGATTCTGCCAATTTGACATCAATGGTTTTAAAGGCTTTGCAAGATAGTCAGTTGAGCCATCTTACATTTGATGTGGTAATTGGATTAGGGAATTCTTATAGAGAAGAAGTTCGTTCCTTGGTTAGCATGCTACCTAATGGGACTTTTCATTTGCAGGTTGAGAATATGGCTGTATTGATGGCTAAGGCAGATTTGGCTATTGGAGCTGGTGGTATTGCTACTTGGGAGCGTATGGCGCTTGGTTTGCCATCGCTTGTGGTTACGGTTGCTGAGAACCAGATTCCATCAATTCAGGCGCTCGACAATGATAATTATCTTGTATGGATAGGGAATATAGATGAAATAGATCAAGAGCAGATAAAAAAGGTTCTAATAGAGTGGATTGTAAAAATAGACTTACTTAGACTGCAGGCACTCAGTGGGCAGAAGAAAGTTGATGGTTGTGGTGCTAGGAATGTTTCTAGTCTGCTTGTTAATGGTCCAGATGTAGATCAGCTTACAATTAGAAAGGCTGTGCAAGGTGATAGTCTGCTTTACTGGTGCTGGGCAAATGATTCGAAGGTGCGTGAAAATGCATTTCATGGAAATACGATAGCACTGGATACACATAAGAAATGGTTTAATCATAAATTGAACGACCCAATGTCGACTATGCTGTTGATCGAAAGTACAATAGGACCAGTGGGTCAGGTTCGTTTTGAGCAAGAAGGATCACAATATTTGATCAGTTACTCGTTGGGTTTTCAGTTTCGAGGTCAAGGCTTGGGGGCAGTTATTCTCAGAATGGCCTTCAACTATTTAAAAGGGAAGAAGGCTTTCATGCTGATAGCAGAAGTGAAACAGTCAAATCGGATATCTTGTAGAATATTTGAAAAACTAGGATTCAAAAATATTTCATCGATACGTCCTGATAGTAGACGATATCAGTGGTTTTTCGATCCTGGTGAGTGGGGTGGGGAACTAAACCCAAAAACTAAAAGCCATGTTATTAATAGGAGAGAGGATGATTGAATTTAATATAGGCGGTACTTCTATAAGTCAATCAAATAAGCCATTTATTATTGCAGAAATGTCAGGTAATCATAACCAGTCATTAGAGAGGGCATTGGCGATCGTTGATGCAGCGGCTGATGCGGGTGCGACTGCACTTAAACTACAAACCTATACTGCAGACACAATAACTCTTGATGCTGCTGGTGAAGATTTCATTATTAAAGATGAGTCTAGTTTTTGGTATGGGAAAAGCTTACATGGGCTTTATAGGCAAGCTTACACTCCTTGGGAGTGGCATCAACCTATCATGGATCGTGCCAAAAATCAGGGTATGGCCTGTTTTAGTTCACCATTTGATGAGGATTCTGTTGATTTTTTGGAAGAACTAAATATGCCTGCATATAAAATTGCCTCATTCGAGAATAATCACCTTCCTTTGATTAAAAAAGTGGCTGCAACGGGTAAGCCAATGATTATTTCCACAGGTATGGCAACAATTTCTGAGCTCTATGAGGCGGTCTCTATGGCAAGAGAATCTGGTTGTGAGAGTCTTGCCCTACTCAAATGTACCAGCTCATATCCAGCAAGTCCAGAAAATAGTAATATTCTGACAATACCACATATGAGGGAGTTATTTGGATGTGAAGTGGGGCTGTCAGATCATACCATGGGTATCGGTGCGGCTATTGCTGCAGTGGCAAATGGGGCATCTATTATAGAAAAGCATTTTACTCTATCTCGTGTAGATGGTGGTGTGGATAGTACATTTTCAATGGAGCCAAATGAGTTTGTGTCACTTGTGGTGGAGGCTAAGCGAGCTTGGGAATCTCTCGGAAGAATAAGTTATGGGGTTGTAGGTAGCGAAGAGAAATCGAAGTTTTTTAAAAGGTCGCTCTACATTGCTGAAAATATGGAAGCAGGTGATCAATTTACAGTAAATAATCTTAGAGTGGTTAGACCGGGGATGGGGTTGCCGCCAAAGTTTTATGAGCAGTTTCTGGGAAGGAGAGTTGCTGTTAATGTTCAGAAAGGGACTCCGGTAACTTGGGATCTAGTATAGAGACAATAATGTCGAATGCATCATCAGCAGAGTGGTTATTTATTGATCACCCAGATTTCTGGAGTGAGTTAGTCTGCTTAGAACAATTGACTGGTTGGGCATCACCTTACCATACAGCCAGCTCGCTAAAATACTATCAACAAAGGCCACTTGATGATGGTAATACACTTCAGGATTGCTCGTTTGTTTTTCAGTGGAAAGGAGAGACGGTCGCAGCATTTATTGGTGCACTTGTAACTGTCAATGGTATAATTAATTTACGAGCCTATGAAATGCCTTGCTACTGGATTGAGCATCCAGAGAGGCTGTCACGTAAAGCAACAAAAATACTTTTTGAAAGATTAGAGTGTCTTGTTAATCAAGCAAAAGGAGAGGTGTGGTTGAAGGACTTCTTGATTAATGGGGAACTTTCATCTTTGTCTCAATATTTATTGCTCAAAGGGGGTACTGCAGGGCCTAGGTTTTCCAGAGTGATTGATCTTCAAAATGATACAGCTAGAATCAAGAACAATATAAGGAAGAGCTATACCAGTTTGGTAAATTGGGGGTTGCGAGAGTTGAAGCCAACGGTGTTTACGGCAGAAACGCTTTCGTGGAGGCAGATGCTTGAGTTTCGTGAACTGCATATTAGAGAGGCTGGCAGAGTGACACGTTCATCAGCGAGCTGGCATAGGCAGTATGAGTCTGTGTTGAAAGGTGAAGCATTTGTGGTGTTGGGTTATCTTGATAATGCGCTTGTTTCAGCGGGTTTATTTAGTTGTAGTCAAGTTGCTTGTTATTATGGTGTTTCTGCATCACGCCGAGATCTTTTTAAAAAACCACTTTTCCACGCGATTCTCTGGACAGCAATTCTTCATGCAAAAGAAAGAGGGTGTTTATGGTTTGAAGTAGGGGAGCAGTTATTCGAAAACCATCCAGATAAAAGTCCACCCACAAAAAAAGAGTTGGATATCAGTCTTTTTAAATCTGGTTTTGGTGGAGGTGTCCGTGTGTATATGGATGTATTACTAAATCACTGAGCAGTATCTAAAAAATGGAAGTTGGTTTACTGAGTGAAATGGCTGGCAAGTGTCTCTGTGATGAGCTTTTTATCAGTATCGTTTAGAGAGGAGTTGAAAATGCTGGCTAGTGATGAGGGGATTTTTATTTTCGATAATAGAGTCTGTTTTGTGCCGATATCTGTGTTTAAAATCTCTTGCTTTGTCATGTGTCGATAGTTAATGTTATTGCTCTTAGAGAGTAGGTCTGTCGCATAGTTCTGCAGTGTTGTTCTTAACTTGTTGCCTGTACTATCCTCTTTTTCAGACCTTTTGATCAGAGGGTGTAAAGAATGGTCTAGGTGAAGGTATAAGTTAAATGTTTTATGTAATCCAACGACTTCTTGTTCGCTCATTTTGGAAAGGCTCAGTGATGCGGCTGTGTCTGCAGATGGAATAGCTCCTCCGCTATCACGAAGTGGAATATTTTTCTCAATGGCAATAGGGGTGCCTGGGTAGGGGTAAAGTATGTAAACATTGGCAGCATCTGCACCAGTCTTCCGGTTTAGTTCAACGGTCTCGAACACATTTGCCCTGGATTCTCCGGGAAAGCCAATGATGTTGAAGGTTGAGACTCGGACTCCATGCTTTTTAACCATTTGAATATCTTTAATGATTCTGTCGTTGCTGCATTTTCGCATTACCGATTTTCGAATTAAATCATTACCGCTTTCCAGACCGATGCTCATGGCAACACATCCCATATCCTTGGCAAGTATTACCTTTTCTTCTGTAATTGTGTTAGGCATAACTGAGCAACCAAACATAATATTGAGAGGTTTGATTAGATCTCTGAGTGCAATCAAGTGTTCTATTTTTGGTAATAGAAAAGTGTCATCGACAAACTTAAACCAAGTTGCGCCATATTTTTCTTTCAGCTCTTTTAGTTGTAGGTAGGTTGTTTTTGGTGGCTGAATACGGAAATAGCCTTTGCTTCCCCCGGTAATGGCTGAAATAGTGGGGTCTACGCAGTAGGTGCATTTCATTGGGCATCCACGGGACTGAGAAAAGAATGAACCTTTATAAACCTCTCCGTCGAATGGACGGAATAGATGGCGTTCATCAAAAATACTCCAGTCAGGAGTAGGCAGACTCTCTAAGGATGTGCGTGGGGAAATCTCGTTTTTAATAATAGACCCCTGCTCGTTTTTGAACCACATTCCTCTTACGGCTGTATATGGCTGGTTTTGGCTTATCAAGGTAATCAGCTCAACAAAAGAGTCATCACCTTCACCAATGCAAACGATATCTACGCCAGATTGGTTCAGGCAGTCCTTAGGGGCAATTGTTGCATGTATTCCTCCAACAACAACTTTAGCTTGGTGGGTAACAGAATGGATGAGTTCCATTGCATGGTCAAAGGTTGTTGTCATTGCTGAAACAGCAATAATGTCGGGTGAAAATTTATCAATTTTCTGTTGAAAAACTATTTTTTCATCTTGTGGCGAATCTTTTGCAGCCAAGTCATTAATTGTGATTTGAGTCTCTTTTAGAACTTTGCTTCGTTGTATTTCTTCAGTTGGTAATGGGTCACCTGCACTCGCCATTGTTGCGGGATCATGTTTTATGAGTCTGTTTTTATCAGTAAGTGGCTTGATGAAGGTGGTATCAAAAAGGTCTACAATATGACCATTCTGTTTGATGATGGCGCTTAGAATTGCAATTCCAGCAGGAATGCCAATGTTTAAATATTTTTCAGGGTGTACAAATAATATTTTCATCTTTCTGGTGCAGGAGTCGTTGATGTAATGACTCAGATGTTGTGTTGGTTGATATTTGTCATGTTTCTGATTCTATCACTATCCTTATTTGTTCGGGGTGAAACCTGTCCACTATTTCTAGTGGACAGGTTTCACCCTAAATGGGGTGGTGCTACCCTTGTAATAGCTGCATGACTTGCTGAGGTGATGCATTCGCCTGAGAGAGCATCGCTGTACCGGCTTGTTGGAGTACTTGCGCCCGGCTTAGTGCAGCTGATTCCATTGCAAAGTCGGCGTCTACAATGCGTGATCGTGCGGCAGAAGTTTGTTGTGAGATAGACGCCAGATTATCAATTGAATACTCCAGTCGATTATTGATGGCACCGAGCTCGCCTCGTTGAGCGTTGACGGTTGTGATTGCTCGGTCGATAATATCGATAGATTTTTGAGAATTGCTCGCGGTATCAACTGAAAGTCCGTTCAAGGAGCTACCGTAGATACCGCTCCCTGTGACATTGCCACTGATGAGCCCATGCTCCTCACCAGATGCTCCTGTACTGATGTCAATACTGATAGGATTGCCTGTTTCGGAAGTAAGTTTTAAGCCACCAAAAATTTGTTCACTTGTGGCTGTTCCGGGGAACGTAGAGCTACCGGCTGAGAACCCAGCGGCTGCACCGCTAGTTCCTTGTATGGTCTTAATTGAGGCGGCTGAGTATGTTATTGACCCAGTGTTAGCTTCGCCATAGCCGATGGTTAATGATGCTGTATTGCCTTCAAGTTGAATGGTCTCTCCGGATAGTATTGCTGTAATTCCGGTATCACTAACCTTTGCGTTGATTTCATCGACTATTTCGGCAAGAGTGCCTGAGCCTCCTGAAGTTAGAATGCCATTGATGGATAGTTTTTCGGTGCTTGTTCCAGCGGTAAGATTTATGCCGGTGAGTTCTACTGTTACAAAGGCTTCAGCACGTACACCTGTATCGTCTGAGGCTGCATTAATCGCATCAACTTTTGTTAATAATGACCCAGCAGTGCCTGCAATACTTTCTTCATTGATGATGACTCCATTGATGCTTACATCGCCAGTACCCCATACGGTGCTTGATGCAGTAATGCCGGCCCCCTCAACTGTTCCTGGTGTGGTGCTTTCAAGAAAACCTAATGCCAGTACATCGTTGTAACTGCCGGTTGTGCCACGTTCAATCGTGATGGGGTCGCCATTATCAGCTTCAAGAGATAATCTGGCGCTAGCAGTATTTGGCGCCGTGCTAGAGATAGCACCGGTTGTGTCTGCAAAAGAGAGGGAGGAAACTCCTTCTGCGCTAATGATGAGCTTGTTGTCGTCGCTTACGCTGACAGATAGGGTTCCATTTGAGGCGTCAGCTAGTTTGGTGGCAATCTCTTCTTTTGTGCTGGCATCGCGGATTGTGTATGTCTGTGTGGTGCCATCTGCCATGGTGGCTGTGATGGAGATCTCCTCATCAGCGCTGATGTTGCCATCCCCATCAATAGCAATTTCATTAATGGCAACAAGTGTTGCAGTTACACCATTTACATTTTCATTAATTGCAGTGATTAGCTCATCCTGACTGGTTGCAGTAGTAATTTCATCACCACCCGGTTTGACAATGGACTGTCCATTGATTGAAACATCATTAAATCCGATCGAGGTAGAGTTTGCTGTAAAGTCGATTGGAGCTCCTATTACATCAGAACTGGTGGAACCCATTCCGAGGCTTTTAGTACTCATATCCTGTATACCAAATTCTACGGTCTGGTTGGAGTCAGCCCCAATCTGTAAAGCGACATCCTCCATTTTTCCATCAAGTAGTGTTTGTCCATTAAATTTGGTGGTTTCTGCGATACGATCAACTTCCATTAAGAGTTGTTGGAACTCTGCATCCAGAGAGGCCCTGTTTTCGCTGTCATTATAGGTGCCGTTAGCCGACTGAATTGATAACTCCCGCATCCGTTGCAAGATGTTTGTTGTCTGATCGAGTGCACCTTCTGCTGTCTGGATGAGCGAGATGCCATCGTTGGCATTACGCACTGCTTGGTCCAGACCTCGAATTTGAGAGGTCATCCGGTTTGAGATACCAAGTCCTGCGGCATCATCACGTGCGCTGTTGATGCGCTTTCCGCTCGATAGGCGTTCCATGGCTTCGCTCTGCTCTCGAACCGCTGTATTGATATGGCGTTGAGCACTGATTGATCCAACGTTCGTGTTGATTACCATTGACATGATATTTCTCCTAGTTTTCCTTTTTATGCCATCGTGGGCAATTCAAAATAAAATCTTTATTGATGTTGTTGGAATGGTGGGGCTTGCTTCAAAGACTCTGTAAACTGTTGAGAGCAAGTCATATTCATGTCAACTAAATGGCTAATGCCAAACATCAAATTTCTCTGTTACAAAACTAAGCAATTTATATGCCATGAGCTAGACTGCTAGTTGTTGTGTTGTTAATAACAATGCAACTGCTGTGCCATTGCTGGTAGAAATGGAACTATTGAAAGAAAGCCGGTGATAAAAGTAGAAAAAACATGATAGCAAGCTGAATATTGTTGTTTTTATAGAGGGGCGGCAATTGTTGCAGTGCAGTATTGTTATCTATTGATGGTTGGTGGCAGTGGGTAATGAATATTTTTGCCGCATTATGAGGAAGAAGTTAGTGCTCTGAGAGTATTGCTTTGACTTACTGGTGTTCCAGCGTTTAATCGAATAAATTCAATTGGTTATTTATATTGACCGTAACTTCTCAATAATCTCTTGCAGTTACGCTTTCAGCAGGCAGACTTTTCCACTCAGCAAATCTGGTAGATAGGGAGTCCTGTTTTCAGCAGATGTTCGATCCCTGATGAAGTCCCAAACCGAGATACTCTGTTTTCTGCAGGTTTTGATTAGGCTAAGGAAGGTATCTCTACATCGTCGCCCATTTTCTGATCGAGTGCCGCTGCTGATTTTTCGC
>JABIFX010000081.1 GCA_018650445.1 Fidelibacterota bacterium
ATTTGCACTTTCAGGTGGCATATCATTATACTGCTTACAAGCTGCCTCACAGGCCTTGCAACCGATGCATATGGTTCCATCATACAGGATACCAACAGCATCTGCCGACAAAGTCTTTCTGATACCGGCAAAAACACTTGTCACATTTCCCGCAGTCAACGCGCCAGTTGAAAGAACCTTTAAAAAATCTCTTCGTTCAAGGTTCATCATAAACTCCTTATGCGTCTGATTCCGGAGCAGTTTCTTCTGCCTTCATCTTTTTTGCAGCAACAGCGCTGGCCCCTAAGATGACTCCACCCACAGCTCCTGCGACAGCAGCGCCAGCGACGCTGACACCACCTGGTTTATCACCAGAGATTTGTGCATATGAAGCAGGTGGTGAATCTGTAAATACATCGGCCTGTTCATGGATGTATTTTGTAAAACCGACGCCTTCTTCAGAGCAACCAAAACAGGGATGACCTGTTCCAACTGGCCAAGCACCTGAACCCACATCACCAAAGAGGATGGAGGAACAGTTGTTGTAAGTTTCTGGACCTTTACAGCCAAGTTTGTAAAGACAATGGCCTTCACGATGATTATCATCTCCAAATTCCAAAGCAAAACGACCGGCATCAAAATGCGGACGGCGTTCACAATGTTCATGGATGAGTCGACCATATGCGAATTTTGGTCTCGCCTTACTATCTAACTGCGGCAGTTTGCCAAGTGTGAGATAATAAAGGATTGTGGAGAGCAGATTGTATGGACTAGCAGGACAACCAGGCAGATTAATAACTGGTTTGTCCTTAATAATTTCATGTACACCGGTAGCTCCCGTTGGATTGGGACTTGAGGACTGGACACCACCCCAGGAAGCACAGGATCCGATGGCTACGATGGCGGCAGCTCTTGAGCCATAATCATTCAAGATATCCAGAGCGGTTCTATCAGCAATCTTGCAATAAATACCATCTTCTTTTACAGGAATTGAACCCTCAACAACCAGGATGTATTTACCTTCATTCAGCTTGGCTGAGTCAATGAGGGATTTTTCAACCTGATGACCCGCTGCTGCGCAAAGTGTTTCGGAATAATCCAGAGAGATCATATCCAGAACCAGTTCTTCCACAGTTGGGTGTGTGGCTCTCAGGAGTGATTCGGTACAACCGGTACATTCCTGAAAGTGTAGCCAGATGACAGGGGTTCGAGTCGGGCTCGCAATGGCGTCTGCAACTTTGGCCACCATGGTGGCAGGTAGCCCCATTGCTGCAGTGATGGCTGTACAGAACTTCAGGAAGCTCCGACGGCTTACTCCTTGTGCCTCCAACTCATTTGAGAAGGACATCTCTAAGGATTCAGTAGATGTTAATAGTTTTCCCATTCATTTACCCTTTCCCGATATTGTTTACGCCTATGACATTTTCATCAGAATGAATCTGAAACTGAGTAGAATTCAAATGAGAGCACTGTGTAGAATACACAGCGGAAATTCATGATAGAATTTGTCTTAAATGATTCATTTTTCTCAGTAATTGCTTAAAGAATATAGTGTGAAGATCGGTAGTTACAAATACTGTATTTACTAGATAAAAAATATTTCATAAAGCGTTTATTATAATAACTTTAACATGATATTTATTGTCATCTATACTCCCGTATCACAACTCTGAAATTCACCAGCTCAAAGCATGTTTACGTCTCAGGCAGTACTGATAACGAAGATACCTATACGACCTTCTCCCCGGGTGGCAATGGAGTCTATAAATACATGGCAGGTATGGGCTTTAGCTATGGAGATCTCCAGTTAGATATCCTGGTTAGCAATACATTTTGGATGACAAGTCCTCAGATGATCTTCAATGACTTGTATGTACGCTTGGTGTCTGCGCTGAACGGGCATATACTTTTTAAATTGAACAACAAACACAACCACGAAAAGCCACCATTCATAGTGGCTTTTTTGATGAATTACATTTGTGTAATATAATAACAAACCGCTATAACGGTAATTTGACATTGTTATATTCTCAGCACCAGAGGAGGAAGTATGAATATAAAATCATTTTATCAGGGACCCATCCCCACCCTCGAGAAACTTGAAAAAGCCATCTACATCATTGCTGGCGGGTTATTGGTTGTGGCAGCTTTTGCCATGCTTGGTAAAGCGGTACTCTCTCTTTGGACGGCCTTCAGTATCTCCACTCCCCGTGAAACAGCGCTCAGATTATTAGACGATCTCCTCCTGGTTCTCATGCTGGTTGAAATCCTGCACACTATTCTGGTCAGCCTTAAAACCCATGTAATCAAAACAGAACCCTTCCTGGCAGTTGGACTCATAGCAGCCGTAAGGCGCATACTGATTATCACTGTAGAAGCCGCCCATATAGCCGATCTTTCCGATGTTGTTTTTCAAAGAACCATGATTGAAATCAGCATTCTGACTATCTCAATCCTGATTCTGGTAATTTCGATCTATCTGGTACGCAAGAGAACACCTGATGCTGTTGAAGCAGTTTCAAATTTTCAATAATTCCAGCGAAATCAAAGAGATCCCAGGAACTTTCTGGAAAGGGCCTGTTGGTAAAATTACTATTTTAGACTGGAGTTGAACATGGAAGCCTGGCTTGAAGTCTGGTGGTTTGCCTATATCATCTTACCCGTACTTATATTTTTGGCCCGAATTGTTGATGTAAGTCTCGGCACAATCAGAATATTATTTGTTGCCCGAGGGGTTCAAACCCTGGCTGCTTTATTGGGATTTTTTGAGGTATTTATCTGGTTGGTTGTCATTTCGAGTATCATGAACAATCTGAGCTCGCCTTTCTACTATATATTTTATGCGGCTGGTTTTGCTGCCGGCAATTATGTCGGGATAGCCATCGAGCGGCATCTGTATGTGGGCAAAGTGGCTCTACAAGTAATCACACGAAGCAAGGCAGATGAACTACTGGATTATTTTAGAGAACAGCGCCTGGGAATCACTGCTGTGGATGCTGAGGGTGCCACCGGTCCAGTAAAAATTCTTTATAGCATTATAAATCGCCGAGACCTGAAAAGTATTATTGAGAAGGTCAAGGAATTCAATCCAAAGGCGTTTTACTCTATAGAAGATGTGAAAACAGTTTCTGAAGGGACCTTCCCACAATCTTCAAGACGCCGAAGTGCAAAGAGAGGACAGCCGCTAAAATTCTTTCCTCTTCGCAAGGGGAAGTAACGTAAATGGTGAAAACTGCTATTCGGGATGAGGGGTAAAAGTTTTACTCATCCTATAATGTGGTAAACCTACTTCCTGGAATTCGTCACCCAGTATTGTGTAGCCCATATTCAAATAAAATCCATGGGCAGTTATCCGGGCATGAAGAATAAATACCTGAAATCCAAGATTTAGTAAATAAGCTTCAAAGGCCATGAATAGTCGCTTACCAATGCCCTGGTTCTGGTGACCTTCAGCTACAACCATTTGCTTGATCCGCACCTCATGGGTGGCTGTTGGAATGCCAATAACACTGGAGATCAATTCACCATTTTCATCAAAAGCGCCAAAATGGTAAAACCGAGACTCCTGACTCAAATCATCATAAGACCCATCAAAAAGATCCATCCCAATAGGTTCTCTAAGGATTTGATGCCTCAATTTGAGGGATGCTTCATACGCATCGGTTCCATGCTGAATCAAACTATATTCCACGGCACACCCTTTAAAAAATTTCGGCCAAGTTAACCCAGGATATATGTCCTTCAAAATACAGTCCTGATGAAAGTAGAATCTGGGGATTCAATTAGATTTCGGCAAGGTTACTTTAAAAGAATGAGCCGATGCGCTTGGTCAAACCCCTGATCTGTTTCTAATCTATAAAAATATACACCACTTGGGAAACCACCAGCGTCCCAAGCCACACGATACACTCCTCTCGGCTGCTTTTGGGAAACAAGCATCGCTACCTCCTGCCCTAATAGACTGTAAACGCTAATTTTGACATAACTCTCCGTAGGAAGTTCATATCTGATGGTCGTGATAGAATTAAAGGGATTGGGGTAATTTGGTAATAGGGCATATTTTTCAATAAATAAGTTTTCTTCTCCCTCGACACCAACAAAGGTAGAAGGACCACCAGGAGAACCCCCAATTACAGCAGAAGCCGCCCAGCTTTGAGGATATTCATTGGCTAACTCAGGTGATATGAGCTCCAGAGTATAGCCATTTCCACCAGTTCCTTCAGGCCAGGGTGGTCCATTATCATAAGCCACCCAATCAATTAATGAATCCTGTTCACTGAAAAGCTGGATAATTTCACCATCATCTGCTAAACCAAAATCGAAGGCAACAATGGGTGATTCCATATCTGGAAAATTATCAGCAAATGCGTCAGGATTAGAACTTAAAATTAGATAACCCTCTACTGGAATAGTGGTATGCTCAGGAAAGATGAGCACATTTCCCTCATCTCTAAACTGCCATGAGGTCAAATCTACTGGAGTTGGATTGGGATTATATAATTCCAGCCAATCCCCGGAATTAAAAAGGTCGAAAGAATTGTAATTGATTTCATTAATAACAACGTGTACTGACGGTTCTACTTGTTCAAAATATACTGTTATGGTCGTATCGGCGGTAAGAACTATTTCAGTGCTTGCAGTGTCGGATAAAGTATGCGACCACCTAGATACTACATACCCTGAAGCCGGATCAGCCCGCAATGAAATAGGGATATTTGAAAAATACTTGCCATCCCAGGGAAATTCATCTGGCTCTAAGGTATTAATCAATACTCTACCTGCTTCTTCTGGTTCAACATTTATAGTAACAGTTACTACCCTGTCCAAAGAAAATTTATCAAGTACATGGGCTCTAATATAGTCTGGTCTCACCGTAAGGTATTCTTGCACCCCATTCACTGCATAATTCCAATTAGCTAGCTCACCTCCCCATTGGTCAATTTGTCTGGGTATATCAAATGCTAGATTACCCCCTAGAGAATCAATAATTGGGACTGTTAAATTTGGATGAAAAGAGGAATTTAAAAGATCTGCAAATCGATTGATAAAATAATTTTTGAATACTTCATTTTCTAATAAATTGCGTATTAATCTGGTGTTAATACCCTCCCAAGGTCTGCCAGGATAGGTGCTGGTAGCCCAATCCAAAGTATTCCATTCAGGTAATCCATAGTCAGCTAAGGGAAGACCTAAACCATGGTCCAAATCCCACAATATCCATTTCCATTTACCCAAACTTGTTCTCGGTCGCCACAATTTCAAGTTATTGCTTAGCCAGTCAAAATTCCCAACAAAAATTTCAAAAATCCAATAATCACAAAAATCCTCAATGAACATCTGTGTTTTCATATAGTCATAATTTTCAGGGATGGATAAATCTTCAGTAACGGCGAACTCTACCATGGCGTTAAAATGCTCCCAATCACCTTCAATAGTTAGATAGCTGGTACCATCTCCAAATGCTCGCTCCAGAAGATCAATATCATTTTCAAACCCATAATTTGAACTTATATAATTTTTATCGATCCTTTCTCGTAGGTTATAAATACCCCAATAATTTCCATTCAAATAAACATGAGTTGGTTTATAGGCAGAAACACCTTTGTCAGCACCCAGTTGTTTAAAAATTGTGTGGGTAGCAGCATCTCTGAAATGGGTTTTAAGAGTTCCAGATTGAAGACCGTCATTACCAGCGTTACGCAGAACAAGGCGCTTGAAATTAGATATAGGTTTATCTTCGAATATTTGATACTGAATCGATTCATGGCCATATCTCGAACGCGTGTAAAGTCTGAAAGATTTTTGTGAACTGCTACTTGGTGCATGAATTTTCACCCCACCATCTATGGCAAATCCCAAATCTCCAGAATTACTATAATACTCAACATGAACCGGTTTCTCCCAATTTTCATGTGGATTGCTGTAAATTCCTTGATCGCCCCATAGATTATCTGGGTCTGTTGCTAAAGAGATGACATCTATTTCAGTGTCCTCATTGAAGAGGTATGTGGCCGTAGCAATCTTGCCAGGAAGATGTCCAGTTTGAATACACCTAGCCCGGACAACCGTGTTTTGATTGATCATAAAGGCTGTTTGATATTGATCTGACGAGGTATCAGGCTCAGAACCATCTAATGTATAGAATATGGCTACACCCAATGAGTCAACATCCATTGAGTCGACTTCAATATTTATCTCTTGAATATCTGTATAAAATCCTCCTGGTGTAACTATAGAGGGCGTGAGTGATATGCCAATCACTCCATAGGTAGTGTTGGATGAACCGGGTGTTGGTTCTTCGAAAAAGTTCCAGAGTGTCTCGGCACCTGGCTGTCTTCCCATAGAAATATTGCTGGTTTGTTGACCATATGAAATGGTATCAATTATCACAGTACTATCTGGGGTAAATATTCCAATTTCCTCACCAGATAATCGGAGCTTAAATGGAAGATGCAATGGTCCTTGATCAATATTGTTATTATCATATTTGTCATCTGCCCACAAGATGAGGAAGGAATCCGGATAGATCGTTGTTAAGCTTGAGTCGACTGAAAATATTTGATATTTATGGGGTTCTGAAAGGTCATCCGTAACATAAATACCATTAATATTTATTGCTTCGTCACTCATATTCATAATCTCTATCCAGTCATCATCTTCCCCATATTCATCATAGTTATAATCCTGGTTACTGGCTAAAAATTCATTGATGACTAAATTCAACCAACTCGTCTCATTTACCTCAGCTAAATTTTCCGTTTCAAAACTTTTGGGGAAAAGACTACTGTAAAGTAATAGGGCTAGAAATATTTTTTTTAGAACAATAGGTTTCATATGCTTTAAGTCGTTGTGAATAATTGAAAATTAATCTAATACATATTTCATAATTCGCGAAATATTATTTTCCAGGATGTTTAGCAAGTTTCAGATTCCACAAATCTATAATTCAGATGCTACTCAAATCGAACAAATTCATAATTACAATTGAACCTCGACCTCATGGGTCGGACCGCAGACCTAATCTCCTAAAGTGCCTTCAGGGTGGTCAGCACAGGACTGAAAGCCTTCAAAATACTGTCCCATGTGAAATCCATCCATCAGAGAGTGGTGAGCTTCTACTGAAACAGGCATGGTTGTCGACCCATTTGAACTGGTATATTTTCCGAATACAATCTTGGGAATACTGTCTCCATTTCCATAGTTCCTGGGGTGACTCAAACCCCGAAAATGAACCCAGGGGATCACCGAATAGTGTACCTGCCCCAGATTATGATCCTGGTCGTCCAGACGACTTTCAGGCTGGCGACAGTTCTCGATTTGCTCAAGCACATGAGCTTCAAATTTTTTAAATGAATCCATATATTTGAAGTAGCAAAAGGTGAATACTTCATTCGTTTTTAGAACCGTGGAACCAGCAGAAATTTTGGCGTAATCCAAAACCTGACCATCCACTATCCTGTAGCGAAATTCTTTGATTTTATTTACCTGAAGTTGGGAAATGTACAAATAGGCGGCGAAAAATGAGTAGCCGCGACTGCGGGTAAACTCTAGTAGTTTGCTGACCTCGACATCAGCCGTCAATCCAAAAAAGGGGTTATCATATTCCTTAAAAAACTGGAATTGTTCCTTCCGCTCCCACTGCTCAATATCAATGATCCGGAAATCTGTCATCATCCCCCCAGGTGTTTATTTTTTTGGTGCAATTAGATCGGTAATGCTGCCAGCTACGATTTCAGCAGCATTGCCAACAGATTCTGAAAGACTCGGGTGAGGATGAATAATAAGAGCGATATCTTCTGCATCAGCTCCCATCTCCATGGCTAGAACCGCTTCGGCGATAAGATCACCTGCATTGGTTCCCACAATACTCATTCCAATTAATTTGCCACTCTCTTTATCAAACAGAGCTTTGGAGAATCCTTCAGTGCGACCTAGAGCTAAAGCACGACCACTGGCAGACCAGGGAAAAACACCCTTGTCATAGTCGATCCCCTGCTCATTTGCCTGGGTTTCAGTCAGACCTGCCCAGGCGATTTCAGGATCAGTAAAAATAACGGCAGGGATGATGGAAACATCAAATGCGGCAGGTTGACCGCAGATAACCTCAGCGGCTACCTTGCCTTCATGTGTTGCCTTATGAGCTAACATTGGATCACCCGTGATATCACCGATAGCATAAACGTGAGGAATATTGGTCTGGCGTTTCTCATCAACTTTGATAAATCCACGCTCATCAATATCCAGACCAATTTTTTCGAAGCCACTTCCAAAGGTATTAGGACGACGACCGACAGCTACCAGAACCTTATCAACCTGCATGGTCTCAGGACCTGATTTTCCTTCAAGTTTTACTTCCAGATAATCTTTCTGCGGTTCAATCCCTAAAACCTTGGTTCCAGTTTGGATTGAAGCAAAATCTTTCATCAACCGTTTTTTTAGAGGCTTAACCACATCAGGATCGGCACCAGGCAAGAGATTTGGCATAAACTCCACCACGGTGACCCTGGATCCCAGGGCTGAATATATTGTTCCCATCTCAAGACCGATATAACCACCGCCAATTATCAGCAGGTTTTCAGGAATACCGTCAAGATCCAATGCTGATGTAGAATCCATGATACGGGGGTCTTCAGGAAAACCGGGAATCTTTGTAGGATGGGAGCCGACGGCAATGATTACATCATCGAAAGTGACTTCAACCATACCATCAGTCTGGGTTACTTCAATACTCGTGGGAGAAGTGAAGATACCAGAGCCAGTTACAATCTGTACTTTACGAGCTTTTGCCAGGGCTGCTATCCCCTTGGTCAATCGACCGACAACTCTCTCATTTTTCCATTGTTTTACTGCCTCAAGATCCCATTCCGGTTCTGGAAAAGTGAGTCCAAAACTTTTCACTTCTGCGCTCTCGGATTTCACACGGGCAAGATGAAGCAGCGCCTTGGAAGGAATGCAGCCTCGATTTAAGCAGACGCCACCCAGGGTTTCATCTTTATCTATGAGAATGACCGATTTTCCAAGATCGGATGCACGAAATGCTGCCGCATATCCTCCGGGTCCAGCGCCGAGGACAACAACATCGGCATGAAGGGAATTAGACATTTAATCTCCTGAGACTATAATAAATTTTTGATCGCTTTCAATTCTTCAGCGATAAATTTTGTAAATCTGGCTGCAGCTGCACCATCTATGACACGGTGGTCATAAGAAAGTGAAAAGGGCAACATCAGTCTTGGTTGAAACTCTGAGCCATCATATTCCGGTTTGAGCTTGGATCTTGAAACACCCAGAATGGCTACCTGTGGTGGATTTACAATGGGTGAAAATCCCGTCCCGCTAATTCCACCCAGACTTGAGATGGAAAACGTAGCTCCCACCAGTTCGGCGGGCTTGATCTTGCGGTCTCTAGTGCGGCTACTTACATCCGCCAACTCAACGGAGAGCTGACTCAAACTTTTCTGGTCAACATCTCGAATAACCGGTACAACCAGTCCTGCTGGGGTATCAACAGCAATCCCCACATGGATATATTTTTTATGGATCAGGTTTTCGCCATGGGCATCCATTGAGCTATTAAAGTCGGGAAACTCCTTTAGCGCATTGGCCACAGCCTTCATGATGAAGGGTAGAATGGAAAGTTTTCCCCCTTCTTTAGCGACGGCATGTTTATATATCTGTCTGAAAGCTTCCAGATCAGTAATATCTGTCTCATCATATTGGGTGACATGAGGAATGGTTTGCCAGGCATGCTGTAAATTTACTGCAGTTGCCCTGCGTATCTTACTGAGATGAACTTTTTCGATCTCGCCCCATTGACTGAAATCAATTTCAGGTTGAGGAGGTCTGCCCATCCCAGCTGAAGGAGTGTCGCTGAGACGTCCCTTGACATAATTCTGAACATCTTCCTTGAGGACACGTCCCTTGGGACCGGTTCCACTGACCTGACTTAGATCTGCACCCAATTCACGGGCAAACCTACGGACTGATGGGCTTGCAGGCACAACACGACGCTTGGTAACGGGAACTGCTATAGGTGTTTTTGGCATTTCTTCTTCAACAAGAGGTTCAGGTGCTGCCTTTTTAGCCGGTTTTTTCTTAGCCTTGTCTTCTACTTCAGGAGTGGCTTCTTCTTCAGTCTCATCTGCTTCAATAGTAGCCAGAATGGTATTGGTACTGACTTCGGAACCAGCAGTGATCCGAACATCCTTAATCGTTCCGGCAATCTCGGCTTCAATTTCCATGGAAGCTTTATCGCTCTCTAAAAGTACTAGAATATCACCTACATCTACATGATCACCAGGCTTGACATTAATCTCGCCGACTTCAACACTATCAATGCCTTCCCCAAGATCCGGTATGATTATTTCTTTTAGCATGTTCTGATTCCTGATTTGTTCAACGTTTGACCGGGTTATCTGATTCAGTTGGAATGTCATATTTCTTGATAGCTTTGGCTACAACATCACCTTTGATAACATCCAGTTTTTGCAGTTGAAAGAGTGCTGAAACAACGATTGAATAGCGATCAACCTCAAAGAACTTCCTTAGTTCCTCCCTGGATTCACTTCGTCCAAATCCATCGGTACCTAATGCAATAAATGGCTTATCTATAAATATGGATATCTGTTCCGCAACCAACTTGATATAGTCCGAAGTAGCAATAACCGGTCCCACCTTATTTTCCATAAGCTGGCAGGCATAGGCTTTGCGTCTTTCCTTGGTGGGATGTAGACGATTCCAGCGCTGAGCATCCTGAGCATCCAATCTTAATTCTGAATAACTCGTGACGCTCCAGATGTCTGAGGTGACTTTCCATTCTTTCTTGAGAATATCTGCTGCGGCTTGAACTTCACCTAGAATAGCTCCTGATCCCATCAACTGGACATGCATATCTGCTTTCGCTTTGCCAGTACTTGATAACTGGTACATACCCTTGATAATACCTTCTTCGGTATTTTTGGGCATGGCCGGATGGACATAAGGTTCATTTTCCAGCGTGATATAATAGAATTCATCAATCTGGTCCTGCATCATTCGTTTCATTCCATGCTGAATAATGACAGCAATCTCATAGGAATAGGCAGGATCATAGGCACGACAATTGGGTATGGTTGCAGCAGCCAGTAGACTGTGACCATCCTGATGTTGGAGACCTTCACCATTCAATGTGGTTCGTCCAGCTGTAGCACCTAAAAGGAAACCTCGGGCGCGAATATCACCAGCCAACCAGAACATGTCCCCCACTCTCTGGAACCCAAACATGGAATAGTAAATGTAGAATGGCATCATGTTGACACCATGGGTACTGTAGGAAGTTGCAGCTGAAACCCATGAACTTGAAGAGCCTGCTTCAGTAATACCTTCCTCTAAAATTTGTCCCTTGATATCTTCGCGATAATAGAGGTATTGATCAGAATCCACAGGATCATAGAGCTGACCTACACTGGAGTAGATACCCAAACTTCTGAATAGAGCTTCCATTCCAAAGGTGCGGGCTTCATCTGGTACGATAGGTACAACTCGCTTGCCCATGGTTTTGTCTTTGGTCAGCATAGACAAGATTCGCACAAAGGCCATGGTTGTGGATTGTGCACGATCTCCGGTGCCTTCCAAGGCAGCTTTGAAGGCTGATAACTCGGGCGTTTTTGTGGGCTCTGCTGAGCTGCGTCTGGCTGGAAAATGTCCACCCAGTACTTCACGACGAGCCTTTAAATATTTTACTTCTTCTGAATTTTCGTCTGGACGATAGAAGGGTGCCTTGGTGACCTCATCATCAGAAATGGGGATACCAAAACGGCTACGGAAAGCTTTTAATTCATTTTCATTCAGCTTTTTCTGCCCGTGGGTAATGTTTTTACCTTCACCAGCTTCACCCATCCCATAGCCCTTGACCGTACTGGTTAGAATGACTGTAGGTTGATCCGCATGGGCCAAAGCTTCTGAAAAAGCTGCGTAGACCTTAGCAGGATCATGACCACCACGTTTTAATTTTTCCAGATCTTCATCACTGAGATGATTTACCATCTCCAGTAGTTCAGGATATGCCCCAAAGAAATGTTCACGGATATAGGCGCCGCCCTCTACGATGTACTTCAGGATATCCCCATCAACTACTTCTTCCATACGTTTAGCCAGGATACCATTTTTGTCTTTTGCCAGAAGTTCATCCCATTCTGAACCCCAGATGACTTTGATGACGTTCCAGCCGGCTCCTCGGAAGGCACCTTCAAGCTCCTGGACAACTTTACCATTACCACGTACGGGACCATCCAGACGTTGCATATTGCAATTCACCACGAAGATGAGGTTATCCAGTTTTTCGCGGGAGGCCAGGGTAATAGCTCCCAGAGATTCGGGTTCATCCATCTCACCATCACCCAGGAAAGCCCAGACTTTGCGATCACTCCTCGGAATCAGTTCACGATTTTCCATATATCGCATAAAACGGGCTTGATAGATAGCCTGCAGGGGTCCCAGACCCATGGATACAGTTGGGAACTGCCAGAAATTGGGCATTAACCAGGGGTGTGGATAGGATGATAGACCGCCACCATCCGCTAATTCACGACGAAAGTTTACTAGATCCTGTTCACTCAAACGACCTTCTAAAAATGCGCGGGCATAAATTCCTGGTGAACCATGACCCTGAAAGTAAACGAGATCTCCACCAAACTCGTCGGTGGCTGATCGGAAAAAATGATTAAAACCTATCTCAAGCAGAGTAGCCGATGAGGCATAGGTTGAGATGTGACCACCAATTCCATCACTGACTTTATTGGCACGCACAACCATAGCCATAGCGTTCCAACGTACAATAGATTTAATGCGTCGTTCCATAGCTCGATCACCGGGAAATTGCGGTTGCTGGGAAACAGGGATCGTATTTAGATATGATGTGTTGGCACTATAGGGAAGTCGCACACCATGCCGACTTGCATAATCTATAAGTTCATTTACCAGGAAATGGGCTCGATTAACACCCTCCTCTTCAAAGACAGCAGCAAGAGAATCCAACCACTCACTGGTTTCCTGGGGATCAGTATCTTTATGAATATTTACACTAGCCACGGCATACCTCAATCAATATTTGTAATTTTATGTAATGGAATTTGGGAGGATAATTTGGAGTAACTCATACTAACGTGACTATAATAGTCATAAATCGTCGGACTGCAACTGCAATCAGACAATTTCAGACGTTTTATCACTGGATTTTGTTTGATGATTGTTTTCCCCCAGCAGTATTTATTAGCTATTCCTAAAGGTTCCAACAATCTAATCCGAAATGAATAATCTCCGCCTTAAACTATCACAGGATTAAACCCTGGGATAGTGGAACCTATTTTTTTGATTTTCGCAATCGACGAAAGCTAAAATATTTGAGGGGATTCATACCCGCTGCTATACTTCTTTTTACTCTGATGGTTTCCTCGTTCTCCTCATCTGATTGAGAAGTGAATTTGTCCAAGGCTTTTTCAATCACGGTTCTGGTGGGATTTATAGCATATCTAGAGAAGTCAATTGCTTTCTGTTTCGCTATATCGTTGAGCTGTTTCTTGATTTGCTTGATCGGTTCATCAACGATGGCTTTGGTGGAAGTAAGAATCTGAGCTGGATCAGGTGACAAGTCACGGGTTGATTCAATATAGGTCATCCTGCAGTAGTTTTCAGTAATTAGAGATATGCGTGACAGGAGCACAGCATTGGTGAAACCGCCAGCAATGGATACCATCACTTTATCAAAGAAGGGAATACTTTTTAAAGTGTCTGAACCCAGCTTCGATATGAGTTCTTCCACTGCGAACTCAACGCCCTCAGATCCTCCAATAGCTATGGAGTAGTAGATTTGCTTCATAATCTGCCAAAGGTCCCGACCAGTTGCTCGACCGGTGTAAATGGTGAATATCTCCTTCACCAGATTGATATTGGCAGAAAAAATGAGAATGGCATCAATAAATCCATACTGTGAAACTGCAGAACTATAAAAAAGGTGAACAATATATTTTCGCCGGATTTCATCCGTCCGTTTGGATAATTCAGCAGTCGTTTGTTCATAGCGTTCCATGGCCGATCCTAATTTGGGCGGATCAAACTTGATCTGCTTGAGATAGGGATTTTTTAAAGCACGTTGGAGACGCAGCTCGATTAGTTCGAGCTCTTTCTTACGTTTGCGAACCGGTCCAGAATCACCGCTCATCCGACTGATTCTGTAGAGAGGGGTTACTACAAAGTAGACTAGAATAAAAATCAGAATTGCTAAAACAAGGTATCCAAGATAGGGGTTTGCTGTATAAGCCAGCACATAGAAGTTGAGCATTTCTCTCAAAATGAGATAAGTAAAAAGTGCGATGACAAACAGAACGAGACGTTTCAGCATTTTCATAGTAAGAATCTAACTAATTCCAGTGTGTAGTTTGAGGACTTAATCAGTATATCGACTGAGGAAGGGTCCATATAATTGATCAAGTCCCAGGGTGTGATCTAATAACCAACCAGCCAGAAACTCCAGGATTTCATCCAAAGTCACACCATCGCTGGCAGTAATTCTTTCCTGATACAAAATGACCTGCTGAAGCAGTTTTTCATGCTCAGCGATATGCTCATCCAGACCCTCAAATCCAAAATGCTTTAGCATGGCCTCTTCAGCTATAAAATGAAAAATAGTGTAACTGCGGAGTTGCTCAAGTGTATTTTTGATGACTTCGGGATCACTATTATCTTCTTGTGCAAAAATGAGTGAGTTGATCATTTCGAACAAAATCTTGTGGTGTTGATCAAACTGTCGGATTCCCACACTGAATCGTTCTTCCCAGACTAGTACTTGCATTAATGCCCTCCTTGATATTGAGGATAAGATATTTAATTTTGGTTTCATCTGCAATGTATGCAGCAATAATTATTGTTATTGACCATATTGGTCTGATCAATTTTTCAAACGCTTTAAAGTCAGTGGGAAAAGCGTGTTATCAACGATATTTGATTTGCTTTTTACCACCTTGTGACTGTAAACTCATCCATCTTTTCCAATGAGGGGAGCATACGTATCTGGGGGTACTAAATTATGATTTCACGTTTCTTCTTTTTTAGCCTAATTTTGCTTCCGTTACTCATTGTAGCTCAAATTCCTGACACTCAGATTCCTCATAATGTTAAAACATATTTTAAGATGAATCGTCTGGGACCGGAACTGATCTCAGCAGAAATAATCAATCATCACCAATCTGGTCGAACCTTAAAAATAAAGATTATTGCCAGACGAAGTATGAGTGGCAAGGATTTGATTTTCGCCTTTGCTGCTGCCGCCGCTGTAGCGAATTTTGCCGAAAAACCCATAGAATTATTGTGGGTTGATATGGACATAAATTTTAAAGGCGCTGAGACAACCATGGCTATCGCACCAGCAAATTGTACCATTGATGCCATCATTATGAAAAATTGTGAAACTGAAAAATGGTGGCAGGATTGTCTTCAATTTCCATAGGAATTTGATGAAGTAATTTAACTCAACTCATCCACACCACACCCACTACATCGTACACATAGACAAAATTTGCAGGAGCAAAATTCATAACTTTGTACAAGACCTTCTGCCGAATAAAAATACCACTAGCCGAAGCATACCTAAATGGTTCTGCAGTCAATCTATATTGATACTATACTCAGCCTGTGGAGAATAGCCGCACTTGACCTCCATCCGCATCTGATTGACTAATTTGACTTCTGAGGGGAACATGGATCGCAAACAAACCTACACCATTGCACTACTATCATTTTCACTATTATCTCTTGAATTAATCTGGACGCGCATTCTGGCAGCGGAGTTCTTCTATACATTCGCTTTTCTGGTACTATCCCTGGCCATTCTCGGTCTGGGTCTGGGAGCCTTGACCCTCCGCTTGATCCCAAAAGTGGATACGATGAGAAGTATGAGAAATAGCTTACTCCTGGGTGGGATTATGATCCTCATTGGACCTCCCCTTGTATATCGTCTCGGAATGAGTTTCTCAGCGCTGTCAGGCAGTCTGGCCATGCTGGGAAAACTCATACTGGTCATACTGATTCTCAGTTCCAGTTTTTATTTCTGTGGCATCGCGCTGGCTATTCTTTTTAAGCGTTATCACGCCAATATCTCTCAATTATATATGGCTGATCTTCTGGGTGCAGGGTTAGGCGTAATTGGAGCCATCATATCCATGAATATTTTCAGTACTCCAGTGGCTTCCTTTCTGATCAGTATTCCAATTTTTGGTGCTGCTATGCTAAATAGCGACAGGTTGTTTAAGCTAATTCCTGCTGTACTGTCCCTGCTGGCGATTGGAGCCAGTTATAATGGTCATACCCTGCTCAAGTCAGGCAAACCTGAGCGCTTGCCCAGCATCTACCAACACTGGGATGCCATGGCACAAATCAAAATGTTTGCCTACCCTGGCGATGAAGCCCGAGGCATGGTGATAGACAATGCAGCCAATACACCTGTCTACGGCTTTGATGGAGATTATACTTTACCAGATAGCGCATCAGAAGATCTGTGGGGTATTCCTGCTGGTGATTTAATTCGACAGTTCGAATCCTGCAGATTTCTCTCTCTGGGAGCTGGAGGCGGTGCAGATGTCATCCAGGCACTGGTCGAGGGCGCTGCTGAAGTTCATGCCGTGGAGGTCAACCCATGGTTTAATAAAATGCTTACTGAAGGAGATCCTCAGGGCTATCTGAGCTCCTATACTGATACCCTTTCTTCTGATCTGGTGACATTGCCCGCGTACACAGGTCACTTTTATAGGGATCCAAGAGTGACTGTCGTTTCCGAAGATGCACGGGCATTTATTCGTCGGCATGATTCTCGTTTTGATGTGATCTATTCATTGAGCTCAAATACTTTTGCTGCCCTGGCATCGGGGTCCTTTGCTCTGGCTGAAAATTACCTGTTTACCACGGAAGCATTTCAGGACTACTGGACCGCTCTATCCGATTCTGGATACCTCATGATGGAACATCAATTCTATATGCCTCGACTGGTGAGCGAGGCGCTTCTGGCACTGGATAATCTGGGGATTGAGCAACCAAAAGCCCATCTTGCTGTATACAATTTGCCCAAAATGCGTCGGAAAGTTCTCTTGTTGTCAAAAAAACCCCTTGAGACTGATTTCTTGCAGGTCGCTTTACGAGATATCACCAGTGAAAACTATGACGATGTCCATCTTGTCTATCCAGCTGTGGATTCACTCCGAGATAATATTTACCAGAGAATTTTGGATCAGGGTTGGGAACAGGTGTCCGATTCTCTAGCTATTGATATTTCACCCAATAATGATAATCGACCCTTTGCCGCTCAAATGGGATTGTGGAAAAATCTGAGATTTGATAAAGATGCGAGATTGCTGCCCTATGAATTCAGAGGCTTCCCACTGACTAAAATGATTGTGGTAATTATCATCCTGGTCGTCCTGGTGCTCATCTTTCCCATTACACTCATCCCTTATTTAAAAAAAGGACCAGGCTTGTCCCTCAATCACTACGCCTATTTTGCCATCATTGGATTTGCCTATATGTCAGTAGAGCTGATCCTTATGCAGCAATTTACCCTATTAGTAGGCCCGTCAGTGTATAGTGTGGCCGCAATTCTCATGACCCTGCTAATCAGTTCAGGCATTGGGAGTCGCTACTCCTCGACCTTTGAGTCCAAAATGGTTTTCTTCGCAATCATATCATGGCTTTTCATCGATATAGTACTATTCAAGTACTTTGTTTTTCTGTTTGGCAATTTTGATCAAGTCCTACGGATTGTCGCAACTATTGTTCTGGTAAGTCCGCTGGGTTTCTTCATGGGGATGCCTTTTCCAAAGGGTGTCAGACATGTTGGACCCCTGGTGGACTGGAGTTTTGCAGTGAACGGTGCGGCATCCGTCCTGGGTTCAACGGTCACCATTCTCATGGTGATTAGTTGGGGATATTCGATGGGGCTGATAGTTGGTCTATTGAGCTATGCCAGTGCTGGATTGTTGATGTGGAGAAACTCGCACACTTAGGAGAAACTCGCCAATCAGACAGTTATCCAGCAAAGATGAAAGTCTTTTAATGTCTGCTGATTAGAGCAGATTTACCCGATATATCTGTGATCTGATTTCCTCCTTTAATAGTGACTGTTTGCCCTGGCTGTGACTCCTGGATTGAATAACACAGCATCACTTTGACAGACCCATATTTAGTTATTATTATTGAATTTATGTCCACAATTAATACTCATGATTGATTGAGTCCAGCAGTCCTGTCTGGCCAGCTCAATTCAAACAGGTCAGACGAAGACATGGGTCAACAAACCTTTAGAATTCAGTACTTTACGAGCATCAACCTTTATACTTCATGCATTAGTTTGGTATAACATTTGTAAATTATTTTCAGCATCATATGATACTGAATATTAATCATACCAACCGTGAAATAGAATGAGTGAACTGATGTATAATCTCTGTATTACAGAACTTCAGTTCATGTTCTCACTCTCAACAAAACTGGAGCGTAAAACATGAAGAAACTACTAATCCTTGGAGCTGGTACAGCTGGCACAATGATGCTCAATAAAATGGAATCCGCTCTGGATAAAGAAGAATGGGATATTACGATCGTTGATCAATATGAAACCCATTATTACCAGCCCGGGTTTTTGTTTATTCCTTTCGGAATTTATAACCGACGTGATGTCATCAAACCCAAACGAGATTTTTTCCCTCCAGGTGTCAATGTCATATTTTCCAAAATTGATCTTATCGAAGCTGACAAAAACCAGGTTATTCTTGATGGTGGTAAGGTCCTGTCCTATGACATCCTGCTCGTAGCAACTGGCACCAAGATCAATCCTGCTGAGACTGAAGGCATGCAGGAAGGTGGCTGGCACAAAAATATTTTTGATTTTTACACTGTTGAAGGGGCTGTGGCTTTGCAGCAGTTCCTGAAATACTGGGAAGGTGGCAAGATGGTTCTCAATATCGTTGAGATGCCCATCAAATGTCCCGTGGCACCCCTCGAATTTGCTTTTCTGGCAGACTGGTGGTTCACGGAACAAGGAATCCGGGATAAAGTTGACATTGAATTTGTCACACCTCTCCCAGGCGCCTTCACTAAGCCTAAGGCCTCGAAAGTTTTTGGTGACTTTCTGAATAAGAAGAACATTAGCCTTACGCCAGAATTCAGCACTGGTCGAGTGGATTGGGAAAATAATAAACTGGTTTCCTGGGATGAGACATCAATTGATTATGATCTGTTGGTGACCATACCCACCAATATGGGTGATGAACTTATTGCCAGATCAGGTTTGGGAGATGAATTGAACTTCATTCCCACCGATAATTTCACCCTCCAATCCAAAGCAAATGATAATATTTTTGTCATCGGTGACGCCACCAATCTGCCCAGCTCTAAAGCGGGATCAGTGGCTCACTTCCAGGCAGATATCCTCCAGGATAATCTTTTAAGTTATATAGATGGTAGACCCCTAAAGGGTCAATTTGATGGTCATGCAAATTGCTATATCGAGTCAGGTTTTGGCAAGGGTATACTCATCGACTTCAACTATGATACCGAGCCCCTGCCTGGCAAGTTTCCACTTCCCGGTGTTGGCCCATTCTCTCTTCTGGAGGAAACCCGTATGAATCACTATGGCAAAATGATGTTTCGTTGGATGTACTGGAATCTGCTACTCAAGGGAGCTGAACTTCCCATCGAATCACACATGCTCATGGCCGGAAAGCGAGCCTGACATGAGTGGCAGTGACATTTCTGGACAGCTTGCTGAAATCCAGGCCACCCTGGATGGAATTACTGCAGAACTGGCTCTGGTCAAACAGCAGCGCCAGGAGATGGAGGATCTTAAAGATGATCTAACTCGTGTAGCCAAGGATCTCTTTGCTGGTGCCATCGAAGAATTTGAGGACATTGCTCCCTTCGTTAGGACTGGTGACTTCCTGCATCTTGTCAAACTCATCCTGAGAAACACCAACAACATCACCGAGGTGATTAGCAAGCTTGAAAGTGCCCTGGACTTCTTTGAAGATTTCAAGCCTATTGGCAAGGAACTCTTTGGAGATACACTTGATGGCCTGGATAAGCTGGATCGGGCGAAATACTTTGAATTTGCCAGTGAGGCTATACATATCAGTGACAATGTGGTTGAACATTTTTCAGGTGAAGATGTCAAGCTACTGGCTGACAATATAGTACCCATCCTGGAAACCCTTAAATCCATTACCCAACCTCAGATGATGGGAGCTATTAAAAACGGGATCACCATATTTGATAAAATGAATGTGGATGATATCCAGGAGGTCTCAATCTGGAAAGCTATGAGAGAGCTCAACACACCTGAGATGAAGCGGGGTTTGGGTTTTATAATAGCATTTTTGAAAAATATATCTGACCAAGAATCTTAAATCTATCAAAGGAGATAAATATAATGACTACAAAAGAACTTGCCGGAACGACTGTCGATGTCGACGCTGAGGGATTCCTCACCGATCACACGGTCTGGAACCTTGACCTGGCAGCAGCCATCGCCATAGAAGAGGGTATTGATCCATTGACTGATCGTCATGTAGAAGTCCTCAATTTTATGCGCAAAGAATTTGAAGAGAATGGTACTGCACCTTCAATTCGCAAAATGAATAAACTGAATATTGTTCCAACCAAGGAACTGTATGCCCTTTTCCCTGGTGGTCCAGCGAAGAAGGCTGCAAAAATCGCCGGTCTGGGAAAACCCCAGGGCTGTATCTAAAGGAGTGACATGATGAGTGAACAACCTGAACCAATCAAAAAAGTTTCTCTAATCGTCTCCAAGGGTTCTCTGGTGGACGTCTATCCCGCTCTCGTGATGGGTAATGGCGCTCGTATGGAAGGCATGGAAGCCTCTATCTTTTTTACATTCTTTGGTCTGGGAGCATTGATTAAAAAGACCCAGAACTCATTGAAAGTAGCCACGGTGGGGAATCCAGCCATGAATATGGCTATGCCCATGTTGAAAATGCCTATCACAATGCCCTTTCCCACACTATTAGGAGCCATTCCAGGCGTATCTAATTTTGCCACCTGGATGATGAAAAATGAGATGGAGAATCTGGATATACCTACCATACCTGAATTCCTGGAAATGTTTACAGATGCTGGTGGAGAAGTCTTCGCCTGTAAGCTGGCTATGGACATGTTCAAGCTGACCAAGGATGATCTCTGTGATCAGGTATCATCTGTCTTAACTGTAGGTGAGTTCTATGAACGTTCAGCTGGAGCATCCATTATTTTCACCTAAACTCATTTTACATGACTTATTAAAAGCAGCTGGTTTCGATCAGCTGTTTTTTTATCCCGAAACTGAACCCCTCTCGACGGCTGAACCTGTCGAAGCCAAGGATGTTGGTTAGGTCTGGACATTTCGACAAGCTCAATGTCCAGCTACAGCACCGGCAGTTGAGGATCTCGAAACCATAATACTCTGGCAAATCAGGACACTTCGATGGACTCAATGCCCTCGTGACCGGAGGTTGAGCTTGTCGAAACCTCTAATCCCTTATTAAAACACTTCGACGAGCTCAATGTCCGATACCGATATCGCTACTGCTGAGTTGGTCAAAGCGAAGGGTGTTGTATATATCAGGACATTGCGACAAGCTCAATGTCCAGCTACAGCACCGGTGGCTGAGGCCCTCGAAGCCAGAGGTGTTATGAAGGGAAGGACATGTGATTAGTCTACACCTCGACAGGGCATCTCAATGTCCGATTGCCTATTGGGAATGGAATAAGCTTGATAAAAAAAAGAGGCCACCCAATGGGTGGCCTCTTTTGTGAATCTTAATTAACTAAAGATTATAGGCCAAGATTGGCTTCAGCAGTAGTCAATAGCGTGTTGAAATAACCAGGGTTGTGAACACCATGGCTATGGTCTTCATAAACCACCATATAGTTCCAGAATGCTTTAAACTGTGCTTCTGTCACAATACTTACATGTGGATGATAACCATCTGTTGCATCTCCACTCAAAGCACCGGCAGTAACTAATGCAGCAGCAATTGCGTCAAGACGAGTGCTAACTGCGGCTTGTTTCTCAGCCATGAATGTAGCAATATCGGTTACTGATGAATGACAGGCAGCAGTACAATTGTCCAGATTAGGAATAAAGGAGTGTCCACCCTCTGTTGTGGTAGCATCACCCATATGGCATCCAACACAACCTGCGCTCAAGTGAGAGCCAGTTGAGCTTGTACCGTATCCACCCAAACCACTAAGTGTATTTGCTTGTGGACCATGATGAGGACCAGCATGTGAACTATTGATACCAACATTGCCTGCACCAACCGCAGTCATGACATCATCAATTTTGACAGAGTCTAGTGCTGCATAGTAGGCATAGCCTCTTCTTGACTGGTGACAATTTGCACACAGGTTGGAAGGACCATCAAAATCAATCACTGTTGTTTCATCTTCAATGATTGTTACGGCAGCTGTTGTCTGCAATGGTGCACTGATTCCTTCTTCAAGGCTTGAGTGACTTCCGTGACAGGTGCCACAAGACCAAGCTGAAGGATAAGGAATATCTTCGCCATCATAACCAGCGATGAAATCCATAAAACCTTCACTTGAATGACAGCGGGAACAACTTCCACGACTACCAGCATAACCGACATAGTTACCAGCAGAATGACCTGACAGGGCAAATAATCCATCAATGGCATCCATACCGTCTGTGCTGTGACAGGTTAGGCAAGAGACATTGCCATCAGCTCCATCAGCACCGTCAGCACCATCGGCACCATCAGTACCATTGATACCAGCTTCGCCAGCAGGGCCTTCACAACTAACTGTAAACATCACCATCAGGGCCAAAACCAGGACAGCGAACAAGTTGATTCTTTTACTCATTTTTTTCCTCCATGTTAACTTATATTCTTGTTACAATTCTTCTTACGTTTGAGAAATTACATCAAAGCATTCCTATATATTGGAATATCTTGATGATAATAATAGTCATTATGCGCAACTATTTATTCTAAAAAAACCCACCAAATCAAGTCATGTAAACCACTTTGATGAATATTGAGGTGGGTATAAATAGTGTATCTGAGAAAAATCTATCAAAATTGTAATTCAGGGCGGTAAGACGTGCAGTAGAATCTCGCAAAAAGAATGCCACCACAATGGTTAAAACACAATATGTGCCTTAGTAAAACACCACCTGATTTAGAAAAATATACTTAAACAATGAAATATATGGAGAGGGTCTCTAATTGCAACACGGTAGTCATTGTGACCAACTCTCTTCAATTTATACGCTCAGATTAGCATCCTTTCATTACTACACAATTATCAATACTTTAGCAAATCATGATATTTTTTGTGCTATACTGTCCTCAACATTAAAAAACTTTCATATAAGGATTTTGCCCCCTTGCATTAGATCAGATTGAAATGTGCTTGCGGCATATTCCCCTGGATAGGAAACCTTGATATTCCGACGACTCTGATGTCTGGTTTCCATTATTTCTATGGTTTCATCCAGGTGCATGAGCGGATGCTCAAGGCTCTCAGGGTTGAGTATTTCCAGGACTGTCAGCGTTTCATATTGGTAAACATTCGAACTATAGGGTGAATAAATCTCAAGGAGCTCCCGTTCCTGTTCTAATGGGACCCCAATTTTACTTTTTTAAATTTTCACCCCATTATAAAGATGTAGAGATGAACCACCATATCCACAGGGAATGATAAAAAGTAAGAGGCCAGCAAAGCTGGCCCCTCTATCGTATTCCTAAAGGTCTTTCAGAGCAGGGTTATTGCCCAAACCAATAAGACAGTTTTAAAGCAAAAATATCATCTGCTTCAGACTTTAAAAGTGTATCGAAATCTTGTGTAAAATCAAAGACTCCTTGATTCTCAAAATTTGATCCGTTGTGCGTCCAAACAAAAAACATGGTAGAACCTGGTGAAAACTCCCAGCGAAGCACCAGGGTTCCAACCAAAGATTTGTAATTAAAATCAGGATTATACAGTGTGAAGGCATCGTCATCACTGCCCCCGGTTGGATCAATGACAAAGTTTTCATCAATGGTTGATCCCTCTTCACCATAGACCAGGAACTCATTGGATTCAGGACGCTTGTATTCCTTGAAACCTGAGTAGTCACCCACTGCAAAAAATGGCTGAAAATAGCCTTCCACCGTAAATTGTGGGGTGATCGGAAAATCAATACGGATATCTGCTGAGGTGATCGTCTGGTCCAGCTGTGAGAAAACGTAACGTTTACCGAACATTTGCGTATTGGCTGGATCATCAATAGTTTTAATGTATTGAGCCATTGCTGTCTCCCAGGAAATAGCAGGTCCAAACGATAGGTTGAGTCTGTCTCCCAGCTTCATATTAACATGCATAGATAAACCAGTTTCATGACCACCATCATCTTCAGATCCATAATTATATGACCAATCGAATGATAAATTTTTTCTGTAATCAGAACTAAGATTTGCGCTAAAAAAGGCTTCTCCTGGTACTAAAACTCTTGGACCACCCCTTAAATTGGTATTGCTCAAATTCTCAAGGGCATATCCCCCATCTGCATGGATATTCCAAAAATTAACAAACCGAATTTGTCCCATACCAAAGAACACGTCAGAGGTTTTAACCCAGTCAAAATCATGATTATTGGCATAAATTAAACTTGCATTGGCTGACCGGATATATTGTCCTCGTTCTAACCAGCGGTAGCCTAACATAATATGTTTGTTAATCACATCTGTTGAACCTGTCAGACCAAGATCATTGGATTCAAAACCAGGGGATATCCATCCGAGAGCTGCATTAAATGTGACGGTCCCGCCCTCTTTGTTGAGTTTAATTCTTCCTGCGTGACCGGATAGTGATGTCGAGTTTGTGTCAAGCTTCACATGGGCAGCATCTGGTCGTTGAAAATAGTGACTGGAGTTCCTTTGAAGATCAAATATCCTTGATTCTGTGCCATTGACCTCTGAGAATCCTCCCCAACCTCCAAGGGCCCAATTTTGATTTTTACCGAGAAAAGCCCAGCCATCAATACCAAGTCCAAGTCCTTTTTCAGACAGAAGTTCAGCTGACTTGTGCTGATCATCAAAATCACCAAGAAGTTCAACACCATTCATAATACGATGGGTGTAGGTACCCATAAATCCCAAACCATCGCCCATCATCAAATTCTTTTAAGGAGCGTAGGACATTGTATGATGTGTATGGTTCAACCTGCTCATCTATGATTTTACTATTTTCATAATAATGAGCATACTCTCGATTTGTCAGCGCAGTTAATCCACCCACTGACCAATTGTCACCTACCTTGCCACTAATCTTTGCTGCTCCGAGAATCTTTGTATTGGATGGTTGATCCAATGAATCAGAATCAATTGAATATTTGTGTCCCTGAGGTGGTCGTCCTATTCGGCGACTATAAAAAAACCTGGGTTCACCAAAATTTATTCCAATGTTGTTGGTAGGACCCCCGTTACCGAAATTGAATATACTACGGCCCTCAAGGAAAAATGGTCGCTTTTCAGAATAGTATGTTTCATGATCGCTAAGGTTGATTGAAGAAGGATCAGCTTCAACTTGGCCAAAATCAGGATTGATAGTAGCATTTACAGTTAAATTAGCACCAATCCCCAGTTTCATATCAGCACCAATACCTAGATGCCGATCTTTCCCATCGATAAAGGTATTATCCTTGAGTGTGGGTAGATTGCTGGCACTGGAAGTCACATAGGGCAGAAATTCTCTGCGTTTGGGGGGGTGAATATTTCGAATTTGAGTCAGGTCAGCGGTACGGCTCATCGCTCCGCTTTCATTTAACGGAAAATAAGTATAGTAGTCCCATTCACCTGCGCGCTGGATATATCGTGTGGGAAGGATGCCCCATACATACTCATCTTTTTCACTAAATCTTAATTGAGAAAGAGGTATTCGCATTTCTGCAGTCCAACCCTTATCGTCAATAGTGGTTTTGCCTTCCCATATTCCATCCCAGGAATCATCGGTCCAACTATCGTTGAAATACACTTCATCTCTCATGGATCCAGCCGGATTAATCTGAAATGAAAACCCTGATCGTTTATCATGATATGAATCAATTATGACTTCAAAAATATCTGAATTGAGATAGGCATCCCGGCGTCCAATTCTTCCAACAACAGAATCAGGGCGAGTATCCCACATACGGGCTCCCACATAGATGGCTACATCATCGTAAGCTATCCACAAATCAGTTTTCTGTGAAGCTTTGGCACCATTAAAAGGTTCGTATTGAATAAAGTTTGAATAGCTGGTACCAAGATACAGAGCCTCGTCCAAACGACCGTCTATAACAAGTGGCTCAGAAACTCTGACAGCTTTGACTTCACGCTCTCGATAATTGTTTGGATCATAAAGCTCGTCATAGCCGAACAATCCTGCAAAAATGCTAAGAAATAATATAGTGTATTTCATAATAGGCCCCTATGTGTGTGTGTTCTGGTGTCATGTGGTTTAATGAGATCAAAATTCCCTGGCTCTCACAGATATCATGCTTGCTGGATCATCATGATCCAAACACGTGTAAATGAATGCATAGTTAGTTCTGTCTATGAGCATTATGTGACGTATTATGTCAATCGATATGCCAGTTCTATTAAAGCATACATATATCTAATATTAACAGGTATATATACGTCTATGTAGAATCGTTTTTGAGCATTAAAAAGCATCAAATTGATTAGAATCTATATATATATGATATATCTTCCGGCAGGTCGGATGTTCCTAGAATCGAATATATTATTTTTTGGGGAGTGGTTACGCTAGGCTTTTGGATTCACGCTAACGTGTCATGGTTATTTCGGTCAGGATCAGGCGTCGAGCAAGACCTGACAATGGTATAATTCCACGATCATCTCGTCCTTTAGCGAAATTGAATAGAAAATAAGCTCAGAATCAGTTATTCAGGTGTAAGATAACCTCAAGGAGTCTTCGAAAGAATACTCTGTGCATAGCTACGTCCATAGATGGAAAACTCTGTCAGGATATCATTGAGTTCCAGCTCCAGATTCTGAAGTGCCTCTGGATTGCCAGAATTATTAAGTACATCCAATAATTCATTTTTACCTGCAAAATCCCTCAATTGGTAATTGGGATCAGATACCAATTGTTCGGGGAAATTCTTAGCTATTATTTTGTCCAGCTTCCTGGCCCTGGAATATGAATTTTTGGTAATAATTTCACGCGGTATCATATCCATATAATGAGGGATTACTCTTTTTGAAGACAAGGTTTGGAAATGTAAATAATCCGAATCATTCTCCATATAAGCCCGCTCAAGGAGCTGTCTTTCCAAAAGTTCAATTGCCATGTGTCTGTTTGAGACCAATTGAATCGCCTCATCTTTCATTCGACTTCGGCCCATCATGTCCATGACATTCATTAAAATCATTTTAAAGGTCCCAACACCAGGTAGTGCCTGGGCATGGTAGGGTTGTGTCAGATCAGCAAGATAGTGCAATCCCCACCCCATAAAGCGCCAACCCCAGTAATCATGCCCCAGGCTGAAGGCTAACTCAGAGAGTGTCTTGTATAAATGGATTCTATATTCTGGGTAACATTTTTTAATAAAAGGTGCGACCATATAGATCAAGGCCGCTTCATGATAAAGTCCCATATGAATAGGAGCTTGAGAACCGTATTCAAGTTTTGCATCTCCAAACGGCTGCGTTCCTAATCCGTAACTCTGGCCCCATTCCGTATTATTGTCTTCAAAAAGCCCGATGTCCAAACCCAGGTCAGGTTCATGGTTGGCAGAAACCAGTACGCTGAGGGGATCGATTTTTTCACCAGGTGTTAATTCAACAAACAAGACATTATAAAAACCACTATTCCCCTTTAGAGGAGTTACATCCTCAGGAGCCAGGGTGGGATGAGAACCAGCATCGCTACCGGGCAGCAGCTGTAGATATGAGATTAATTTCGCTTCAGGATTGATTCGAATGGCGTTAGTAAATCTTTGACGGACAGTTTCCTGGTCATTATTTGCCTGAAAAGTAAGAGAATCAGGTAGAGCTGCGTAAAAATCTAAATTTTCTATCGCCCACGCCTCCTCAGCCCTAAGTGTCTCTTCAAGGTGCAGCTCAGCTAATATGAGAAATTCCTCCAGGCTCGTCACGACGACATCCTCCGCGGACGCTATTTCCTCCATGGAAGAGAATACAGGCTGAGCGATAAGCGTGTGTATTTCCCAGCCATAGGCAGGCAAGGAAATCAGATTTAGAAGGCTTAGTAGAAATATGGGTTTCCAGAATATTGTTTTCATAAGGATCCTCAGTTTAGACGCCAATAGTCACTTAGAATTGATTAAACCAAAATAGTGGGAGTAATTGACATTAGTATTTATTTCTGTGAGTTGGAATCGGAGATATACGCTTACAATTAGTGGACCTGATCAATCATCTGTTCAACTAATTCGATAAGCGCATTAAAATCTACTATGGGCTTGGTGAAGTATTCATCAAAACCCTTTCCCATATACTTCTCTCTATCACCGACCATGGCGTGGGCCGTGAGAGCGATGACAGGTAAATGTTTTAATTTTTCATCAATACGCATCGACTCGAGAACAGCAACCCCATCCATCCGCGGAAGCGAAATATCAAGCAACACGAGCTCAACATTTGCTTCAGGTAATCCAGCCAAGGCATCTATCCCATTTTCATAACTCACAATCTCATATAGCGAACCAAGTATAGCTTCTGCCAGCATGAGATTATCAGGATTGTCCTCTACGATAGCTATGCGTCTCATAAATCTTCTAAAGCTCCACTTAAATATTGCTGAAAGACCGCTTGAGCTGTTGACAGATCTGAAAGGAGATCAGGCATGCTGTCTAATTGCTCTTCAATAGCAGCGGCTTCAATTAACTTTGAGATACTAGAAACCTTCTTCCCACCCAGATTTCCAGCGCTTGATATAAGAGAATGGGCTGCATTTTTTATAGTCGAGAAATCGTGACCATCTATTCCTTCAGAAATGCTGACCAGAAGTTGTTATCCTCTGGTCAAATACATACCTACAAGCTCGTTGGCCAGCTTCGATCCTCCCAGTTCCTGTAAGCGGCGGAGGAATAGCGGGTCAATATCACCTGAAACCGTTGAGTTATTCACTTGATCATTCATAGCTACACTTTAAAATTATTTCTAGCATTAAGCAAATTAATATACAGCAAAATATTGCTCATACATAATAATAGCATTGATTCATAACCGGTTCCTGGAAGGGTGATGATTTATATCAACCCAACGTAATGACCGTTAGGGTAAATCGATATACTCTGCGAGAATGCTCTGCTTCTCAGAATTAGATGATTTTTCAAGGACGATGAGCTCGCGATTCCCACCCAGCAGATAATGTCCGGCCAAATATCCCACTGCCCCTCCAACACTGATGGTGGTGATAAAATTCAAGGGAGTGTCAAGCCAGGTGGCTAATCTCTCACTCCATGTCATCTCGTCAATGGAGCCGCGACCCTTGAAAAAAAACTTAATTCCAATGAAACTCCCTAACACAACGAGGCAGGGTGAGTATCTATTCGCTCTGCTGAATTCGCGAATCCCGGTAATCTCTGCCAGGCTCAAACTCCTCCTGGTATGGACTCCTGGCAGAAAGGGCACGTATTCCACAGTAACATCAAATTCTGAGACACTAATTACTCTGCAATCTTGAATGGTTTTATTATCACCATAAAAAATGGTAAGTGATTGAGCATGAAGTTGCTGCCCCTTTGAAGCTAGAACTGACATAAATATTATGATGATTAATTGAATCAGTTTAATCATAGATGATATCCCCCTGTTACATTTTTATAAAATGTGAATAAACATAGGGTCTTAATGCGCCGGAGGGTGTGTGGGATGTAATGTTAGAAGTTTCAACCAATTCAAATTCGTGTCCCATGAATTTTTTTTGTTGTTCAGAAGAATACCGCCGAACATCGAGACCACTACATTTGCTAGCACCATCGGGAGCAAACGTTGCTAATATGACATGCCCCTCCCTCTTGACTTTTTTTTGCATCAAAATGTGGTATGCGTTACGTTGATCGTCAGTTGTGAGGAAATGAAAAAGTGCTCGATCATGCCATATTGAAACTTCAGGAAGCATATCCATCTCGGCGGTCTGGGTAACATCAGCCTCAATCCATTTAACCATACCAGCTTGATCTTTGTGCAGTAAACTCTTGGCCTTCATCAATGCAAGGGGGCTAATATCGAGTGCAAATAGGTTTGTATAGCCAAGTGCTATCAGTTCTGAAATGAGATTGGTTGTGCCACTGCCAACATCCAGGATTGACTCAGTTTGTGAAATCTGACACCTTGCTATTAGCTCAAGCGAAGCTTGGGGTATTGCTTCGTACCATCCAAGTTTGGTGGTATCGCTTTTTGAATAGGCATGGTTCCAATGTTCTTTTGTTTCTAGATGCACCTTGTTTGGTAGCTCCTCTACTACTGAAATCGAATTTAGAAGTTCCCCTATTGGAGGCAAGCCTACATAATTGTCACATATGGAGATAAGCCAATACGTTCAAAAAGAAATTCTGGGTGCTTTCCTCCGTGTGAAAATCCTACATACACTCAATACCTCTTTTTCCCGATGGGATCTTCAAACCCCAGCCAAATATTGAAGTACTTGGACTGCTCCGGGGTCATCTCCTTCATAATCTTTAGCTGATAGGGAATCTCATCCTCCTTGTATGTGATCTTATCTGAAAGGGTAATAGTCGAGGCATCCCTCTCGACCTCAAAGGAGACTAGCATCCCCTCAGGAAGTGGATATCCAAAATCATCAAAATAGGTATCGAGGTAGATGGATGGATCAACCTTATCGCCGGCCTGAAGCCCAATTTCGTTTTCCTTACCTATTTTTTTGATATTGAGATTACCACCCAAAGAAATGCTTGAATACTTACCGCCATTATCCTTTATGGGATGACGAGGAACCGTCGTGGTAACGTCTGCTTCATAGAGGACACCGACATAATCAAGAATTTCAGCATAGGGCAAGGGTTCACGACCCTCTACATATTTACTAAAAAAGTCTCTAAGGTCAGGATGTACTTTCTTAGTAAAAAGGTCAAACACCATCTCTTCATCCATGGGTTTTCCGGGACCATACTCTTCAATGAGCTCGTACATCACATCAATGAGTCTTTTCCTCCCTTCGGTAAGCCGAATAATCTCAATGTCCAACAGCATTCCCATAACTGCACCGCGCTGATAAACTTGAGTGTAATTTTTCTTATACGGTTTATCCAATACGTTTGCAGACATCTCCGTAAAGCTCATTTCTTCGAAGGGGAATTTTTCACCACTACGTATTTTTCGTTTCAATTTATTGCAGACAAAATCCTTTGGTGTGAGCATCCCTCCATTGGCCTGGATAATCAGAGACATATACTCGGTCACACCCTCATATAGCCATAAATGTTTTGACATGATGGGCTGGTTGTAATCCCAATTATGGATATGTTGACTACGGAGATTCAGAGGGGTGAGAATGTGCATGAACTCGTGGATCGCAATATCTTCAATTGTCTCAGATATACGTTCAGTATAGCCTGGTCCCGGGTCAGGGAGGTAATAAAATGATGATTTGTTGTGCTCCAGGGCACCGCCTATAGGGAGGCCATTGCGAATCACATATATGAGACCTTTAAGAATTAAAAATCTCTGATTATCCAGGATTTTGCCCAAGCCATATTCATTTGCGTAATAAATAAGATAGGCGTAATCCTCAGCTGGAAGGGTGTCAATATATGATCCAATGGCTGCCATGGATGCATCAAGAGATTTTGTAATATCTGCTGCTCGTTCTGTATCATCAGTTTCATGAGCAAAACCAACCATGACGTCCGTGCTATGGATATTAAAGCTTGAAGTATCAGGTCTCCCAAAGAGAATGGGACTATCAATGAGTTCATGATAGTCCAGGGCTGATATTGATACCTCTCCAGCTGACTTAGAATCCTGTTCAAGGACGGTCATGGCATAAAGATGTTCTGGATAAACGTATAGCATATCTACAGCTTGCTCTTCCTGACCAGTAAAATATCCAAATACGCCCCCGGCATTGATGGCAAACACCCGGTCTTCAATAATACCTGTACCGGCCATGGGCCAAATGGTCCAGGGGTTCTTGCTATCCCAGGAGGCACTTACCCAATATTTGATGGATTTGATATTACCAGCCGAGGTGATTACAAACGTATTTTTGCCGTGCTTTTTAACCTTGAGTGCTTCACCATCTTGATCGTACGCAGCCAATTTATGAATATATTTGCCATAATTGGCTTCAGCATAGGTCCCAGGAATCATCCAGGGGAAGTGATATATCAGCGTATCCTGACCAAAATCTTCACAAAACAATTCGACCTGGAAGCGACTCTTCTCAATGGCGTTTAAATCAATGCGATAGTCATACCTTGGACCACCTTCAGAGGCAGATGTAGCCGAGAATATCAGAGTGAAGATAATCGTAGATAAAAAACTTGTACGGAGAGTTGTAGTTTTCGCTATCGCATTCATAATTTATAACCTTTCTTAGAAGACCGAAACACATCGTAGAATCCAGGATATTATTTAGGGTTGCTCAATTTCAAAGCAAAGCATCTTTTATATCACAATGGCTTAAAATAAACAGCAATCAGGGTAACCGAACGAAATTTTTTGTCTCCATTAATCAGTATATTTCCCCATCAATCATTTACAGCTCAGCACGATTACCTATTTTTATCATGTATTGTATAGCTTATTATGGAAGTGCAACATGAAAAAAATAGGAATACTATGCAATGACTGAAGTAACAGATATCGAGAGTCCTGTCGAAATAGATCCAGGTAACCAGCAGGACATCATTCACACTCTGCGAACCGCGCAACAACATCAGGTTACTTTGAGTATGATCGCTGATCAAAAGGCCAATATCATCATCGGGTTTGCCTTGATATTCTTTTCAGTTATTCAATCACAGATATTCTCGGCAGAATTCATGGATGATATGTACTTTTTCCCAATCACTGCCCTCGCCCTGACTGTGTTTGTATCATTTTTCCTGGCAATCATGGTAGTTTTACCACGTTTCAAGCGTGGTCATATCTATACCCAACCCTCCCAAATGCCCAATCCATTATTTTTTGGATTTTTTGCCTCCTTCACCCAGGCTGAGTATACGGACTATATGATGGATACTGTTAACAATAACGAGGCTGCACGTCGTTTGATGGTGCAGGATTTGTATCAAATTGGAGTGGTCCTCCAAAAGAAGTATGAACTTCTCAGATTCAGTTACTTGTCACTGGCCATCGGGGCACTTCTTTCAACTATCGTGTTGGTCATCAAACTGTTTTTTGTTTGATCATTTCCTAATTTTCCATATCCACTGTCTTCTCTGAAGGCAATTTGATACTGATCCTCAGTACTCAGAATAGCTCCCTTTAGCTAATTCATGCTGTAATCCTCAGATACACCAATAGTTAAGCTTTCCATATTGCATTCATTGTACTAGGGGTTTTTGATTCAATATGTAGGTATCCCCTTATGCCTATAATCATCTTTAGTTCTAATATAGTTCAAGGTAAAAATGCACTGGGAGATATAGATATGGCTACCAGGACAAAACTAAAAGTTGGTGGAATTTCAAATGAACGAATCTGAACAAACGATCACCAAAAAAATCAAAGCCTCCTGAATTCGAGCTTATGGAATTTTCCTTACAGGTAGAGACCATCATAATCAGGGATTGCGAATCTATCCTTTATATGTGTCCACTCACCGAGGATCGCCTCCCCATTATTTCAACACAAAACTCGAATTCTGTGACAATCCAGTTTTCTGCACGACTCAATCCTTCCTGCATATGTCGGGGCATATCCCCCATTTGCAATATAATTCCCCATTTTCTGGTGGATATGCCCTTGCATTTGCAAAACTATTTAAAAATGGGGGAAATCCCCCGCCAAAATTAGGATTCCCCTAATACCTGAGAATCTCTCCGTTCGTAACATAGTCCAAGACGCAACCGCAAAAGGAGAGTGCATAATGTTAGTAGCAGTTTTAATGGTTTTCGTAATTTTCTCATTCACAGGTGTAGCTGTCTTAAATGTCTCCTACCTGTCCAGCTCGACTTCCATGGAAACCGTCCAAAATATTAAACTCCAATATGAAATGGAATCCAAAATCAATGAGGCGTTATGGCGCATCAATACCGGTGTAGATTCTATAGTTAATTATAGTTCAGGTGGAACCACTATCAATTGGGACTCCCAGTTAAATATTCTCTCTGTAGGAATTGACAATTTTAACATGGAGTCCGAGGTATTGTTGGATCTTTCCGAAGACACCCATTTTGATAGAGCCCTTGCTTCTGATGCAACCATCAACACAAACAACTTTGACACAGACATCGCTGAAGAAAATAGTAGCCGCTTCTTTACCTTTATGCCTGAAGTAGATCTCGACTACTTTACAGATAATGCAGTAGCCGTTCATAGCAATTGGTTCAAGCGCTGGGATGGAGATAGTGAACACGAAGATGATGAAGCATTTGCAGAGGGAATCCATATTTTTACTGGTTCATTTATTGAATTGAAGGATATGGAACTTAACAATTGTACTCTCGTCTTTACCGGACGCTTTGTATTCTTCTCCAATAGTAATCACATTAACGCTCCTGTGCCAGTTGATAGCTCCAATGCTCTTCCAGCCCTGGTATTTACCAATCCAGACAATAACTTTTACGTCGCAGCTGAAGGTGCCAATCACGAGAAAGAAGATGTAATCAATGGTGCTATTTATACAGCAGGTACTATCATTTTAAAAAAGGGTGAATTGAGTGGACCCATCGTAGGTAAAACCATTAACCTTGAAGATGGTAGTGGTTATGCGCATGATATAAGGTTTAGAGATACTGAACATCCCTGGCACTACCGCTGGCAACATGGTTTTAAAGAAAAAAGTCATTACGATTGGCCTAAACGCATTGGTCGCTGGAGAACTGCTAAATGGGCCAAAAAGCATTCCCAAGCCTAGGTCACTACCATATTTGCATAGGAAAAGATCCTCCTTCCAGGGGGATTTTTTTTATCCCTAATATCCAGGATGTGACCAGCTAATCGCGAATGCCCAAGCGCACTTCCGCAAAGATGGAATCTACTCAACTCCATGTCATGGAATTCTAAACTGTTCTTTTATTGGATGTAAATAGAGACCGGTGGTTTTATTATCGGAGTGTTTGGAGCTGGGAAATACTACTTCAGTTCAATAAGAAACTCAGTGGTTTGAGGATCTATTCTCTGAAGTGAAAACCCAAACCCATGATTCATCAAAATATCTCTGATCATCATCAAACCGACACCCTGACCGTTTTTCTTGGTGCTGAAAAAGGGTGTAAATAAATTGGACCGATCAGATTCCGAAAATCCCGACCCTGAATCACGGATACTTAACAATTTTTGAGGGTTATTTGATGTTTTAATGCTGATTCTACCCTGCTCACCAATGGCTTCCAAAGCATTCTTGAGGATATTGATCGTAGCTTGTTCCATCTGCTGCAGATCGAATTCGCAGATCAAGGGCTCCTGATCCAGATCCCAGATTAGATCAATTTGGCGTTTCTCACATTGGACTGAGAAAAGTTTTGTCACAGTGTGTAGTACTTCATGGAGATCATGCTTCTCTTTGGCGGGCGGAGGAAGGCGAACAATCCCAGCATAATTCTGCATAAATTGATTGAGATGTTCGTTACGGTTGATGGCCACATCTATGACTTCAACAAAATCATCAGCATCCCCCTCAGCCAATTGATTTTTATAATTTAACATTGAATTAAGGATCGAATTGATAGCCCCAATAGAATTGCTAATCTCATGGGACATAAATCGAATGATCTTGCCGTATGTTTGTTTTTCCCGTTTGAGTAGCTCCTCAGTGAGTTCCTCGAGAATAAGGAACTGGCGTTGGAAACCACGATCAATAAATTCTGACTTCTGACATTTATACGTTCGTCCATCGTTTCTTGCCAGGGTCAGCGTTTCACCGGTTCTGAGTTGAGCCAATTGTTCTGTAAAATCATCTCCAGGGGTGGAAAGCGGAACGCCAATGTACGTTTGATTGGATCCACCCAATATCCCTGAAGCAATCGGATTCAGGGAACGGATTTTACCATCAAATTCAAGAATCACAATACCGGCCGGTGAAGCCTCAATGAGCTTATCCAGAAAGTATTGTTGTTCCTGTTGTTTCACCCGTTCTAGACGCATTTGCTCGATCATTTGATTGTACACTGCGATGAGCTCATCCATTTCTAGCTGGCCAACCTGGGTGAGCTTGGTGTTGAAATCCTTGGCCTTTATGGCTTCAATGCCATTTTTGATCAGATCAAGTGGAGCTATAAATGAGCGAAACAGTCGTACGGAAAAGCCAATTGAAACAAGAATAACTGCTTCCACCATAAAGAAGTAAAACGGTTTTTCAGGTAGATATTGGAGTGCTAATAGAAAAAATGAGCCGTGAAGGATTAATACGAAAAGTAGGTATTGGACCCTGAGACTCATTCGCCAAGACCATATTTCTCAAGACGACGATAGAGGGCTGCCCGACTGAGCCCCAAAGACTCGGCCACTTTGCTAATATTCTTATCATGGAGCAGCATGGCTTTATGAATCATGGAAATTTCCATTTCTTCAATGGTACCTAACTGTCCTTGATCGCGATGCTCCTGAGGGCTATGCTGTAATTGTGATGCAAAATCTTTTACCTTTAGATGATCATTGGAGCTCACCAGAACGGTCCGCTCGACCAGATTCTTCAATTCTCTGACGTTGCCAGTCCAGTTCAAATTCTGTAGCCAGGGTATTGCAGCCGAATCCAGCTGTAGCCCAGGTCGATTATATATGCTTTTCAATTTCTCGATATAGTATTGTGCCAGTCTAGGTATATCGCCTTTTCTATCCTTGAGCGCCGGGACATGGACTGTTATCAAGTTGATCCTGTAGAACAGATCTTCACGAAATTCGCCTGTGCTAACCAGTGCATCCAGGTCTCTGTTGGTTGCAGCAATCACTCTGAAATCAACTCGCTTGGTTTGACTGGAACCTAGCACTTCAAAACTACAATCCTGAAGCACCCGCATGAGTTTTATCTGGGAACTGCGATTCAGATCTCCTATTTCATCGAGAAAGATAGTTCCCTTATGAGCCTTCTCGAATCGTCCGATGCGATCGTATTTCGCATCAGTAAATGCTCCACGTTTATGCCCAAACATTTCACTTTCAAAAAGCGAACTGGAGATGCCCCCAAGATTCACTTTGATAAATGGTCCATCCCGTCGATTGCTGTTTGCATGGATGGCTTCCGCAATCAACTCTTTCCCAGTTCCGCTCTCACCTAATATGAGAGCAGACGCATCTGTGGCACTTACACGACCAACAGTTTCCAATAGTTTTAAGAGCTGGGGGTCTTCACCAACAATTTCACCAAAATCATACACTTCATCGAGCTCAGTCCGACTGGGGGATCCAGAGCTTAATTTTGACTGGATTCCCAGATTCAGAGCGGTTTGAAGAGAGCGTAATAACTGTTTGTTATCCCAGGGTTTATTTATGAAATCAGAAGCTCCGGCTCGCATTCCCTTGACGGCCAGATCTATAGTTCCCCAGGCGGTAATCAAGATCACAGGGATTGTCTGTGTAATGCTTCGAATATCATCAAGCAACTTTAAACCTTCAGAACCACTTGTCTCCCGGGAATAGTTCATATCCATAATGACCAGATCAAGTGCTTCATCGCTCAATATCTTGAGAGCTGCCGGGGGGGTCAGAGCCTTACATGATTCATGACCAGCCTGTTTCAACAACAGAGCCAAGGAAGCGCAAATTGCAGGATCATCATCTATAATGAGTATTTTTGCCATTATTCCTCCACAATCTAATGAGAGCTAGTCAATAATGCCTTAGCAATATTGACCCAAATTGAGAACAGGTAGTTAATAACTAATCATCATGTAGCGCCATTGCAGGTTCAATACTGGATGCTTGATTTCCTGGATAAAGGGCACATAGGAAGGTGATCACATAGATCAAAGCAACACTGATGAAGGTAGCCGATAAATAGATATTGGGTCCAATAAATCCCAAAACACCCAATAATGGAAATTGGATCGCAAAGAAGAGACCGATAATGATACCAAAGGTGGCCAATACCAGAGCTTCACCAATAATTTGTGCATGGATACGTTTCACTGTGGACCCCAGGGCTCGTCTCAGACCAATCTCCGATGTTCGCCGTTTGGTGTTATACCAGATCACACCAAATAAACCCAAAGCCACGTTGAGGATCAGGAAGGCACAAATGATACCCATGATTATGGGGATAACGATGGTCTGACGATTGGCAGATTCACGGGCTTCATCTAGACGACCCATTTTGACAGTCCAATCCTTGGCAATGCCGGTAATATGAGTCAGAATTCTCTGCTCGAGTTCACGGGTTGAACCGGGCTTAACTTTGAAGAGAATGCGTGAGAACATCCCATCCATGCTATCGATCCAGTCTGGTCCCATCAGGGTAGATCCTCTGGTTAGAAAGACCTTTTTGGAACCTGTGAAATCACCACTATTCCTGAATTCGCCGACTTGTCCAATGATCGCGAATTCCTCGCCGTCATCATCTACCAGAAATTTTCCGATGGGATCCTGATCCGGAAAAAATTCTTCCTGGGTCTGCTTATTAATAATAATAGGGGTCCGTTGGCTGGCGTTATCCTGACGATCAAACCAGCGACCGGCAATGAGGTCAATTCCCAGGACTTGGTTAAAGTGATCACCCACCAATCCCTTATGGACTGTGATTTCCTCACCCTCATTCATGAACTGGGTCATGCTGGTAGCGGCGGGCATAAAGAGATAGCAATTTGAATATGAGTGAAACTCTATTTCCGGGTAGCTATCCAGGGCAAACTCAACTTGTCGTAAAGTCTCCAGAATTTCTTCCGGCTCCTGAATGCTCCAGCCAGGATTGATATACCAGACATCCTCATATTCAAATCCCAGGGGCTTAAAATAATTATTCAGCATATAAAACAGGGTCGTGAACACCAGAAAAAGAGAGAAGAATGAAATGACAATTCCAATCGTCATTAAAGCGTTCTGCCTTTTTCGATTCCAGATCATCTTAAACATCTGTTTGATCATTTTTGACCTCCTCGCAGGGCTTCAACAGGGTGTAGGCGAGACATTTTATAGGCGGGATAAACACCTGACAGTAGGCCAAAGAATAAGGCTATTCCCATGCTGACCAGGAAGACCTTTAAGTTTATAATCAAATGCAAATGGGCGATCATACCGCTACTATTTATCAGGTGAAGCACCACAACGGCAAGTAGCAAACTTATAAAACCACCAATAAGCGTTATGATGACATTCTCGACCACGAATTGTCCTACCAGGGTGAGAGATGAAGCTCCAAATGCCTTCCGTACTCCAATTTCAGAGGACCTTTCTAAAATCCGACTGATATTAATATTGACCAGGTTTACGGTGGGTAACAGGAGGAATAAAGTCATAAGGATGATGGCAATGCTCATGAGTGGTGCTACGCCTCCCTCAGTTGATTCAAAAATATTCCGGGTCATGGCTTCTCCATAGGTTGAAGCACTGGTAATTACCTTATTGAATCGACCTTCAGGGAATTCAATCATCTTCATTTGCTGGTCAAATTCCTGTCTGATCGTGGATAAATCAGCTTTGGAGGAAGCTAATAACATGGCATACCAGCCAGGAAATCCGCCCACTAAACTCGGTAAGCCGAAATCCTGTTTTGAGTGGGTGATAGGTAACCAGACATCAGAGTAAGGCATGATGCGCAGTAAGGATACATTTTCCACCACACCAACTACCCTAAATTCGCGTCCGTAGAGATCGATTGTTTGATCCAGGGCCATTTCCCCATCAAAATATTTTTCCCGGGTATGGCGATTGATGACCATGACAGGTGTAATATCTTCTTCATCGTGCTTGTAGAATGGACCACCTTCAAGAAATTCGAAATCCAGAATTTCCCAGAATTCAGCATCCACATATTTTACATCCAGGGCTAATTTTTTCTTGTCCTTGTAGACCACGGTTGGCCGATGAAATGATGCCATGGAGATGATTTTGGGCGTCTTCAGAGTTTTGACATACTTTTCAAAAAACCAGGGACTGAAGATTGGTCCATTCCAGGTTCCACCTGATTCAGTTTTTAAACAACCCATGGTAACCGACAGGGTTCGATCTAACTTTTTTTCAGGAGCAACCGGGCCAAATGTATGTTCAATAAATGAAGTCACGACAATGAGAATTAACAGGGTAAAGCTGATGCCAAATAGACTAATGAAAGTGAAGAGTTTATGGCGTTGCAGCACTTTCAGGGCTGTCTTAAAATAATTTTTCAGCATGATAACACCTAGTTGACCTGGCTGCCATCGAACAACCGGACGATCCGATCTGTTTTCATGGCAATACTATCATCATGGGTGACCATTACAATGGTAGTGCCCATATCACTGACCAGTGATTTCAGGATTTCTAGAATCTCCTGCCCCATAACACTGTCAAGATTGCCGGTGGGCTCATCTGCGAGGATGATCTCAGGGTTCCCGACGATGGCCCGGGCAATTGCCACGCGTTGGCGCTGGCCCCCTGACAATTGGGCCGGAAAATGTTTTGTACGTGCATTCAAGCCTACTTTTTCCAGAGCTTCAAGAGCTCGTCGTCTTCTCTCTTTACCACTCATGGTCCGATAAATGAGAGGGATCTCCACATTATCTACAACGGAAAGATCATTCACCAAATGGTAGCTCTGAAAAACAAAACCGATCTTGTGGTTGCGAATACGAGCCAGTTTCCGATCACGGAAGGAATTCAGTTTTTCACCATCCAGCAGAATTTCACCCTCGGATGGCTTGTCAAGCAATCCGATGATATTGAGCAAGGTACTTTTACCTGAGCCAGAAGGTCCCATAATGGAAAGAAATTCACCTTTGCTCACCTTTAAATTGATATTTGTCAGTGCCAGCGTTTCGATACTGTCTGTCCGATAAAGTTTCTCGATATTATTTAGCTGGATCATGTTCGCTCCCGTATGTGTTAACTATCTTAAATTCTTGCTCTTAGTCGATCTCTATTTGATCCAAATGGATATAGTCTTCCATGTCTGTGATAATCAGGCGATCACCTGCTGAAACACCGCTAATAAACTCGACATGGTCTAAGTTTGTGGCACCGACTACAACGCGTTTGCGATGTGCGACATTGTCTTTCATAATGAATATATTCTGGGGACCGCTGCCATTGATATAGGGTCCATTTTCCGCCCGGATTACATCATCCTTGAATGAGGTAATCACAAATACATCGACCCTCAGATTTGATCTTAGATTTATATCCGCATTATCCTCAAGATCGATGAGAAATGAAACGACCCCATTCTCCACAGTCGGGATTATACTTGATATGTTACCAGGCAAGTCATGATCGTTTGCTCGAACTTTTATAGGACCACCGATTTTCAAACGGGTAACATGGATATCAGAAATTCGGGCTTCAACTTTATAGGTACGTAAATCTGCTACTCGGGCAACAACAGCACCTGGCAGCACCGTTGCTCCAATATCATCTTTTACCCAGGTGATCACGCCATCCCGATCTGCTCTGATCTCGGAGCGTTCCAACTGGCGCTCCAGTTCAAGTATAGCTTTTCTCTGGATTGCAACCTGAAGATCTACTTCCTTCAAGTCTGCCTGTAGACGTCGCTCATCGTTTTCCATCTGACTACCTAACAGTTCCCGCTCTCGTTTAGCGATCTTTAAATTCAAACGGGCCTGATCAAGCATGTCCTTGGTTTCAGCACCAATCTTATGCAGACGTTCACGGAGATTTAATTTTGATTCATTGAGATCAATCTTGAGTGTGTAAATATCATACCGAGCCTGGAGTTCATTGCGATTTTTCTGCAACTGAAGATCCAGTTGAAGTTTTCTGTTTTCCAATAACTCGAGTTGTTCCTTTTGACTCTCCAGTCTGAGAGTGATAGATTCCTTGTTCATGAGCACAATCTGTGATCCTTTTGAGACCTGTGCGCCTGCTTCGAAATAGATAGCCTCTATCCGAGATTGAATCGGGCTGGTTATTACTTGTTCAAATTCAGGAATAACAATGCCAGTGGCACTTAGTGCATCTTCAATCCGCCCCTTTTCAGCCATTGAAACCACGATGCGGTCCGCATCTAATTTTGGCGTAATTATCCACCGAAGCAGCAAGAGTACTGCCACCAGTAGCAGGCCAATTAAAACGTATTTAAACAGGACCTTTGATTGTCGTTTGTTCACTTCGCTTTTACTCAGGTCTCTATCCATGGAAAATCTTCACTTTCATTTCGTCCCGGTAAGAGCTAAGCCGTTTTCCTGGGATGTCATTTGCTTATTCATATATATCTGTATATTCAATCAACGTGCCACACTATATCATGTTGTTTATATACGACTTATGAAATCACTATTACACAAATAGTGTCCGATAATGAACACTTCTGCAGCAGGTACGCTGGAAGTGAACACCCCATAGAGTCGTCTGTTCTGGAAATATGTGTGATTTATTCTATATCTGAAGGAGTAAAAGTAGGATCAATTTCTCATGAATGAAGAGTCAGTTTGCAACCTTTTATAGCCATTGCTCTTGGTAGGTACAACCTGACTCCCAGGTTAGCTGCAATGATGAGAGCCCATTTGATCTTGATTGTAACCAATTTATGTCCTTGGATAATTAGCGGAGCAGGACGTTCTTTTGGGTTACCAGGAAATCTGGCGTAGAAGCAGAAATGATATATACCCCACTGGCCACAGGAGATCCTGTAGCATCCAGTCCGTTCCACTTAAAGGAAGTGGTACCCACTGATTGATTCGCAATTGATTTTGACCAGACCTGTTGACCTGTAGAATTATAGATTCGTATCTGCAGATCTGCTGGTTTCCACAATTTAGCTTGAATAGTCAGAGTGGGGTTAAAGGGGTTGGGATATGTATTTAATAATAATTCAGGAATGACTTCAGCAGAAATCGGATCTGCAATACTTGTGGGATGGAAGGGTGTTCCATAGGTCCAATCCACACCAGAGATTCTGATATCATATCCATTACCACTCATGTCATGAAGGCTATCACCCCCGCCCTCGTTCATGGGCCAATACAACTGTAAACCAGTTTCATCTCCATTAAGCATAGAACTCATATCGTGAAATATTTCACTATGCGAACGAACACGATTCCAAATCCTAACCTCATCAATCACGCCTAAAAAATTCATTATGCCTGGAGGAATCGAACCAAGCTCAAAGCCCTCTACTGCATTACTACGAATCGGACCTGATGGTGGAACGATATGTGAAACTTCCTGCTCGATACCATTTAAATGTATGACCACCTCGTTTGTAGCTGAACTGTAACTAACTGCAAGATGTGTCCACACATCCAATACAATAGACCCAACGGGCAAAAAGCTATGACTAACCCCACTATTATGCCTGAGTTGTAAAATTAGGCTTCTATCACTGGCTGTGGGATGATCCTGGATAATAAACAACCAGATGCTTGGCTTATAAAGAATGGTACCAATATAATTTGGTCCTTCACCCCATCCATTGGGTTTGATCCAGGCTTCAAGGGTCAGAGATTCAGATAGATTGAGTCCCGAGGAAGGTAGAATTCTGGATTCATTCAGCTCCAGACTAAATTCGAGTGCACTCTCCCCTTCACGAAAATGTTCGAGGGTTTGATCCCTTGTAGAAATAAGCTTTGGTTCTTCATGCGGCAGGTTTGAACGACTGAATGCAAATGAAGCCATCCAAAATAAAGCGATAAAGGCAATCATCCAGCTACCCGAGAATCCAACCCTGCCATGGCGGGCCATTACGTTCATCTCACTACGCATCTAAGGTCCACCTAGAATCGCTTCTATAAGGATTATGATATCCATGATATCCACTTGTGCATCCCCGGAAAGGTCAAATTGCTCATATTGCTCCTCAGTCATCTCTTCGAGCTGAATGGCAAAATCCATTAAGCTGATAGCATCGGTAATATTGACCTGATAATCGTGATTTACATCGCCCCAGGGCAACTCACCATCTGCTATATCCATGGATACCATGATGTTTGCAGTGGGATAATTGGGTGCGCTGGTTTCGATATTCATGGAAATCTCGTAATGACCATGAGCCATTCCAATGGAAGAAGCACTTATTAAGAAAGCTGAACTTTCTCCGGGATCTACTCGTCCATGCCAATTCGAAGCTGAGAACCATTCCACCGGTCTGAGGATAGCTATCGCGGATCCAGATTCCAGTGGTGCAGTTTCATTATGGTGCATAGTTAAGCCAATATTCCTATCAGCATTTTGCATCCCAATGGTTCCCGATATGGTTGATGCATCCATGGATTGATATTGAAAGATGATCATTCCTACTTTGTGGAGGACAACCTGAAAAGTATAGTATTGAGATGTACCCCACTTGGGGAAATTTTTCCAGGTGATGATGCACTCATCATCTTCATTGGTCCAATAATAAATGCTTCCATTGGGACCTCGATCGTTATTCAGGTCATCCCACCAGGGAGCAATCATTGCTGGTGGACTCATTTGATTGGGTAAGGCCGCATTTAGCCAGGGAGAAAATGAGCTCTCAAAGCTTATCGTCCCATTGCTGCCAATAAACATCTCCTCATAAATATTCTCATAAAATGGAAATTCAAACCCCAACGGCAATGGACCGATACTACTATCATCGGGGTCACCAACCCATTCCAACAGGTTCCCCTGTGTTTCAATATCGTACCAGGTATAGACTGGTCCTGCCTCATCGACATCTCGTCTCCAATAATAACCAAAGGCATCCTCTCCTTCTCGGATTCCAGATGAATTTGGGGGAATATCAGGGGTATCCTTTGTGATATTTGATTCGAAACCTGCGGGAGGGGACGGTGGCACGCGGTTGGATTCCACATCAAGACTGATGGCATAGGCCACTGGAGCTTCACCTGTGTTGATAATCATAATTGAGTCATTTGATGTGCTCCAGGGATTGAGATGAAAATGAATATCAGTTGTGTTCAAAGCGACACTCGCATCATGAAATGCTGTCCCTTTGTCTGTGGAAAAAAGGATAGCAGTATTATTCCTCAGGAAGGCCACGCTGGGATCATTTACATTATTGTAGGAAGTCATGAGACCAGTTCTGCTATCTGGTGATTCGATACCAATGGTGGCAAAATTTGCCAGTATATCTGTGTTTTCATAACGATTATATTGAAATTTGATATTATTATCACCTGAGTCCGTAGGGTATAGTTCAGTATTAAAAATGATAAGTTGAAAACTGAGAAGATCTCCCATGTACAGATGACTTACATTGCTCCATTCAATAATAAATTGACCATCATTAACCATATTAAACTGGTAAATCCCTCCCCATGGCGTGATCAGATCATCCCAAAATGGTGCTAACATTCCAGGTGGACCAATGGGAGAAGGAATTGTTCTGTTGTGAAAATTTACGACGTCATGTTCACCGAAGGCTGCCCACCCATTTGTACAGACAGTTATATTTGTGAAAACCTCACCATAGTATGTGACGGGAAAAGGGAGATCGATTATTGTTGAAGCGTCTGCTTCTTCCCAGATATCAGTGATTCTAATGGAGGAGCCAGATCCGCCCATGTTTGGATCAATTTCATGCCAATCATAAGATTGGGCCTGTGAAAAGCTCAGGTCAAATTCATCAAACATACGATACCCATAAGGATCAGCCTGCGATGGACCAAAGCGAATAACATCTCCAATTTGAACATTTACATAAATAGTATCCGTCCCATTTGGAGATGTGCATTCAAAGCCTACGCTAATTCGTTCTCCTGGAAAGATTTGATCACTGAAGACAACCTCGATGGCATTGTCTGTGTGACCAGTAGCATCAATGTCTATTCCTGGACATGCCAGGGGGTCACCTGAAAAAGTTAACAGGTCATGGGCTACGGGTGAAAGCGTCATTGGACCAGAGATTGCGCCCCCCCTGTTTATCATTTCAATTTGAAACTGAGCAGAATCACCGGCGCTCACATTACCGCTGAGTAAGAGAAAGTCTTGAATGTCTAATTGTGGGGCTTGCACTGAGATATGCTTTTGCCAGGTCCATATTTCGCTGTCCTCTTCAACCTGAAGATCAATGATTGTCGGGGTACCATGGGGTAAGCCCGCTTCAGCGGTGAGGTAAATCGTGATGGGATCAAGGGCGCTATTTGCTGGAACAGACTCAACAATAATTTGGGAGGTTACATTCACACCTGAGGCCTGTGAGGAAAATGAAAACTCGACATTGCTCATGGCTTCACCGTGGTTAAAAAACTGTAGATTCATTGGGGCCGTAAGTCCTGCTACAGGGAGAGCATCTGGATCCAGGGTCCAGCCCTGGAGTGTCATTCTCTGCGATCTTTGTACAATGGGGATCGAAGCCAAATAAGGATAAAGGTTCTTCCCAGTAACAGTTACCAGAATATCATCAGCCTCTCCAAGGTCGATTGGCAAGTTAACCATCCCATTGTCATCAGAATATGCTCCAATCACATTGTCATCGTTTAAGAAGGACACGTAAGCATTGCTGATGACAGACCCATTCTCACTGAGGACGGTTAATTCTATTGAATTCTGCACTGAACTGAGAGTATCAGCGTGAACCACATTTAACAACTGTGGGACGTCGGTCCACAATTGCATCCCCGGATCACCTAATAGATTGTAGATATGATGATAGAATTCAGCGGTTTGCTCAAAGGGAAAGTATGTATTTTGATGATAGTTGCGCCAGAGCTCGTATTTGCCCGCCCACATGGCTTCACCCAGTACCTGAACACCCCCATCGAAAATCGCCGAATAGATGCCAATGTCTATAACATTGTTAAACTGGGTATGCGTGTACAACTCACTGGGACCAAAGAAGGCAACCGCTCCCCTCGGCACATTTGCGGTTCCAATACGAGTCCAGACTTCACCAAAGCAGGGATCTTCATAGGCGTCAAAATTACCACCCCCACAAACAACTGATGTAATGACGGGTGTTTTGGCTCCGTTGCTAATGAGCTGATAGATATCATTGCTGGTAAAATTGGGACCGTACCAGCCGTTATACATACCAAAGCCACGATAATTCACAAAACTTACGCCTTGATTAATTGGTGTAGCGATATCGCTGGTTGACTCTGACTCAGGGTGGTATGCAGTGTAAACAGTTGAATAATTATTGTCCAATAACTTATCTGCGACCCACTCCTTGGTGGCCTGGGCAGAAGCGGCACCGGTATTTGTGGAGATCATCAGAGCTCGATTGAACCAGTCAGTTTGATCCATGGCTGGTTGGCTCTCATATCTAACGATTTTAGATGTAAAGGTAATCAATTCAGAAATGGTATCCACCGACAGCCTGCCCACCATGAGTTCTGGAAAGGTATCGTCACCTTCAAGTAGAGTGTAAGGGTGGTCACCTATCAAATAATCGCCATAACTATTTTGAATATAGAAACCAGGCATACCCTGATCTGAGTCACCAATTAATAGCAGGAAATCAGGACGATGCTCCCAGGTATCCCAGGCAGTCTGGATATAGTTTTTTATGGCGGATCTGGATGTACCTGTTACCGCTGTCGTTACCACGGTGACCTCATAGCCGGCTCTCTGCTTCCAGGTAGTTAAGATTTGGAGATAAGGTTCATAGAGAGGTGGTGTAATAATGAGGTAGTGACCTTTCCGGGGAAACTGTCCAGTGGGCGGTACGATTGAACGCATACCATTTTGAACAAAATCCTCCAGGTCCTCTCCCTGTTGAACACCTAGCAATTCAAACTCTATGGTCAGGGGCACTCGAATACTATGGGTACGAGAGTCTAGTTTGACTGGATGAAGCGTAATTGGAACAAATTGCTGGCCCCGCATAAATACTGGTTCGCTGAGGATCAATGTCTCATGCGACGATCCTGATAATTGAGAATCATCATACAGGGTTGAAGTAATGATAGATGGCTCTGAATCCAGATGCACCTCAGGGACTGTCATCAGTCGAGTGTTTTGTAAAACTTCATCCTGGCGCTGAACTGCTTCGATTCTGATATCTTGTGTTGAGCTGACAGGTACCATCTGGGTGGTCATGGGAGTTGCAGGATCACCTGGTGCCCCGGCTATACCCCAGCCGTATTTGGTAAAGAGCTCAGGGTTTTCAAGCATGGATTGCCACTGGTCTAGAGTAACATGCTGAAAATCAAGTTGAACCCTGATTCCTCCAGGAATTGGAATTAACTCCATCTTTGGCAAGTATTGATCTGCAGCCCCAAGAAATTGGAGCGTGAGTAAAAGGCTGATTATAATCTTTACACTTTTCAACATAGTGTCTTCCAAATGGAAAAATTAAGGTAGTAAACTAGTCGTTATGCGGCAAGAGCAATTAAATCACAACTTTATCATTAACCTGGGGGTTGCATAATGGGATTCAGAATAATATTCCAAGGCTTAGAATAAAAAAGCCCCTGATTTTTTAGGTCAGGGGCTTTTGTTATCGTCTTTAGGAAGAATGTGTTACTTCAGATACACCATGCGCTTCACTTCTCTAAATGATCCTGCATTAAGGACATATAGATAGGTTCCACTACTCAGATTCTCAGGAGTAAAATGGACACTATAGTGACCTGCTTCATAATAACCTTCAGCAACCTCAGCTACCTGGGCGCCACGGATATCATAGATTTTCAAACTGATATCCCCAGAAACATCCAGAGCAAAGTCAATCGTTGTACTTGGGTTAAAGGGGTTAGGATAATTGCTGGCTAAACTTGAAACCTCAGGAATTTCTGGGGCCATTTCAGGTTCAACCCAAGCTCCATTTCCACCTTTGGCAAGTCCAGCGCCACTGCCACCAAAATAACTGTCCAGCGCAAGATCAGCCTCTTTGTCGATTTTGATCTCAGCAGCCAGTATCGCACCCGTGAAAGCAGTTTTCTTCTTCAGCTCAACTTTACTTTCTGGGGCATAAATGGTACCATAGAACACCACATCGTCCTCCATCTTGACTGAATGGTGATGGTGATGGTGGTGGTGGTCCTCATTGTGATGATGATTACCATCAACATAGAAGATGATATCGGAGGCATCGATGTATGAACCATTTGCAGGTCCAACATATACATCCTTCTTGATCTTCAGTTCCTTTTCAACCCGGACTTCCGTAGCTTCTTCAAAGCGGATGTGACTCTGCTTTTTCGCTTCAAGCTTCTCGATGTTATATACACCACCAGTAAAAGTCAATGTTCCACGATCTTCAACCTTGATGTGATGGTAGTCGCCTGGCTCTAAGACCAGATCCTGGTTTTTACGAACACGAATGTTCTGGCTACCAGCGGGAGCGGACTTGAAGGGAGGCATGGTGCTGAACATGGGGGTGTCACCAAAGGTATATTCATCACCGGTGATATCACCCTGATTTTCCAGCTCATTGTAGTAGACATCACTGGCAATCAAGGCATTGTGTTTAACCTTGATACCATCGGCCATCACTTTGTAACCTGCTGCAATGGTAACGTCTTTATCGATCTTCAGTTCTTCATGGTCGTGATTGTGACCATCCTGTTCATGCTCATGGGTTTCATTGATCACAATGTTACCACTAAAGACCTCAATATCCTTTTTCAAGTCAATTTTGGTCTCAGCAAAAAGCAGGGCTCCAGCAAGGTCGGCTGTCACATTAACAGTTACCACGAAAGAAGTTGATACTTCAGCTTCCCATGGATCAACGGCAGTAACCTCCACAAAGCTTTCACCTAGATCAACAACATCAAAACTCAATACGCTTCCGGTCAGGCTGCTTGTCACAGCATCACCATTGGAGCTTGTGAATGAATATGATAATACATCGCTGGTATCTGCATCAGAAAAGACTGTTAAAAGATCTATGTCAGCTGATAGAACATCATCACCATAGGATATTTCAAAATCATCGATAGCATTAGCTACGATTGGTGCTGTATTGACAACTTCTACTACACGTTCGGCTGTACTTGCGTTGCCACCTTCATCAGTGGCTGTATATGTGATCGTATAAGAAGCAGGGATATTGATATCTACACTACCGCTAATATCTATTGTCACATCTGAACCACAGGCATCTTCAGCTTCTATACCTGCTTCAGCATAGGCCAGATAAAGACCCAGCTCCATGGGGTTATCACCCAACATGGTGATCACAGGTGGTTCTGTGTCAGCAGTGATCTCTACGAGCACATTATCGCTCGAGGAAGCAGCATAGATGTCTGTTACCGTCAGGGTGAAGGTATGAGATCCTGCACCAAGGCTTGGTGTATAAGCGGCTGTGGAGCTAACCACATTCCCGCCAAGGCTCCAACTGTAGCTTAGGGCATCACCGTCGGGATCAGTGGAGGCAGATCCGTCCAGGTTTACAGCCACATCGTCTATGATACAATTTATAGCCACATCATCACCAGCAGCTGCAACGGGAGCAGCATTGATCACGGTTACTATACGTTCAGTTGTGCTAGCATTTCCAGCTTCATCTGTGGCCGTGTAGGTCAAGGTATATGAACCCGGGGTTTCCACATCTACTGTGCCACTCACATCAACTGTTACATCACTACAAAGGTCTGAGGCTTCATAACCTGGGTCTTCGTAAGGGATGTGAATATTTGTACTGAAGGGACCTGTACCCAACAATGTCAGTTCTGGAGCATCAGTGTCGGCCTCAACGGTGACTGATACCTCATCACTATCTGTTTCACCAAAGGCATCAGTTACGGTGAGAGTATAGTTGTAGGTGTGTGGAGTCAGACCTTTTTTGATGCCATCGATGTGGACCATCGCTTGCTCAGGGACAGATATTATTTCAATGGTGCTAGGTGTGACAAAAGGGCTGCCATCAGGTTTTTGTGAGCCTGGAAGTGTTGTAACAAAAAAAGTTAATAGTAGTAATCCGAAAGCCATATTTTCAATAAGTTTTCTCATCATCCATCCTTATGTGATGTTCAATAGTGAGTATGATAATTAGGGATCCCCAAGATAGTGGTCTTCAAGTCCAGTAAAAAGACAGATCCTATTTGCCACGATCAACAGCCCCCAATACATGCAATATTCGTGCTAGTAAAGGATTGTGTCGACCATTTTTAAAGAGTTTTTTGAGTTGTGAGTTGCATCACTTGAGTGAGGAATCAACCGACTCGTGGACTTGCCCCCCTAAGGCTAACCATATATCAACCGGTTCCCCCAGTAGCCTTGGCGGCTATTGTAGTGTACATCTTACGATAAAATTGTCTACTCTTCAGGAAGGCAGCCAGCCCTGGTAAACGCATCTGAATATCTTTCCAGTGAGACCGAATAGCAGGCTGGAGCGGACCAAACCCGCTTCGTTGCAGTGTTGCCCCCCAGAGTGGGTTCAATTCAAGAAATACAGGCTGACCATCTTTGATAAGAAAATCTATGGCTCCAAGATTGTTTCCCAGAATGCTGACGCCGTCAATTATCTGCTTCCTGAAGAGAGGATCGTCCATTAGAGCATGGAGTTTGAGATTCAATTCTACGAAATAGCCATATTCCTCGAGACTGGCATCACGATAATGGATTTCTCTTTTCTGAGCACCAACACCATAGAAACTTAAGACCTTATCAAAGACAACATGCGCTCTGTAAGCTTCACTAAAGCCGGATCTCGTAGTAGTTTCGACAAACTCTACAGCCATGACTCGGCTATGTTTTCGATTCTTCTTCGCGGATTCTACACGATCGAAAAGTTTCTCCAGCGTACTCGTAATGAGTTTCTCGTCTGCATCCGGTTCGATAATCACCAGACCATCACCCCCGCTTTCGTTGTTGGTCCTGAGAATGATTCGTGCAAAATTTTTTTGAAACGTCTCAACTTGGGATCGTGCGAGTTTTGGATCTGAGAGGATGATGTGATTGGGGACCAAGAGCCCTGCTCCCTTCCACAGAGAATAGGATTCATCCTTCAGGTCGCCGGCATAAAAACTCTTGATATCATTCACTACAAGCCGTGAGTCTCGGTAGGTGGCAATCTTTGACTCAATGCGCTCAACGTCCTGATCGCTGGTTCTTTCAGGGATATTCCTGCAGAAGATTACATCGGCTTCGGAAATCTTGAAGGTTTGCCGCAAACCACCTGTAAAAACGGCTGCTTCACTTTCATGCCGTCGACGACGTTCGATCCTGTAATGATCACGGAATTTTTTCTTGCGAAAGCCTTGGTGCAGACCAATAAAGTAAATACGTGGATGGGACATCGGTAAATATAGTTCCTGGATTTTAATAATGCGAACGATCTACTACGAGTGCAAGGTGCAGAAGATAGATCCTGATTCTCTCAGGCTGATCATTTTAACTCATATTCAGATCTGTTAGGGAAAAATGCCTGCATAAATAATTTCATTTCCTCAATCACTTTAGGTGAAGTATCTGAATACTGATTTAAGCAGAAGGATGATGGTCTGTGGATGTTAATTTTTTCCAATACTAATTGAACATTCTCCAGCGACATATTGACATAAGTAAAATTGAACCTGAAAACGGTTCTGCCTAAAATGTTTAATTTCTTAGTTCTTCTGTGGATAGTTTTCAAATATTTAACTTTCGCTATACTTTTTGCAATAGCATAAAATCCGAAGAGATTATAGGGTATGATTGCGTTATTCTCCCGAAATGGGTGCTTAGATGTTTGAACAAATGCAACATTGTATTTTTCCTCTAACTCATATAAAACTGACTTCAGCATCGGTTTCACCGTATGCCGAAAATCATCATGGATATCCTTATTTAATGATTTTGATATCAAAATCCTGCTGTTTTCAATAGCATGTTGATGTTCATTATCTTGCCTGCCTTTAAGTTTAGAGCGATCTAAATGATGTTCTCTCTTCTTAGGCCACAATCTTGCTGTAAAGATATATGGCGTACCATTTTTAGTGAAAAAGTGTGTTGGTTTTGTAGATTTTCCCAAAAACATATCATCATTAAAGTAAATAAAGTGCTCCGAAAGGTCCTCTATGTGATGCAAATTTGCTTCAATTGCTCTAGCACTAAAGGTTGGTAGATGCGATTGATCTCGAAATATGGACTTATGGTCAATAATGGTAATTTTGGGATGAGAGATATCTAACCATGAGGGGACTTGATTATCTGTTACGATGAATATTTTATTAACCCATGGCGCAAATTGATACACTGAGCGTAAAGAATATTTCAATTCATCATTATGTTGAAATCGCGCATCAGAATTTGCGTTGGATGATACTCGGGCTCCAAGTTTTTCTGCAACAACTGTCCTTTTTCTGTTCCATTCCGAATCAGCGCCATCAACCCATGTATAGACAACATCAATTTTCATTACTCAGCTAAAATATCCTATGTTTGCCCCACATTTTTGTGGAGGGGCATATTGTTTGTTCGCAAGAAGTATCAAAGAGTGTTTTAACCATTCGATATAGACTGTGAGGTCTCTACCAAAATCATGCTATTTGTTCTGAGCTCTTCTGACAGGATATATTGAATGTCGTCAAAGCATTTCGGAACTTAGTAGCTAAAAGTTAAGAGACACTTTGGAGTTGTCCAGTTCATTGTGCAAACACCTCATGGCACCAAAACTAAAGACCTTGTTTTGACTCAATGCAGAGATGATACTCGATATTAGAACCTGATATCAGCGTAGATATATCATCTTAATCACTCGCGAGGAATTCCCAGATTGTATTCTTGCGAAGTAGATACCAGTGCCTACCTGAGTACCTTCACTATCGATACCATTCCACTGGACAGTGTATCGACCAGCGGCTTTGGATTCCGAGACAAGCGTTCTGATGTGATGCCCCTGAATGTCCGTTACCATGAGCTTTACTTCAGATGCTTCAAGAGTTTCGTACTCGATAGTTGTTGTAGGATTGAAGGGGTTTGGAAAATTATTGAGCATACTGAGGGATTCAGCCTTCACATGATCCTGTGAGATTGATGTTACATCAGAAGTATGCCAGGATGCGGTGATCGTATATTCAACCCCATTTAATACACTGAGATCCCCGATGTAAAGCTGACTAATGCCAGTAAACTCAACCGTAGTGGCACCTTTGACACCTATAAACCATGTTCCTGGTTCAGGATCCGATATCACAAAATAGTGATCCGAACCACCTGATGTGAGTGAAGCCTCAGCAGAACCAGAAAAAGCGTAGTCATCTGGATCGGCGAAAAGATGGATGTCATACTGCTCTCCTGCTTCAAGCTCGATAGAAATACTGCCCGCTTCTTCAGGGACTTCAAAACTGTAGTGGTGGTACTGTAGATCTCCTATCCGTGTGAATTGAGGATTAGACTCTTCATATGTCTTGTCCATTACCCGCGGTTCACCATTTACTAAAGTAGCTTTAATTTCTGGAGGAGCACATCCATCGAGGGCATAGAGTAGTAGGCTTTCCATTAACATCAATCCTTCTCCAAGAATCTCTCCCTCAGGATGTGATCCAATGGCCAACATTCTGCCCGTAGTATCATTTTCTTTGTAGGTCCAACAGCTGGGGCGCTGATCCACAGAGGGATGCTGGGTGTAATCATAGCGAAGCAATATTTCAGTTCCTGGGGGTAATGAATTTGATTCATCAGCATAGACACCGCCCCAGTGGAAAATATTACTGATATACATATCATCTCCAAATGTGGAGTAATTCAGTAATGCGCTGTTTGGTGAGATGAAATGACCTGTGTATACACCAGCACCAGTAATTCCTGTACCCAGCATAACACCTGGCCAGATTATTTCGCTCAATATTGCACCGGCACATGTTCCCACATATCCACTTCCTCCAGAATAGAAAGCCTGGATTCGTTCCACCCCCGCCTCACCTAGAGCATAATAATGAGGGACAGCATCGCCGCCGTTCACATAGATGGTTCTGAATCGCGGTGCTCCATCAGGGTATAATAGCCACCCGTTACTGTCCATATCACTTCCAATAATAACGGCGTTTTGCATATTCTGTGATTCTGAAGCAAGATACTCCCAACTCAATCCAAGAGAGTCCGCGGCAGGCAAAGTAGTCCTGGAGGTTAGACCTACACCACCATCCATGAATAAATCTTTGTAATAACCCTCCGTCTGCGCTAAGCATGAAAAACACACACTTAACAGGGTAATCAAATACGCGAGTCTATTGGATAGAGGTCCTTTTGAGGATGTCATTTTCGTCTCCCAGCAATATTCATTAGTTTCAGCACTATCTCAAATAGCTCATTTTTTTTGTCAGCACTTCCCGCCCGCTTTTTAGCCCGTATATATATACGCCAGAGCTGACTTTTCTACCGTTGAGATCATCACCCTCCCATCTGAATTCATAGGTGCCAGCATGCAGCATGCCCTTAAAAAGTGTCCGAATATGTGATCCTCTCAGATCGTAGACCTCTAGTGATAAATAATTGTTTTCATTTATCATGACCGGGATGGTTGTTGCCGGATTGAATGGGTTTGGATAATTCTGAAGCAGCTTGATGGTGGTGGGTTCGACTATATTGTGATCCAGGCTCGTAGTTGAATAATACTCAAAGCATCCCATATCGGGGGCGAAGCCGTTAAAGTCCCCTTCAGAGAGATTTACCAGCGTGTCTCCAGAAGTTGAATCTACATAAACGGCGCTCCCTGCATCAATACAAGCCGAACTTGAATCCAATTGGTAATTACTATTTACTGCATCGACAAAAAGAGGATCAGAGGACATGATTGACTCAAAGGTATTCAATTCATTACTATCGATAAGCATTCCATCCAAACCGCCCTCGATTGTGCAGTGTGCAATCAGCAGATCACTGGCAGCCCACCCACTTGTATGGCTCGCGATCTCACTATATTGATTTCCCCAGCAAATAGAGTTGGTCATATAAAGATTGGAATGTTCAGTGATAAGTATTCCTCCACCGTCGTAATTGGTATCAGTATAGTTGGTTACGATAGTGCTGCGGTTTATGTTAAGTGTCGCATATTCATGAACCCATACTCCTCCACCTCCATATCGGCCATCATTACCATATACCAGGAGTTGATCAGCATCCAAACTTGACTGCCTCACACTTATTCCCCCTGCTATTTCAGCTGCATAATTGCTCACAATTTTTACATTCCTAAAAGTTGGATTAGAATTCATGGCGATTGAAACACCCCCACCCCAACTAGAACTGTTTCCGATAATTTCTACATTCTCCAGTAGAGGGTGTGATTCTACAGAGATTCCAATACCACCTCCAGCGGAACCAGTTCCCGTCGCTGTATTCCCTGAGATAATTAGATTGCGCAATGTCGGAGAAGAGTATATACGGCAAATGATACCCCCACCAAACCGTTCTACGGTTGTGTAATCCACTCCAATTCCATTTGTAATTGTAAATCCATCTAATACTGCAGCAGGAGATTCTCCATTTACAAATTGGACAACACTACTTACCTCATTCCCATCGATTGTCGTAGAGACTGGACCATCCATAGACATAACAACGATGTTCTTTCCGTTAAAATTTAGGTTTTCTGTGTAGGTGCCAGGTAAGACCAACACGGTGTCTCCTGTGTTCACATTATCTATTCCAGCTTGAATTGTTGCATGATCCATTGGAATCAGAGTCACTGCTGCCAAGGCACAGGTACCGATGAGCGTCATCAAAATAATTACTACGGTTCGCATGATATTTCTTTCTCATTTTTGTTTATGTGACAGTTGGAATATGACTCAGAGAGAAAAAATAAGCACCTTTACAAAACCTTTACAAATGCATTTTTCAATCTTGAAATGAAAATGGAGAACTGTTTTCGTGGATAATAATTATTGAGCAAAGCATGCAGGTATCGAAGTGCTACCATGACATAGGTTACTCATCATTCAACATGCTAAATTTGAAAAACCCGCTGCGGGTTAGATGTGACTGGAATGTGACTAAACTGAAAGAGCCCCATTTCTGAGGCTCTTTCGACTAAAGTTTGTTTCTCAAAGCATTCAATAAGCTGATTATCTCAATACAATCCTACTTTGACGCCTAGGTTAAAATACACACCACTCATATCAGAATCTGTGTACGTGTACTCAGTACCTGCACCATCGTAGTATTCACCTTGCTGAGTGAATGTTAGTTCATCAAGGCCCGTTACTGTATCCTGTCAGAGCAACTCAGAACAAATAGCATGATTTTGTAAGAGATACTTTTGGCTAGTTTGAAAGCTTGAAAGGAAGAAGCAAGCACTGAATTCCCTTTCAACCTTAATTACCACACCACACTTAAGATTGTGAAGAAGTATTACAAGACTGCGAATATTGAGAATGCTAATATCCATACTTTACGCAGAACATTTGGATCAATAATGGTCCAACAGGGTGTTGATATTTTCACTGTGAGCAAACTACTCGGGCACAGTTCAGTTACAGTTAGCGAAAAGCATTATGCGGATCTTCTTCCGAGTAATTTAAAGGCAGGTGTTAAGGTTCTTGAGAAAGCTCTCAGGCGAAAGCCGAAGAAGAAGCCCAAGAAGCAGAAGAAAGAGTCCAGTTAACCTTGGGCTCTTTTTTTTCTCAAGTTTTCATACCTATCCGTTGCCTGACGATCCTCAAACGTAGTAATATGTCCAATGTTACATGAAATATATCCAGATTAAGTGACCATTCCGTGACCATGCTATGCTAATTAGTGGTTAATTGTGGTCAATTGGATACATTCCTCAAAAAATGCATCCAATGAAAAACCCCTCGTAACTCTTTGGATTACAAGGGGTTTAAATGGTGGGCCACCCCGCATTCGCTTCGCTCTGACGGGACAAGCAGGGAGTTGCCGTTCGTTTCACTCCGGCGTCCCTACGATTCTGCTGCTAGCAGATTCTCCGTGGTGAACCCCTGTTCGGGGTGCAAGTTCAGTGGGTCCAGGTTGGAAACTGGCTTTGGGGAATGAAACACAGGGAGTTGGCTGCGAGCTTCGCTCTCGCCTCTTCTCGTCACTTGCCGCTGGCAACTGACTGCGTAGTGAACCCCTTCGGGGTGAAAGTCTGGGGTGCCCATACAAAAGAAAAAGCCGCCGAATGGCGACTTTTCTTTTGTGGGCCCACAGGGACTTGAACCCCGAACCGACGGATTATGAGTCCGGCGCTCTAACCAATTGAGCTATGGGCCCGATAGTGAATTGGGAACAGGTGATTTCATTACTCACAAAGCTCCCAAAGAGCCAATTAAAATAGTCGAGGGGTCATGCATGTGCAAAGGGATTGTATTTCCAAACCCGAGACAAACCCCCATAATACAAAAAGTCCCTTGTTCTGCCGAATAAGGGACTTCTCGCTGTCATTTTTCCGATGATATTTTAGGCTAAAACCAAAAGCGTGTCAAGCTTGAGGTGAATATATTTTAAATTATTTTATACCTTGTATATACATGTATATAATGAATATAAGTCCCTATAGTGCTGTAAATATGACCAGCCATCACTAGCTAATATCCAATCAATCCAGGTTTCCTCCCATGAGGCGTGGATTAAATCACATTAATAGTGAAAATAGAGGGTGGAAGAGCCGCAATGATACGACTACATCGGTGTGGGATTGGGTTTGATATCCCGTTGCTCAAGTTGAAGTTCCACTTTCCTTCGGAAATACTCAGTGGAATCATCACCCCTGGCATCTGCATCACGCATAAGTTGTTTTAATTCATCCATTTCGCGCTGAATAGCCCACCAGCGTACCGTCTTTATACATTGATGTGCATGGCTGATACTTTCCAAGTCTGGTCGCGCCTCGTTGATCAATCGGGCAATAAATCGCCGGATCTCGGCAGATTCAATTTCATCCAACAATCTACTATGATTAATAGGTAATTCTTTGCGCAGACGACCATGGAGCATCTGGAAGATTTCTACATAATGGAAAGCCTTGATATCATCGTCACCGATGGTGGAAGTCAACCAGTTCAGCAAACTTTCATCCTGGCTCAGATGCAACCGCAACAGTTCAAATTCTGCTTTCTCAGCACCCGATTCTGGACGGCGCAAGGTATCTGGTTTGGATTGTGTCTGTCTAACCGGAGGATCAGGGGTATACTCACTACGACGGACCCTTTTTGATTGACGTTTAAGCAATCCCATAACCGCTTCTTCAGGAACATGCATTTCATCTGCCAATTGACCTGCCAACATGCCCCTTAGTATTTCATTCTGCATTAGAGCCAGTTCAGATACCATCCCTTCAAGGAATGCTGTCCGCTTCACAGGAGAATCCATTTGATCCTGATTGGCTCTGAGCACAAAAGTCATAAAATCCAATGCTGACCCGATGAGTTTTTGAAATTCCTTGGCGTCCTTCTCATCAAAAAAGCTATCTGGGTCTTCCCCATGGGGTATCTGGATAATGCGGACGTCAAGTCCTTTGTCCAGAAGTGTGAGTCCTGCTTTTTGAGCTGCCTTCTGACCAGCAGTATCTCCATCATAACAGACCAATACTTTATCTGCAAAACGTTTCACCAGCCCAGCCTGCTCGGAAGTAAATGCAGTACCGGTACCGGCTACAACATTTTGGAAACCTTCCTGATACAAGCGAATGAGATCCATATAACCTTCAACTAGAATGGCAGTCCGCGAGCTTCTAATCTCATCGCGACTAATATTCAAACCAAACAGGGTGCGTCCCTTATGGTAAATGGGTGTTTCGGGACTGTTCATATATTTGGCGCCTTCAGCTTCGCCAAAAATTCTACCACCAAAAGCCTGGACTTTACCATTGATATCCATGATGGGAAACATGATTCGGTTGCGGAAGCGATCGTAGTACCCACCCCCGTTCTTGGGCATAAGCAGACCGCTGCGCGTCAGAACATCCTGGGATAATCCTAGCTTCATCACCTCCAGGGTCACCGTGTCCCAACTGTCTGGAGCAAAACCAACCCGGAAAGTTTTCAGGGTTTCTTCGGCAAGGCCTCGATTGAGCAAATAGTCTTTCGCAGATTTAGCACTGCTATCATTTAATTGTCGTTCAAAAACCCTGGCCGCAATTTCATGCATGTTGTAAATGGATGCCCGATCATCTTTTTTGCGGGGTTCTCCCGGATCAGTCTCAATGTGAATATTGGCTCGATCTGCCAGCAATTTTACCGATGATAAAAAATCGAGTCGTTCGTGTTCCATGATAAAGTTAATGACATTGCCACCGGCGCCACATCCGAAACAATGATAGATTTGCTTATCAGGACTGACACTGAAGGAAGGGGTCTTTTCATTATGGAAGGGGCAGCGACCAAAAAAGTTACGACCCGAGCGTTTTAGTTGCACATAATCAGATACAACATCGACTACATCGTTGGCTTCCCTGACTTGTTCAATAATATGTTCTGCAATGAGTGCCATGATTCTGCTTTGAAGATAAGACGGTTGAAATTGAATGCTAACTGAAGTTGGGTCCCCCCTCTGTCTGAACTACGTTCCGACACCTCCCCCAGGGGAGAAAAAAGCATTTTCAACTGGGGTTTTCGTCTAAGGCCTGTAAAATGGTTGAAAGGACTTCTGCTTCATTTTGAAACACGTCGGCATTTTTGAACCGCAGGATTCGGTATCCATTGGCGATGAGAAGATCCTGTCTACGTTTATCATATTCCCTGACCTTTTGCGTGTTGTGAATGGGACCATCAAGCTCAATGATTAATTTCTCGGAAAAACAAAAGAAATCAACGATGTAATTAAGAAGAACATGCTGTCGGCGGATTTTATACCCACCTAGTTTTTTGCCCCGGAGAAGTGACCACAAACGATATTCAGCCGCAGTCTGTTTTCTACGTAAAGCTCTACTCCGTTTAACTAAGTGATCTGGAATTTTCATATTTTTTTTCACCCTCCTTCAGGAGGGTCAGTTCAAAGAACTGGGGAGGAGAGGGAGAGCTATCAGTATGACAAAGAACTACTTCAACTCGACAAAAGTGATACCTGCCCCACCTTCATCCAGACCACCCAGACGTTTTGTCTTCACCGCAGGATGTTTATCAAGGACTTCATGGACGACCTGTTTTATAACCCCTGTACCCTTACCGTGGATGATTTGCATGATGGACAAATTATTGAGTACAGCCTGGTCAATAAACCGACCTAACTCTTCAATAGCTGCGTCGGCGCGAAATCCTCTTAAATCAAGGCTATAGGTACTAGCTTTACGATCAGATACGTTGACGACCGTTGTCGATTTCAACTCAGTTGCTTTTTTCTGGGGTGCCTTCCCCAACCACTCGATAGGGACGCGCATTCGTTTACCGTCAACTTCCACCATGGTCTTACCCCGTATGGATTTTTCAAGAACCACTCCAATTTGGTCCAAACTGAATACGGTTACCTCCAGGCCTTTGGTGACGTCCTCACTTCTCAACTTTTCCAGTTTGAGTGGTTCTTCAGTTTCCTCGATAACCTTTTCCAGCTCTGCTTCAATCTGATCCAGAGTTCCGCGAACTTCTTTGATATTTTCTTTGCCAGCCTGAGATTCCTTGATCTGCTTGATGACCTGCTCAACTGTCTGACGGGCATCCGTGATAATCTGACCCGCCTTCTTTGCTGCATCTCTGTCAGCTTTTCGCTCGGCTTTCTGTACAGATTCCAGAGCCGTATCCATACGCTTCTGTTTCATTTTCAGATCGCGCTGTAAATCGGTGTTATCGGATTTTAAACCTGACAGGGTGGCTCGCTCAGCTTCAAGAGATCTCAGCAGTTTTTCCATACTGTCTCGTGCCCAACCGATATAGCCACGGGCGGACTTCAGGATGTCATCAGAGAGACCGAGACGTTTGGATATTTCAAAGCCATAGCTACTACCAGGTACGCCAGCTAAAAATTTGTAGGTGGGTTTAAGCCCTTTTTGATCGAATTCCATAGCGCCATTCATAACATTCTCAGCTTCGTGGGCGAAAACTTTCAGGTCACCAAGATGCGTGGTAGCCACCGTTTTCACACCGGCACCTCCCAGGGATTCCAGAATCGATCGCGCCAGAGCCGCCCCTTCTGCAGGGTCTGTACCGGTTCCCAATTCGTCTAGAAGCACCAGACTTTGAGATGTGGTCTGATCCAGAATGCTAATGATAGTACTCAGGTGGGCCGAAAAGGTTGAAAGATCATCCACCAGAGATTGTTGATCACCAATGTCCGTGAAAATTTTATCTACAAAAGGAATCACACTGCCTTCTGCTGCAGGTACCGGGACACCAGCATTGGCCATTAAGGCGAGGAGACCAATGGTTTTTAGTGCTACGGTCTTGCCCCCGGCATTTGGTCCTGTAATAATCAGAGTGTTTGTTTGGCTGTCCATGGCGAGTTCAAGTGGGACAACCTTCCTCTGTAATGCAAGCCTGGGGTTACGGGCACTTTTTAGCAGGAAGGACCCATCTTCTGAGAGTGTTGGGATAGTGCAGGCAAAAGTTTTACCAAATTTGACCAGTGCTGTGTGATAATCTAATATCTCCAGCAATTTGTAATTCTGCCGAATAGTTGAGTGATGAAGATGGAGACGACCAGTAAGTTCCTGTAGGATACGCTGAACTTCCTGTTGCTCCTCAATCTCAATTGTTTTGATCTGATTATTTAATTCAATGATCTCAAATGGTTCAATAAAGGTAGTTGTCCCGGTATTGGACATATCCTGGATAACACCTTGAACCTGTCCCTTATACGAGCTGATGACGGGCAGGACTAATCGGCCTGCTTTAATTCCAGCTTGAGATTCGTTCAGATAACCGCTTTCACCGTATTTTTTAACCAAATCAGCCATCCTGGTGCGGACAGCTCCACCAGATTTCCGAAGCTTACGACGGAGAGATGACAGGGTTGAGGAGGCATTGTCCAAAACCTCACCATCTGGACCAACAATCTTGAGGATATCTTTTTCAAGATCAAGAAGCGGAGTGATGTTCTGAAAATCCTCATCCCAGATAGATATTTCTTCCTCGGGATGGTTTTGATAGATGTTTTTTAATGTCCTGGATTGTTCAAGAATATTGTGAACCGTTTTCAGATCCTCAGGGTATAGCGTACTGCCATCCAGAGCGAGTAATTTTAATATTTCATGAAGTTCATCATAAGGACGAATATAGAAGCTGCTGTTGATATCCATGAGGGCTTCAATGGCTGCGATACGGTCATATTGCTCGCGAATATCAATTGGATTGTCCTTGGGTTGGAGCTTTTCAAATTGATGGGTGACACTGATCCCGGCTGCTTCATCTGCCAACCATTGACGTACATCATCAAAACCGAGGTGTGTATTACTAGAATTAGTTGAGTCAGAAGAATCCATGACTCTACTCTTCGCGACCCTGTTCCTCTACTTCTTGCTCTTCGAGATCCTGCGCCTCTGCTTCTACCTCTTCTCGATCCTGCACCTTCGGTTCGACATTTCCGCGACTCTGGGCAGCTGCTTCGATTTCATCCAGCAATTTATCCATATCTGTTTGTCTATTGGTACCAGCATGCTTGATTTTTTCCACCTCTCCCATGATATCCAGATCCGCGCCGCCGAGACCTTCAACTCCAGCCGATTTTAACATCTGCTGCATGAGTCCTTTTTGAGCTCCACCCATTGACTCCATGGCTTTGCTCAGAATTTCAGTCTGATCCTCTCCCTTACTACCGCCAAGCATTTTCAATAAATCAGGGCTAAGAGCACTATTTCCGTCATTCCCACCTAGAAGACCATCTAGGAGACCAGCACTACTATCATCTCCTGCCAGCTCAGGGAGACTCACCCCTTCGCCGCTCACAATTGAACCAATACTGGACTGCAACATGGTCATCTCATCCTCCATACCAAAGATCTTGACCACATTATCCGCGAAAAATTCCACATTGGGGTACAGCTTGGATTCCTGTTGCCAGGTTCCACGCATGTCTGGTGGCACCAGAGCAAAAGCCCACACAACAGCAGATAATAGAAGTCCAGCCTTGGTTACTCCAAGAGTAATTCCTCCGACCCGATCCACGATACCGAGGTTCATTGTCCTAACAATTTTTTTAAGAATAAAGCCAAGTATTGTAAATGAATACATGGTAGCCAGGAAGGCTATACCGTAACCTGCAATAGTCTTGTATGTAGCTGGTATGCTAATCAGGGGTTCAATTATCAGGACAGCATAATAGCTATAATTCATTGCCACATACATAGCAGCATACATCCCAACTATTTTTAGCACGCCATCAATAAGACCTTTCTTAAGTCCACTGACCGCCATAATTACGAGTAGGAATATACCACCTAAATCAAAAGCTGTAGCCATCATGAGCTAAGCATCCCTTTTACGATTTCTTGAAGCCGTTTTCCATCTGCCTTACCCGCCGCTGCTTTCATTAGGGGTCCCATAACCTTGCCCATGTCACCCATGCTAACCGCCCCTGTCTCCTTCAGGATCCGTTTAACGAGGTCTTCCATTGCAGTCTCATCCATCATTTGAGGTAAGTATTTCTTGAGCACCTGAAGTTCAGCATTTTCTGCTGCAACCAACTCTGGCCTGTCTCCCTGTTCATATAGAGCGATGGCTTCTTTGCGTTGCTTGGCCGCGGTCTGTACCAACTTGACAATTTCTGCTTCTTTTAGAGCTTCGCCCTTTTCAATCTCACGCATCTGTATTCTGGACTTAAGGTCCCGAATCGTTTTCAGGCTGGTTGCATCCTTAGCCTTCATGGCTACTTTTAATTGGTCATTTAATTCTTTACGGTAATCCAAATCAAGCGCTCCCGCTGTTTAATGAAAAATTAAAATAACCCAGAAACTATCACATATGGATAATTATTTATCAGTACCGTACCTGGTAGAATAATGATGGCTCAGCTGGCTGGATCAGGGGACATCAAAAACATCACGCAAAGCGCTGGTGGCATCAAGGAGATGTTTTTCCTCAATGATAGCCGAGATAGAACTGATTGAAGTGGATATGGATAAAATATTGATGCCACGGATACCCAGGGCTCTGAAAAATGTAGCCGCCAGACCACAACGTTCCTTGAAGTGAGGTCCATATACCGTGAGCAGACAGACATGTTCAATCACTTCGACACTAATGTCCTCATGCAAATCTTCAATTGCGTCCACTGCTTTTTGAAAGGATTCAGATTCATCATGGTGGAGTGTTACGGACAAATTGGCTTTACCGGTACTATCCAGGTTTTCGCTGATAAAATTCACGGTCTGGCCATAAAAGCAGAATTCTTCAAGGGCAGAACCACCCCAGTCAGGTTCATCTGGAAGATTGAATATTCTGACAAAGGATAGCTGCTCATCAACTATAATTCCACCGATTGATTCCTTCCTCACAATTCCTCCTCAAACGGCAGCTGAACAGTAAATGTACTTCCCCTACCTTCCTGGCTATCTACCTGTATATCGCCGCCATGTAATTCAACCATGCGCATCACGATTGCCAAGCCCAAGCCTGTACCCTCTGAAATCAGTTTTCGGGCAGTAGGTGTCCTGTAAAATTCTTTGAAGATATTGACCTGTTCTGATTCCGGAATACCCTGCCCATCATCAGAAACTTTTACCACATAATTCAAGTCAACTTTTTCTAAACTCACCTGAATGCTGCCTGATTCCTGGGTATAACGAATGGCATTGGAGATGAGATTGATAAATATTTTCCCCAGTGCATTAACATCCCCGAAATAATCAAAAGACGCATCTGCAGAATTGAATGTGAGAGTTTGACTTTTTCGGTCCGAATTGGGTTTCGCATCGGATACCAATCCAACCAGCAATTTGCGCAGACTCAGACTCTCGAACTGTTGCTGCTCCTGAAAATTTCCATAGGTTAGATCTGCCAGATCTTTGAGCATTCCTATGGTTTCAGATGTACGACCAATGGCACGGTTTAGCATATTGATGACCCGCTCATCAGCCTTGGTCCCCAAAATATCTTCTATAACCATTAGGGTTGATTGAATGGTTGCAATGGGGGCTTTCATTTCATGGCTGGCATAACGGAAAAACGTAGTCTTGGTTTCGTTGATTTCGTGAAGTTTTAAGTTGGCAGCTTCCAGTTTGTCTCTCACACGACGATGTCTCTCAGTCACATTCTGGGCGAGATAAGCTGAAACCATCATAGTCACTACAAAAATGAACCAGATCCCCACAATAACTCGGGAATCATTCATTAAATGCAGCTCGCTATAGAAGCAAATATGCTCCACAAAACTCGACTGCTCTATGAGTAATAGACCTGAATACAGGATAATAACCAAGAGGGAATACAGATACGAAAAACCGCCTGGGAAAATGATACTAGCCAGAATAATGTGAAAAACGTAGAAGAAGGATAGTGGGCTTTCTGCACTCCCCGTTAGATAAATCAGAACCGTGAGCAAGAATAAATCCATGACCATTTGTAAATTGAGTAGAATAACCAGATTGGACATCCCGAATTGCTTTTTAGCCGAGGCGTATATGAGATACATGAGATTTAAGCCGACCAGGATGAAAGCAACAACGGCCATGGCATTCAGACTGGAAGCTGGACCGAGGGCAATGCTCTTCAAGAGAATTACTCCAGAGAAGAGTCCAAGAATTGCATACCAACGTAGCCGTATAAGCCATTTGTCACGCCGAAGCATGGAGGCAATTGAGAAAGCGGGTGTTTCAGGAAATAGCGTCAAATTGCTACCGTTTTTAAGATCGAATCAGTTAAAGTCTCTCCTGCTTAGACCTTAATGTTTTGATGTACGACGTCCACCAGTTTTTTTGGATTTACCGGTTTTTCTATAAAGGCGTCTACAGGTAGAAAATCAGCATCTTTACCGGGGTCAAACTGAAAACCAGTTTGATTACCGACAGCTGTTAACATGACGATGGGTGTATCTTTGATGTCAGCATCTTCTCTAATTTTGTAGGCGACATGAAAACCTTCGTCCATGGAAGACATCATCACATCCAGAATAATCAAATCTGGAGATTCTGATTTAATCTTCTCCAGGCCCTTTTCACCATCCTGGGCATCAATCACATCATAACCAGCTGATTCCAAGGTGATACGCATGGCTTCAACGAGATCGAAGTCATCATCTATTATCAATACTTTTTTTGCCATTTTTTATCTTCCTCCTGGGCGCGAACGCCAAACAAATTGAACTAAGCCTCAGCGAGTTGGCTTACTCGATTTAGTTTATCTTCAACGATATCAACGGCCATTTTCAAGGCCCTTTGAACGGGTACGGAAAGTGAGCCATTAAATTGAATTGATTCTGGTTCAATACCAATGATTTTCAAGTCTTCAGGTAACATATGCAGGGATTCTGCCATTTTTATTGATTCTGCCAATCCCAGACCATGCAGTGAAATGGGATCATCTTTTAAAACAAAGTCAATTTGAGCGGAGTTAAACTCCAATACGGACCCTGCATCACGGCCCATCTGACAGGCATCTACAACAATCACATGCTCTCGTCCTTCGAGATACTCGAGGATCCCCAGGGCATCACTACCGGCATCCACCAATTCCAGCTGGGGATGTGTTTGCCGGGAAAGTGCATCGATAAGTAAGGGACCGATGGCATCATCTCCCCGTAAGCGACTACCCACACCTATGACTGTTAATGCTGCCATGAGAGCTATTCGATGAAATCAACTTCCAGCATATGAACTGAGCAAGAGATACATGGATCATACGCTCTGACCAACATCTCAAGGTTCAGAGTAATTTCCTCCTTGGACTTGTTGATAATCTCAGGCACCAATTTCATCATATCATCATCTATGTTGGCCAAATTTTGACCTGTAGGAATGATACAGTTCGCCTTGATGATATTTCCCTTATTATCATAAGTATAGTCATGGAAAAGAATACCCCTTGGAACCTCATTGGAACCAATACCCCGACCATAACGAGTGGGTGTCTGGTTGGGTTTCTCATTTTTGAGACCCATTTCCATCAACCTGTCAATGATGCGGACACTATCCAGAATACAATGCACAGCTTCAACTACCTGGGCGATGGTATTCATATAGGGATTGTAACAATTGGGTTTGAGACCCATGGCTTCAGCAGCAGCATGAGCTTCTTCCCCGAGTTGGGCATGATTGTTATTCCAGCGAGCCAGAGCACCAACGAAATACGAACTTCTATTGTATTTTGCGTGTTTTGAGGTGCTATGATTCACAACGAATTCATTGGTGACATCCAGATAATTTGAAATCGGAGTGGCGCCGCTATCAGAGGAGAAAATGTCTCCCTGGTAGAGGGCATACTCATCAGGGTGTTTGAGAGAGACATACTCTGTTTCCCTTTCAAACTGAGGGATGGCGCCGGCCAGAGCCTTCATGGTCTCGATGGTTTCCAGACCATCCGGAAGGGCTTCTTCGAGCAGGCGTCGTTTGATTTCTAAAAGTTCTGCTTTTTCTGGAATTCTTGAAAAACCGCCAGGAACCGGTGTAATGGGATGCACGGCTCTACCAGAAACGATATCAGCAATATCATTGGCGAGACGTTTCATACGCAGAGCTCTCAGTACCACATCCTTATGTGTGGCTATGAGTGGAAACACACTGCCAACATTTAAAAAATCCGGAGCAGCCAGAAAATAGGCATGCAGGATATTTGATTGCAGAGTGGCTCCATGGACCAATAATTTTCTAAGGAGTACGGTCTGCTCTGAAACTTCCAGACCCAGGGCGTCTTCAGTGGTTACCAGTGATGTCAATTGATGACCGAGAGAACAAATACCACAGATTCTTGAGGTGATGATGGCGGCTTCATGAAAACTGCGCCCCTTCATCATAGCTTCAAAAAACCGGGGAGGTTCTACGATACTGAGGTGAGCTTTCTCAAGAACCCCATCTTTCATGTTTACTACGATATTTCCATGACCTTCCACACGGGTCAGGTGATGGACTTTGATGTCAAGATCACGACTCATAATTGAACCTCGTTTGAATTATAGAGCAGCATACGTTTTTTTGCTTCATCCAGACTGATACCATGACTGGTCATCACTTCCAGCATCCCGTCAATATTGGGATTGTCAAGGATTCCCCGACAGCCTGTACAGAATTGTCCAAAGCTTGGGCAAACCGCATCACAACCACCCCTGGTGATGGGACCGAGACAAACCATGCCGCGATTGTAAAGACACTCATTTTCCTTGAGCTTGCACTCCACACATACTGGAGAACCATATGTGGGGGGTTGTTTTCCCAGAACCAGAGCGATAAGCAGTTTGAGAAAATCTTGCTGGGTCATGGGACAACCACGGACTTCATAGTCGACTTTAACAACAGATGAAACTGCCATGGCTGGCAGGGTGGCAAACAGGTACTTGTCATCCCCATAAACCGTTTCGCGGACTTCATCTATGGGATGAAGATTCTTCATAGCATTGACACCACCATTCACAGCACAGGAGCCAAGAGCCACTAAAATATCGCTACGACGACGGATATCATGAATTCGTTCCACACAGGATGGTGAAGTAATTGATCCTTCAATAAAGGCGATATCATAGTGATCAGCCTTGTCATCCATAGCCTCGCGGAATTCAACAATATCTATGTGTTTTAATATATCGAGGAGGTCATTTTCAAAATTGAGTTTATTGAGCTGACAACCTTCACAACTGGTAAAATCGAAAAATGCAACTTGTGGTTTCATTAGAGAGCCTCCTCCAATGGTTTGAGATCAACATAGTTGAACACGGGACCATCCTGACAACAGTAAACACCATTGATCTGGCAATGTCCACATTTACCAACACCACATTTCATGCGGCGTTCAAGAGACAGATATATCTGATCATCAGGAAGTTGTTTTGACTTGAGTGACATGACAACAAACTTGTACATGACTGGGGGGCCTGTGATGGCGGCTATGGTGGTGTTCAACTTGAGATCCAGAGAGGGAATCAGCGTTGTGATAACACCGGTATTGCCTTCCCAGGTCTCATCTGGTTGATCTACAGTCACATGTAATTCCACATCATCTCGGTCTTTCCATGTTTCTAATTCATCTGTAAAAAGAAGTTCAGAGGGAGTCTTTGCACCATAAAGAATGATGAGGCGGCCAAAGTCTTTGCGATTATCCAGAACATAATTAATGAGAGATCGAAGGGGTACCAGACCAATTCCACCTGCTACTACCAGGATATCCTTGCCAAAAAGTTTTTCCATGGGGAAGCCCTTACCAAAAGGACCACGAATACCCATCATATCACCGGTTTCATAATTCTTCAGCACGTTGGTCAGGGTGCCAACCTGACGGATACATAGTTCGAACTTACCATTCTTTGATGGAGAACTGGAAATGGATATGGGTGCTTCACCAATCCCGAATGCAGATACTTCTACAAACTGACCAGGACTATGACCTAAACTCTGACCATCCGGCATTTCAAGCTCATACCATTTTTCCATTTCGGTTATCTGTTTGGCTCCAGTCACCTTACACATCGTGGGGTAATAGAGATCTTCAGTTTCGTGATGTTCTACATCTTGTAGACGTTTCATATTCAGCCTCCTTCTCTATACCCGGACTGTCCGGTGATATTGGGCTTTCTCGTCTTCCTGGATGAGCTCATTGACAATGTCTGGCAATGAGATTCCTGCAGGACAAAAAGCAGTACAGCGACCACAGCCAACACACCAGGGCAAGCCTTCTTCATCTGTTATGTATTTGAATTTCCGATAGAGGCGATGGCGCGTTCGATTGATAGTCTTCTCTCGGAAGTTCTCTCCACCAGCGACCTCGGCGAAGGTACTGAGCATGCAACTATCCCAGCTGCGTTGGCGCATACCATCTTCAGCGGTCACTTCGACTTCATCTTGAACATCAAAGCAAAAGCAAGTGGGACAGGTCAGTGTACAAGCACCACAGCCCACACAGCGTGAAGCCACATCAGCCCAGACATCAGAATGATAGGCGTACTGAAAAACACGTGGGAGTCTATTATAATGATATCTTATTTTTTTCTTAAAGTGACGACCCTCAACTACTTCAGGTTCTGTTAGATTGATTTTATCAAACCCATTTAACATTCCCTGACCACTATCTGTGAGAACATAGAGTTGAAAGTCACCATCGACTTCATTGAGGAAGAGATCAAAGCCTTCCATTTCTTCGATGACAACGCCTACACTTTCTGAAAAGTGAAATTCATCCGGTTCAAACGAGATACCCACAAAACGGGAGGACTGACGTCGTTTGAAATAATTTGATTCAGCAGATCCAGACAACATGCTATGATCCAGCCTGAGTATGGATTGCATCTCATAACTATGTACTCCAAAGAATACTCTGGGAGCGACTATCACATCTTCTTGCTCGTAACTCCCATTTTTGAGTGAGAAACCCATCAATTTTTCGACGGGTGGGAGAAACATCTTCTTGAGTGGTAATAAGGTACGGGTATAGTCCAGCACAACATCACTGCTGTCACGGACAACTTCAAACGAATACGAGACATCCCCTTTCCCATGGGGGGCGATTACCTCCCCAAAATCCCCGAGGTAATCAATCAGGGCTGGGACATCAGACCGTAATAGAGAAAAACACTCCATAATGGCTTCCTTCTATAAGTGATCGGTTAACAAATTTTCCAACAATCATCACTCGATCATTTGCAAAGCACATGCCAAGACATCTGTTTCCCTATGACAATTATTTATCTTATCATGTATAATTGATAAAGTCAGCAGAATACTTTATTAAGGACTGATTTAGATCAATTCAGCACTTTGTAATTAATTGATTTGTGCATTACCTGCTATTGTAAATCGAAATATCAGAATCAATGGCAAGGGAAAGGGGGGGCTACTGTCGAGAGGTGAAACCTGTTTAATTCAGCGAGATATCATCCGAAATTCTGGGATCGACACGTTTAAGCAATTCAATGGTTTCAATCTGATCATCAATGAGCCACAGAATGCGATTAGCGCGTTCTCGGACAGAATCCATTGAAAGGAGTGCATATTGCTCATCGTTTTTTAGAGGCAGGGTGCGGGCTACCAGATTCACTAGTGCTATAAAAGATTCCTGTTCCTCCAGGATGGGGCTAAAATCGAGTGTGTCTGGAGATTGCTCCACCAGATAATTCAGGCGCAGCAGCAAGTCCTCACGCTCATCAATAAAATCATTTCCAGAATCTGATTCAGGTAACTCGATCAATTCAGCCACGCGGAAGGGGTTGTCTTTGACTATTTCACCAAACCCAACCCTAAACAGGCCTTCCAGAACAATATTGTATTTCCCATTCTCCAATTTTTCATAGGACTGAATTTTACCAAGACACCCGACGGGGAAAATTTCCGGGGTACCATAATAATCATCTTCGTAACCGGGTTTCAGAACCCCCATGGCCAAGAGACCATCTCCTTCCAATACACTTTCAATCATTTCCACATATCTCGGTTCGAAGATGTGGTAACTGGCTGTAGTTTCAGGAAACAGATTTACCGTAGGTAAAGGAAAAACGGGCGCGTGCATCTACTCAGCCTCAGTTAGGAACTAGGGTTATGAATTCCGGGAGGGGCCGCGATTTTCAGAACGGTCAACTGCTCATCGCTCTCATTGATAATACCTGAGCTGACACCCATTTCCACCAGGACTGAAGTGTTGCGTGTGAGTACCAGCACCTCATCTCCCACTTCAAAAACACCCTCTCCCCGTAATACGAAATAGATAATGTCTGAGATGGGCTCCACCACAGGTGAAATGTATTGATGCGTATTTAATAACAGCACATCCATTCGCAGTTGGTCGCTATTGAACATACTATTAATGTTGGCAGCATCTTCTGAGAAGTGGGCGACCTGTTTTAAGTCTTTTACATTATTTTCCATGAATCATCTCTATAATTTTGTTGACCAGTTTTTCGATTCCAGTGGCAACCTCGCTAATTCTCATATCCAACATATATGCTGGAGTTGAAACCAGGTTTCTTTCTTCATCAACTACAAAATCGTCGACTGGACAGTTAATATGATTTCCACCCATTTCATTGATGGCAGCCGCCGTATCAGCATCTGAACCGATGGTCAATTTGGCATCAGCGCCATAAATATGGGGTATCATCGCTGGGGCAATGCAAACAAAGCCCATGGGTTTTCCAGTTGCAGCAAAAGCTCGTGAAAACTGGAGTATATCAGCCTGCACCGTACTTGCGGCACCTTTAACAGCGAAATTAGACAGGTTTTTGGCTGCCCCATAGCCACCTGGAAAAATAACTGCATCAAAATCATTGGGGTTGGCTGTAGCGATATCTATAATTTGGGTCCTGGCTATGCGGGCTGCCTCTACCAGAACGTTTCTCTGTTCTCCCTCGGCAACTTCACCTGTGAAATGGTTCACCACATGCATCTGTTCCATATCCGGTGCCATGCATTGATAGCTCACACCGGCGCGATCTAGAGCAAGCATAGTGATCACACTTTCTTGAATCTCTGCGCCATCTAAAAATCCTGAACCTGATAAAACCACTGCTATTTTTTTCATATCACCCTCCCCTTACCTGAATTTTACCAATCAAAAGCTGATGTATCGAAATCATCATCTTCTTTTTCAGCAACCGGCTGCACCCATAATTGGTCAGCTCTCATGACGACTGGATAGGTTTCCAGCCTGGTATAACTGGGTTTGATCCCCTTCCCCGTAGATATGCTGTATTTCCACCCATGTAAAGGGCAAGTCAACGTATCGCCGGTTATTTCACATAGTTCAAGTTTGAAGCCATTGTGTTTACAGAACCCTGAACGTGCAATAAAACGATCTGGTGTGTGAAATATGGTAATTTCCTCTCCATCCAGATTCACATTAAGAGCACCATTCTCAGGTACAGCAGATGCATCACAGGCATAAATAAAATCAACTTCAGACATGGGCTTTCCAATCTCCACTGGCCAGTTTTTCAGCCCAGAACAAACCCACCATAGTTTTTGCGTCAGTGATTTCACCGCGCCTTAACATTTCCATGGCTTTGTCCAGGGGCATTTCAATGATTTCCAGAAACTCATCCTCATCCCGGTCTATTTCCTGCATGGTTAAATCGCTGGCGGCATAGACTGCCATTTTCTCATCGGCATAGCCAATGGCGGGATAGAGATGACTTATGAATGTCCAGGTGCTAGCTGTATAGCCAGTTTCCTCAAGAAGCTCGCGTTTGCCCGTCGTGAGAAAATCCTCTCCAGCATCTGTTTTGCCAGCAGGAAGCTCGTAAAATATCTCATTGGGATAATATCTAAACTGCCGTTCCATAATCAATGTGGTGGTATTCAAAAATGGAATAATGACTACGGCACCAGGATGTTTGATGCCCTCGCGGACACTGGTCTTGCCGTTGGGAAGTTTGACCTCATCCCGGACCACGTGGAGAAGATTCCCCTTAAATTTGGTCTCAGATGATATTTTTATTTCACGAAGTTCTTTGGAATTCATAAGGCTTTTAGCATAGAATGCATCAGGCATAAATGCAAGTGTGTTGCGCAACTATTCTGCACCCTTAATCTCAGTTCAACTCGAATTCAGTGACAGAGACTGACCCAAAACATCCATAGCCACCCGCTACCGTCGATCCATCTGGATGATAGGTATTGGGAATGAAGGAGATGGGACTATTACCGTAGCGGGTCAGGTTCTCATCAAGGGCGGTGACGCTCAGGTGAAGCGGTGCACCGTTGGCTGCATCGAATGTCCATTCCACTGGGATGGTCGCGCTACTACCTGGCTTCACCACCTTCTCGAGAACGGTCACCGCAAAGAACAGATATATCCTGTATTCATAAGCAGAGGGGTGGTGCTGCAGGTCAAATTTTAATTCATCAACGTTTATCACCCAGGAGCCTTTATCAATTTGTGGAAAATCTGGGATAGTGGTTTCGGCGGTCAGTAAGGGAAAACCCAGTGCACTGATCTCAAGTTCATAGATCTCACCAGCATTTGCATGGAAGTATGCATTATTGTAATCCTGCCAGTCCGTAGCGTTAACATTACTCTGGCCGAAATTATAGGTCATGCTGTCACTCCTTGTCATGACCTCCACATACTCTATAGGGGGTGAAAAATTCTCTATGGAATCTGAATAAATTTCTTCTGTGGTGAGCGCCCTGTTGATATTTATAAATGAGTTTCCCTGAAGATCATCAGCCCGGAGAACACCCATAATATTCAGACCAGGTTCGAATTCTGTTTCAACAATATCTGTGGGCATGGGACCTGGTTGATGCGGTAAATCACAAGCATTCACAAGGAGCAAAAACAGGAGGACTGGCAGTGTGTTAGTAATTTTCATCTTGGTACCTATTAGAATTGTAGGCTATAGCCAAATGATATTGATGGTAAATAACCAGCTCCAAAGCCATAGTAACCATACTCCGGGATGTAGAAGTAGTAGATCGGGTTGCGATGTAGGAATAGCAGATTCCTGATGGTCATGGTCATATAGGCATCTATCCCCCCCAGGTATTCAGCCAGATTAAAGCCAAAGCCTGAACGGAGTTTTTTCTTCCAGCCAATATCCCAGGCTAAACGAGCGGGATACCTCACATTGTTACGCTCTGGTGTGATGTAGGTGGCAAAATATCCAGTAGTATTTGTCAGTGGATCATAGGTTCCATGCATGCGCATTCCCGTTTCCCAGGTGCGTGGAAATCCTGAAGTAATCTGCAAGGTCGAACTGGCCACAATATCCGGTGTTAATTTAAACAGCAGAATGGATTTGAGATTATGGGGTTGGTCCGCATCAAATAAGCTTGTCTGGCCATCCAGAATGGAGGGATAGCGACGGAACCCTTTGGAATAATTGTAGCCCAACCACCCTGACAGACGGCCAAATTCACCTCTCAACAGAATTTCAAACCCATAGGATTCTCCAGAGCCTCCTTCGATAAGGGCTGAGCTTTCACCGGCAACTATTGTATTGCTGTAGGTTGCCCGATAGAGTTGTTTCAAATCTTTATAGTAGGCACTCACTTCATAGGCGATGTCACCAAACAGGGGACCGCTGAGTCCTACGATGTAGTGGATGGAATTGAGAGGCTCTCGATTCTCAAGTGACTGGTAATAGTCAAGAAATTGTACAAATTCATCACCCTTAGAATCCATGGTTGTGAGATATTGAAAATATTTCCCATAAGCCGTCTTGAGCTGGTGACCTCCAGGGATTCTGAGACTTGCTGATGCCCGCGGTTCCATATGCCACACACCCTGTGCCTGAGATCTTGAATTTCGCAAGCCCAGTTTGAACTGGAAAGGACCTAGTTCAATCTTATCCTGAAGAAAGAATGATTGGAATTGTGCTCCCGATTTATTGGGATTTGGGTCTGCATCGAAACGGCCCACCTCGTTAGCAAAATAGATATCATTTATCTCCAGACCCAGCTTCAGGGTCTGATTCCAGAAGGCATACCAGGCCAGGTTCGCTTTTCCTGTATTTTCACCGATGGTATTCTCAATATGAGTTTTATAGTCGAGAGCGACTGTGAAATCTTCAACCGTATCGGTTATGGAGTAATTGAAGTAAGTCAAATTGTCCACTGAGGAAGCTGAATGATAGACTTGACCTTCCAGGATTAAGGTCGGCAGGAGAACAGAATTAAACTTGACACCCAGCGCCCGGTTGGTGGTATTGGTTACAAATCCCTCACCGAAGGATTCAAATAAACCCTCAGGGAAAAAAAGCATGAGATTATCCACACTGTAGTCCATATAGTCGCGGGCAAAAAATCCGGAGAACCTGAGACGCGTCTTACCAAGGAGTACCTGATAAGCCGCATTATAATCCATGACCAGATTAGGTGAGCCCATCATGACTCGGAGCATAAAATCGGTATAAGTTCTGCCAGACACCATGGCCGTCCCATTTTTGCCCGCAGGAAATTCAATGGCCCCACTAATACCTGAAATAGCTGGTCGGAACTCACCGTGGATTTCTGATTGATGACCCTCACGGGTGGAAATATTCATGATGGAGGCATTACGGCCACCATACTCAGCATCGAAGCCACCCACCAGCATCTCCACATCCTTGATGGAATAGGGGTTAAAGATGGCACTGGAACCCATAAAATGTTGAGGATTATAAATGGTCATCCCATCCATCTGAACCAGGTTTTCACCAGGATCGCTACCCCGCACATAATACTGGGGTGACATGGGATCTGAGGTGGTTACACTTGGTGAGAATTGGATCAGTTTGAAGACATCCTTGTTGAGTTGAGGAATTTCTGTAAGAATCACAGGATCAACCTGTAAACTGGAGATATCCATATCCTTGATGATGGTAGCGCGCTTTCCTACAACCTCGATGGCTTTGGTATCAATGGCATGCGGCCATAGGGTTACGCTTGAAATAAAATGATTCACAGGACCCAGATTGATACTGAGTGTCGTGTCCTCATAGGCGATGTGGGAGAATGTCAGATCAACAGGTCCTGAGCCAGTGTTGCGAAGAATGAAAAAGCCCTCCACATTAGTGGCAGCACCTTGACCAGTCGCTTTGATAAAGACATTTACACCAATAATACTTTCTCCAGATTGCACATCGTGGACAAAGCCGGTGACATCCGTAGCACCCAGGTGAGCATTGAGTGAGAGGATCACCAGGAGGATGGTTCGTATTTTAGCTCTCAAGATCACGGTAACAGGACCCCGACTCTCAGGAGTAAGCCAATTTCAGCTTGTGGAATGACATCAGGTAGAATGTTATAGCCAGCATAAACACCAATTCCACCATACACTCCCTTGTGATACACAGGGCGATATTCCACACTTGCCTGAGCTGACAAATTTAAGTAGAATAAATTGTAGTAATCCAGATGGTCAAAATGACCGCCCTCGAAATTATTGAAGCCAAAACGGTATGTCCCGGAAACCTGAGTTATCCACTGGGGTGAAAGCCGCTGAAACCACTGCTGATCCTTGCCCCCGATAGCGATAGACTCATGAATATCTGATCGGCGATAAAACAAACCAGGCGAGCCACGCATCCACTTTGATTCCTGATCTGCTGGAAAGTCCAGTCTGAAGTGAGCATTAATAGCAAATCCATCTCCAAAGAAAATGAATTCTGACCAGGTCATGAGTTGACGACGAAAAAGATATGGGTAAAATTCTGAATTGAAGTCCTTTTCAGAAAGCACTCGGGATTGTTCCCTGGCAAACTCCTGAACCACACGCCCGAGGTAGAGTGTGTCCGCCTCTTTCTTCTCACGTTTGAGGCGCAATTCCCAAATCCAGTCGCTCATCGGTTGATCCAGACTGTCATAAAAAGTGGTGTAAGCACTGAGACAGAGGCCCTTTTGTTTTATGCTGGAATTGTCAGTCCACAAAATGAGTTTAGAAAGATGCAGGGTGCCAACAAGATCGAGGGAATCCCTAACAAACTGCGCCTGGAAAAGATCTGACAATGGTTGATCCAGAGCGAGATATTGGTCAACTGGTATGTATCTGTATTTCTTGGTCTGGCGAATACCCAGAATAGAGCCATCCAGAATTCTGGAATCACTGACCTCTATTGAACTGGAGGATGGGTCCAGACTTGAATCCTGGACCACATCAATATTCAGGGTATCTGAAATAAAATCATTCAGAGCTGGAATTTTAAATCTATCGCCAGCATAGCCATTCTGAACACCCAGAATGCTCATAAGTAAAATGATGAAAGCCATATGTCGATTCAGACTAATAGAATTTATCCTCTAACACTATCAGTTAAGACTATATATGCCATAATCATCAGTGAAGTTTGTGGCCGATGGTTTCCACAAGAAGTTTTGCATTGTCAGTCATGATACCCTTGATCATGGGATCCACGGCAAAGGTTTTCATTTTCTCCTCATCATTCACTACCCAGACGTGCATGGGAATATTTTTCACTCTGGACCAGAATTTGACACCCCAGTTCATATTTTCCTCACAGGGGTGAAAGAGATCGGGGTGGGCAAGATGGACACCCAAAGGGTGTCTCAGAGATAGAATACTGGGGTTGAACCAGAGTAATGCTGTAAAAATTCTGGGATCAGATATCTTTACCCGCCAAATGCTTAAAGGGTTGAAGGATGAAAGGATGACACGGTCACGCATCTTATTTTCACGGATAAATCTGACCAACTCCAGCTCTGTGTGCTGTACAGAAAAGAAGGAAAAATTCTTGATCTCAAAATTGAATATGGTGGTATCTGGCAGGGCATCAACGACCTCTTGCAGCGTTGGTATCTGTTCCTGTCTCCCCTCCCATTCAGTAGCCGCATTAAGGGCTTTAAGCTCAGTCAGCGTATGCTCTGCAACCCGACCGGTTCCATTGCTGGTTCTCTCCAGTGTGTCATCATGAAAAACCACGAAATGACCATCTCGCGATCGGTGAACATCTAATTCGATGGCATTACACCCATCTGTAATCGCTCTCTGGAAAGAAGCAATGGTGTTCTCAGGTTCATGTAGAGGAGATCCACGATGGCCAAATAGCAGGTAAGGCTGATGCTTGTACAGAATTGAGGTATCCAGGGGTTTCCATATAAAGGAGTGGTAAAGTACAATGGCCAGAACCAGGGCTGAGAGCAAATAGATAATCATGAGAGCAAAATACTGCGGATTTTATACATCACAAGATCAGGAACAATACGAGGATTATTTTATTCCAGGCGGAGAGTTTTAGTCCCCGCCTGGTGGTCAATCAAATCTATGGTACCATCATTAATTTCTTATAACCTGCATTTTGGACTGTTTCCTCATTGATGGGAAACACCCTGTACTGACCTTTATTATACATCTCGGCTTGATCGGCATAATGGGGTGAGTTTGGGTTACCTGATTGTCCCGTGGGTAAGACGCTGAGGCCACCCTTATCAAAATCTGCGAAATCATAGATATGACGAACTGATGGTCCCAGGACAACATCATATGGGTTATACATACGATATTCCATATTGTTGACTGTGGTACCAGAGCCGGCTGCAGGAAAGGGACCCACATTCAAATTGAACAGCCAGTCCAGCAGCTTTCCTATTACCTGCTTCACCATTTTCTTGTCAGGTGAAACTGACGCCATGGGATGCTTGTGAGTGAGGGTGTGCATCTCAGACCACTTCCAATCCTCAGTATTCGGGCCAAAGCGCTCCTCTAGATGTGTGACCGCTTCTGCAACTGATCGCTCCAGGATATCTATTGGACCCTCAACAATATTCTCAGTTGATACATCATCAAACCAGGTTGAAGTGGGGATTTCCTCCAGGAGATAAATCGCATTACGGATGGCGATACTAGCCAGCTTGAAGAAACCATCCTTGAACTCAGGTCCAATCAGATCCATTTCATCACCATAGAGGTTGTAGGCAAATTTCACCCAGAGCACATTAAAGAAGGCAGCCTGGAGTGAGCTCTTTTCCATGATATAATCCCAATTTTTCAGTGCATCAACAGCTGCTGTGGCATTGGGATTGGCGAATTTACTTTCACTAAGCAGATCCAAAAACAGTGGGGTCAAATCCCGGGCATGATCTGACAGGAAATCATTCTGAATATCCTGCATATCCTGGATATTGTACTTCTTGTCTGCAACACTCAGCATCTCATTGATGCGGTTTGCGCGGGCAGGTGGCTCCCAGTAGGCACTGATGTAATAAGGAAATTCATCACCAATGGTTTTATTGTTGGCTGTGGCGATATAACCCTGCTCAGGGTTGTATTGGTATGGCATTTCCTCAAAAGGTACAAATCCTTGCCAGTCCCATTGAGGATCATCCCCAGGCAGAGGAACCAGTCCAGTTCCAGGGGCTCTAAGTGGTAGTGCCACTGCAGGTCGCCAGCCAATATTACCTTCCAGATCAGCATAAATCATATTTTGACCAGGAATCCAGAATTTCTCCACAGCATTTGAAAATTCATCCCAGTTACTGGCGGTATTCAGTCCGATAAAGGCATCGACCTCATTGGTTAAATAATTCCCCACCCAGGACATGGATACCGGTGCTGATTCATTGGCCTTTAAAACCTTATGGACGTCATTTATGATGGGTCCGTGGAGGGTTTCCCTGACGATATGGACAACCGGCTCTTCCCCTTTCACATTGATGATTTCTTCATGGATAATCATGTCTCGCCATTCACCGTCGTAAAAATATTGATTGGGATGGGCATCATCGGTGACTTCAACATAGAAGTCGGTATCATCCACCATGACGTTGGTAAAACCCCAGGCATAGTGCTGGTTCTGGCCCAGAATAACAACGGGAACTCCGGCCAGGGTGACCCCAGCTACATCGAAGCGTCCACCTACCAGATGCATCTCAAACCAAACTGGAGGCTGAGAGTAGGCAAGATGGGGATCATTGGCCAGGATGGGTTGGCCACTTTCTGTCATATCCCCACCCAGAACCCAGCTATTACTTCCAATATGTGACCCCGTGGCTCCAGTAATTTCTCGGATCCTTTTTTCACTGCGGAACATGGATTCGGCAACATCACTAAAATTTTTGGGTGTTTGGGGAACTATATAAGGTTTGGTATCCGGATAGACCGGGTAGAGTTCACGAGCCAGTTCATCCCCTAACTTGTCAAGGACGCCTCCAAATATGACTTCCGGCATCCAGGCCAGACAGAGATCATGACCCATGAGACGGGCGTATCCAACAACGTGTTCCAGGGTCCAACGGATGGGTTTATGACCTGCAATTTTAAATTCTACAGGGAGATCATCCTCGTGTTCATCGATATAGGCATTGATCCCTTCCAGTCCCCTCTCAATGATGTTGCGCGTCTCTGCGGACATGTTTTTAATTCCGTTTTTGGCAATGCGATGGAAGCCCCAAACCCGCAGATACTTATCATCATCGATGAGATCTGGTCCAAAGGCCTCAGAGAGACGACCTTCCACAGCGCGGGCGATAACGTCCATTTTATAGAGCCTTTCAGAAGCCTGGATATAACCGGCTGCAAAAAAGAGATCTTCTTCATTCTCCGCATAGACGTGAGGGACGCCATATTCATCGGTATATACCGTGACGGGAGCAGACAGTTGAGGCAGGCTTAATTCACCCTCGTTGACCGCCAGAGGTCCCTTCAAATATGAAAATTTTAACCACGCAAATACAGCCAGCAGCAATACAACGATGATAACCAGCGCTATCCATAGCTTTTTCATGTCCCGATCTCCTGAATTTGTTATGCTCGAAATTTACGTTTTCCAGAAGGATTATCCATGACAAATCAATGTGGAATTTTGAGAATAATATTTGAAGATTGAAACCTGGCGTGGTGGATCAAATTTCCGGTTACAGGCAGTGAAGTTGTAAGCTATGTCACCATCAGGTATTTTGCTTTTGCCGGCGAACAGTACCACCTACCACCAATGCAGCGGATATTATCATCAGGTTTTTGATGATATACTGTCCCTCCATGGTAGGTCCGTATGGAAAATAACCGGCCTGAAAAGTAATTTCTGGAAGCATAACCAGAGGCAAGAAGGTCCCCACCATCTGGAGAGCAAGTAGACCAATGGCAATGCGTATGGTTTGCTTAAAAAGAAAGGCCACACCAATCAATACCTCCCACCAACCAATGATGGCGACCCAGGTCTCTCCTTCGAAAACAGGTAGCCAGGGGACAGTGGCGAGCACCAATGGCTCAGCTGAGGAAATACCAAAGGGTTTTAGAATACCAAACCAGATAAAAATGATTCCAAATGAAATGCGAACTGCTAATATACCCCAGTGTTCCATAAAGGTTGAAATCTTGCTGTCAATTTCATCAAAAGTCATTTTTTTGTCCTTTGGAGATTGCGATCCTCTCACTTCTAATAATGATTTACTTCAGTTTAAAAACTACTCGTCCGTTTTAATTGAGATGTATTTAACAATTTCGTTTTCAAGCCCATGATAATCGTTGGACGATTCATACCCCTTCAAGCCGTTTAGTGTCTCAAAATACAAGGTGTGAGGCGAGCTATCCCTTATTTCAAAATCTAATAAAATGTCCTTTACATCACCATTCAATGGATAATGAAATGACAACTGAAATGTCATCACATTTCCATCTGTAATTGAAAAATTTACGGGCCTAATTTTGTCAGATGGGATCTTAAATTTTTGCTCTATTGTTAACTGAATGCTCTTCAAAACCGGAGCGTGAAAAACCAATATTTTTTCCATAATATGTACCTCGCTTATTAGATAAATTTCCTCAGGTGCATCACCAGGCGTAGCTCATCCCCACACTTAATGCTTCTTCTCCAAGACCCGCCCACTCGACAAACACACCGGTCTGGCCAAATTGAACGGCTGTTCCCAGTGCAAATTGGTAGTGATGAATATCTGTACCGATAACATCTTTTCCCTCAAGCTCCCAGCTTACGGGTCCACCAAAAACTCGGGCTGTAAGATAAGGGAATATTGCATCATTTATTATCCAACTCGCTCGCCCCCCCAAGCGTAGATCTGAAGAGAAATAGGTTGATTTTTGCTGGGTGGTAGGGTTCTCAATTTTGGCCGAGGAAGCGCTTATAAAGACTGAAAAATCGATATAAGGCATATAGTCCTCGCCTTGCTGCCACAGATACTCAATTCCCGCTGCCAGTAAACCACCAGATTGTACAGTTTGAGTTGTTTGCCCTGGGGGTGTTAATTTTCCATCGCGGATTAAACCTACCCCTCCACGAAGGGACCATTTATCGTCGAGTTTCCAGGAGCCGGAAAGGGAAAGGGAATTCATCTCAATCTCAACCTCATCACTTCCATCAAAACGGAGTGTTGAGTGGAGTGAACCCAAGCCAATGCCCAGTGTTAATGGACTGCTCTGAAGCTGCCCATCATGATTGCCTGAATCACTGCATTGTGGAGGCGGACCGCCTGGTAAGGGAACACCTCAGCCATATGCCTTTGGGACAGAGATCATCAAAAGACAAAGCAATAAATGTGATAATTTTTCCATCAGAACCCTTTTCAACTATTTCACACATGTATCTGATTTAAGCCCAGGGCTAAACCTTTCACCCCGATAATGTTTTAAGCATTACATGAAGGTAGTGTGACTGTCTGCTCAATCAAGGAATATGCAACGGGTAGAAAGGTTGGAAGCGGGCTCTCTTAATCCAGGAAGGTGTCTTTGATTTTGAAAAAGTATTCCCGAGCAGCTTCATACTCGTTGGGAATCACACCATCCAGAATGGCTTCCTCAATAGTTTTTTTGATTCGACCAATCACCGGTCCAGGTGGGACACCCAGTAGTTCAATGATCTCATCTCCGCGTAGGGGTGATTGGAAGGCGCGCATGGCATCTTTTTCTACTACCTCCACAATGCGATTCATGACACGATCAAAGTTGCCATAATATCGTTTGACGCGTCGGGAATCCTTTGATGTCACATCGGCTCGGACCAGAATCATCAGGTCATCCAGATTTTCCCCAGACTCAACAATAAGTCTTCTAATACCGGAGTCGCTGACTGCTTCCTGGGCCAGGGCAATGGGACGGAGATGAAGGCGGGTCATCCGTTTGAGGTAAGCGGTAAGTTTACGGGAGAGCCGCATACGTTTGCCAACTTCATTGAGCATTTTACGTCCCAGTTCTTCATGTCCGTGATAACTCCAGCCCGTACCTTCAATAAATTTTTTGGTGGCCGGCTTACCAATATCATGGACCAGAGCAGCAAAACGTAGTCGCATTTTATCGCTGCGCTCAGCGGTATTATCAACCACCTTGAGGGTGTGGTGAAACACATCTTTATGACGCTGACCATCACGGTCCTCTACCCCACCGAGAATGGCAATTTCGGGGAAAACCAGGGGTAAAAGTCCAGCCTTCTGCATCACATAAAAGCCAATGGAGGGCACCCGAGCTTTCAGGGTTTTGATAATTTCATCGGTAACCCGTTCCTGAGAGACAATACTAATCCGGTCTACTCTGCCCTGCATGGCCTGCATGGCTTCGGGAACCAGTTTGAATTCTAACTGAGCCGAAAATCTGGCGGCCCGCATCATGCGCAGGGGGTCATCATCAAAAGTTTTTACTGGATCAAGGGGTGTCCGTAAAATTTTATCCTGGATATCCTGAATACCACCGTATTCATCCACCAATTCTCCGAAGTGCTCCGGCAGAAGATTAATGGCCATGGCATTCACCGTAAAATCGCGGCGACTGAGATCCCCTTTTAGATCCGTATAGACAACCTTGGGTTTGCGGGAGTCGGATTCATAGGTTTCAGTACGAGCGGAGGCCACCTCAATAAGAAATTCACCATATGGGATCAATGCGGTGCCAAACTCGCCATACTCTACAATATCCGGGACGCCAAGCTCCTGCCCCAGTTTCCTGGCAAATTCCAGCCCATCCCCGATGACCATGATATCCACATCTTTACTGGGAACATCCAGGATAAGATCACGGACAAAACCGCCTACCGTGTAGCATTCAATATTTGCAGCCTCAGCCAGCCGACCGGCTCGCTCCAGGACCGAGCGAATATTTTTTGGAATTCGACTAATCATACGGGATGAAGATAATCTGAAATTGACCGCGGTGAAGGGAATTGAGTTGGGATGTTGAAGGTAGATATAGGAGGTATAAGAGGTGGTTCAGAAAATATTTTGCAGGGGCAGAGCTTAGACTACTTTGTGGCCATGAGATTTGTCCGATCTTCAAATCAATCAAAGTTCACTATTTTACTGCTTTCCCTGGTGATGAGTCTAAGTAATTGCACCTTGATGTTCCCAGTAATGGCTCCCTTTTCCGATCTACCTGAACCTACGGGTCCCTATTCAGTAGCCACCCACAGCTCGACCTGGACAGACAGCTCTCGTGATGAAACTTTCACTGAAGAAAATGATTTTCGTCGGCTTGTGGTCCAAACATGGTTTCCCATTGAAAAACAAGCTGACTTACCTACTCTGCCTTACATTGATAATCCTGAATTGAGACTACCAGCCCTGGCCGAGCAATTGCGTCTTCCTCTCTCGCTCATCAGTCATTTTGGCGAGGTTAAAACTCATTCTACAGCCTTGCCCGGGGACCATAAGTTAGAGCAGAAATTTCCAGTCATACTTTTTTCACATGGATTGAGTGGAATGCGTTTTCAAAACACAGCACTAATAGAAGAATTGGTCAGCTATGGATATGTGGTCTTTGCTGCTGACCATAGCTATGGAGCCAATATCACCATCTTTGATGATGGGGAAACCGCGGAATATCGAGCGGGAAAAAGAAGAGCCCTGAATGCGGCTTTTTTAAACACCATAGATCTCTCTCAAATCGATATTCTTGTTAGAGATCTCAGCTACATCATCGATGTGATTAAAGCAAGTCGTTCGGATTCATTCTTGGGTGGACTCCCTATGGATAAAAATCGAATCGGGGTGATGGGTCACTCGCTGGGTGGAGCTGTCGCCATCAGCTCCATGGCTGCGGATTCTCGTGTTGGAGTCGCCATGGTTTTGGATGGATGGTATGCGCCGATTCCTGATTCAGTGATAACCATGGGAATCAATAGACCCATCTTCCATCTCGGGCAAAAACAATGGTCTGACCCCGGAAACTATGAGCGTATGGATGAGATGTTGTCGCACAGCAGTGGGCCAACTTATAAAATGCTCGTTCCAGGGACATTGCACACCGACTTTACTGACATGCCCCTCTTCACACGATTCTCTCTTTTTATCGGATATACCAGAGTACAGAATCCCATCTGGCTCAATGATTTGATACGGGTCAATACCCGAGGCTTTTTTGATGTTTATCTCAAGGATTATCCTGAAACTGAAATGAAGGAATTGATCCTCAGCCAAAGAGATGTCTCGAGCTATATTTTTACACCGCACTTGCCCTAATCGCTTACCTTCACTTCTCCAAATATTTGGGTTCCACGTGTCCTTTTTTTTTGAAATGCTATTCTTTAGCATTCTTTAATCATGACATATATTGGCTTTAATTCTGTTTGCCAGCTTACAATTATGCTATATTTGGGCTAATCCAAAAAGTGGGGGGCGGAAGCCGTTGCTTGTGTGCCAAATCACAGAAACTCCCTTTCAAAACCTTAATTTCGGTTGTCACTAACATATATGGAGGATGAATGATGAGTATCTTCAAGTTAAAAGGGATTCCCTGGCTACTTATTCTGAGTATCATGATAATGGCTATACCCATGTCGATTCAGGCAGATGGGTCAACATCAGCCACAAATATCGAACAGATCAAACAATTGAGACAAGTGCAAAATCAGAGCACTATACTTAAAAATTTAAAAGCTAACGCAGTATCTGTAAAGGCAACGCCCGAGCAGGAACGTATGCTGCGTTTGAGCAATGCTCTGACCAGGGCCAATCAACAAGCCCTGCCAGACATGGAAGCAAGTCCACGGGTCAACTTGAGACGAACAGACAGACCGCTTCCACAGACATCTACAAGTGCTTTGCGTGATGTGTATTATGGTAGTGGCGCTATGAGCTTTCATCCAGATTCGTTATTTTTCAATTTCATGACAGGCCTGAACAGCGGTGATTCTACTGATATGGATGTCCGTATTACAGGCAACGAGATGCTAAATTTTGGGAATGAGTATGTCAATTATGGCGATCCCAGCATGCTCTATTGGCTATCTCCAGATAGTACGCTTGATGGAATAACCTATGTCGATCCCATTGATGACCCGACAAGGGTATGGACAGACATCTCCTGGGCCTGGTCCGGCGGGAATGGTGGTCTACCCCTGGCAGTTGGCAATATTTGGGTGGTCTATGCGCGTACCTCGCAGATGTACGTTGTACTTGAGGTGACGGAGGCTATCCCCGATTGGACGAACCCAGCATTTTCCTTCGACTATATGATCCAGAGTGATGGTTCCAACATTTTTGATGGTACGCCCTCTCTTTTTGATATGACAGTAAATGGTGACTATACTGATACTCTGGAAATCGGTTCTAACCCATATTTTGAAATCACATTAGATAATTACATGTATGGTGAGTTTGCTGTTATATGGGATGGCAATCACAATGGCACCTTAGACGATGGCGACATTGGACTTGAGTTTTATGATTTCATGGACAATGACATACATGATGAAGATCTGACCACTGGTGTGTTTGGTTTTACATACACTGATGAGATGGCTGATGGCTTAAACTATTTAGCTGATGATCTCCTCTTTGTAGCTTTTTCCGAAATGGACATGGCTGAAACCTCAGTCCATTTCTATACACTACCTTCCCCACTCTCTGTATCAGGCGCGATTTATGAGAATAATGGCGGCGGTCCGCCTTTAGAAGGTATTGTTGTCTGGGCTGTTTATGAAGATAGTGAGGATGATGAGCATGCTTCAGTTGTCGTTGTAACTGATGCTGCCGGTCAATATCACCTTGATTTACCTGACACGGGTAATGTCATGATTGGCTCTGAAGATCATTTTTACATGACTGAGGGTCTCTTACCTGATCCATCTCATCATTTCGTAAATGTTCAGGGTGCAGAATTTGGTTATAACTTTTATTATATAGCTCCTACCAGCACCATCGAAGGTTATGTCTATGATGAAACTGGCGCACCCATCGAAGGTGTTGAAGTTAAAGCTGATGGCGAAGATGGTCCTGGGGCATTTGGAATTACAAGCCCCACTGGCTACTATAGTATTGGTGTCATGCCCGGTGACTATGACGTAAGTATCGAGTGGGAAACGCTTCCCGGTGCTTATGTTGTCCCACACAGTGAATTCGTATTTGTTGGTGATTTTGCTGTCACCACGGTGAATTTCACACTACATGCAGCTAATAACTTCATTGTTGGTGTTGTGACTTTGGATGGTCTCCCCATTGAGGGAGTGCATGTAGTAGCCGTGAATGAACTCGGTTTCTCCATGAACATGAGCCAGGGAAGTGGATTTTTCGATATCCCTGTCTTTGGGGGTCCTGAGACATTTTATGACCTCATGGTTTGGTTACCGGATGAAATGTCAGATGTAGTCCAGGTATCTCAGAATTGGGGTGTTCCTGCTGGAGCTGAAGGTCAGATGATTGCTCTGGAAACAATCTCTGGTGGCTTGTTTGGCTATTTCATAGATGCTGAGACAAATGAACCCATCATGGATACCTATGATATTTATTTGATGATGCGTGATATCGATACGGGCATGCAGTTTCATAGCGGTCCCGATTATGATGGCTATTATGAGATTCATGTTCCACCAGGTCTGTATGAAGTCATGGCAGGTGGTATGGAGTGGATGGGTCCCCAACCGGATACCGTACTCATTGCTGACATCCTGATTGAGCATGATCTCTATCTAACTGAAATGAGCTTTGATGCCTCACTGGAAGGCTATGTATACGACCAGGATGGAATACCAATACCTTATGCCCAGATCCAGATCGGAAATGAGGGCTGGGGTGCCGGTATGGAAACAGATGAATTTGGATATTACTATTTTGACCTGCCAGTAGGGTACTACTATGCTAGCGCCTGGGCTGACGGTTACTACATGGAATATGATGAATTCCCAGTTAATCCAGGCTTTAATAGTTATAATTTCTTCCTGGAGCACTTCGAGGTTGAAGGTGCTATAGCCGGTGAAGTATATGACGCTGATTCAGGCACCCCGATCATGGATGCAAATGTCTATGCTTATAGCCATCATGGAGAAGAAGGCTATTGGTCCAATACTGATGCAGATGGTGAATTCTGGTTTGACCTGCCCAATGGCAACTATGATGTGGTCGTAGAACATTGGGATTATCCACCCATGTGGATAGATGAGATCACAGTCAGTAACGATACAACTTATCTTGATTTCGCCATGGTCTTGCCAGATGGCGGGGTTGAGGGATATGTTTATGATGATATGGGCTTCCCTGTTTGGGATGCTGAAGTGGTTATTTTCAGTACTACGGATCCAGGAAATGGATTTTGGGGTTATACTGACGATTATGGCTATTTCAATATTCCGACGATGAATGGTGATTATGATGTTTATGCCCGAGCCGGTGGCTATGACGATGTCTACTATGGTATGGTTGGCGTCAACGATAACTGGGTCAGTATTGAAATCTATCTGCAAGAGCATAATGCTGCAGCACCAGAGATCAACTTTATATTTGATCAGCCCAATGATCAGGGTCGCTGGGTAAGAATGCAATTCTGGCCTGGTGGTACAGAATGGGGGCCATTCTCTGGCTATAGTATCTGGAGAACGACCAATACACCCGATGGTCCTATTATGGACTTTGTAGACTACCTTCCCAATCATGGTGATTGGGACCAATACAATGTAGTTCTACCGACTCTGGTCGATTCCAGTGCCTATGTGACTGATCCTATGGAATATATGAGCGCTTTTTTTGTAACCGGACATTGGGACGAACATGGCTTCATCGACGGTGAGCCCAGTGCAGGTTACTCCGTTGATAATATTCACCCTGGAATTCCTGGTCCACTCGCATTGATGAACTCTACTGAGGATGGCGTAGAGATTGGTTGGGAAAGAAGCATGGCTCATGACTTCCAATACTTTGAAGTCTATCGTGCTACCAATCCTGATTTTACAGATGCTGATGTTTTTGCAACTGTTGAAACCATATATACTGACCTGGATGTGAACATTGGTCAGACCTACTACTATATGGTGAGTGCTGTGGATGCAAATGGCAACCTAAGTGAGGGCACCAACGTGGTTACGACCTCTATCGTATCAGTTGATGACCTTGAGATGGTTCCAACTGCCTATGGACTCTCTCAGAACTATCCAAACCCCTTCAATCCGAGCACTAGAATCGAATTCGCGCTTCCTGAGGCATCTGAAGTCTCACTTGAGATTTACAATCTCCTTGGGCAGAAAGTTCGTACCCTGGTTAACGGATATGTTCCAGCCGGTTACATCAATACCAGTTGGGATGGTTTGGATCAGAATGGGAAGGAAATTAGCAGTGGTACTTATATCTACCGCTTGCAGACAGCCGACCAGACCTTCAGTAAGAAAATGGTACTCATGAGGTAGTTCTTTGCCTCCCCGTTGATTTAATCAACACGCTTTATACAGAGGCCGTCCTTTTATGGGGACGGCCTCTGTATTTTCTGTCGCTTCCCATTCAGGGTATTAGAAATGATCAATCCTGGCCATTTCTACTGCCTTCTTTTATCCATGTGTGGGGAAAATCAAAATATTATAGCCTTGAGGGGGTAGAACTATACGTCGTTTATTGGTGTTTATACTTGACTTATGACGTCCAGTGATCTCCAACACCCCTGGGGCCAATCTTGCTTTAAAGGGGGTCTTAATCATTGACTGAGGAAATGATGTCGTCTAATTTTGGTGGCTTCATTTTCATCCCAAAAACTTGGGAATGAATTTGAAGGTCCTCAGGACTGGAAGAGGGGAACATTTCTCCTATAAATTGGTAGGTTGATAATGAAATTGCTAATAGCCACACAGAACAAGCACAAGGTCGAGGAGTTAACTCGTCTCATGCAAGCCTATGCTGTTGAAGTTGTGTCGCTCTTGGAATATCCAGAGATCGGTGAAATCGTCGAAGACGGTGACACTCTCGAAGCAAATGCCCTTATCAAAGCCCGAGCCGGATTTGCCCATTGTGGCATCCCCACTATTGCGGATGATACTGGACTGGCTGTCGATGCTCTGAATGGAGCACCTGGTGTTTATGCTGCCCGATATGCCGGTGAAAATGTGACCTACGATGATAATGTTCAGAAAATGCTTGATGAAATGTCAGATGTCCCCCGGGATAAAAGACAGGCTCAATTCCAGACTGCTGCCGTATTTTACGATGGCACTGAAACCGTGACTGCCCTGGGCGAAGTTCCCGGGATGATTACCACTGAACGGCAAGGTGATTCTGGTTTTGGATACGACCCCATTTTCTACATACCTGAGAAGCAAAAAACCTATGCTCAAATGGATCTGGAAGAAAAAAATATTTTGAGTCACAGAAAACAAGCATTCACTAAACTTATAGATCAACTAAGCCAAACACACCGTGCTTTTAAAGTGGAGCTAAATAATTAGAACCATAAGCTAGTCTTTCCACTCATCCCAAGAGGATATATACCGGGCTACAATACCAACAACGTGAGAACGATTGCAAAAATTATATTATCCCTGATTACCATCTGGCCATCTGTTTATGGTCAGACAGGAGAGGTACAACCTGGTGGTGCCACGTTCAACATGCGGGCAAAATTTTACCAACCAGCCAGCACACCCATCTTCGATAGCCCAAGCCAGGGACTCTTCTTTAGTGATACCTCCCTTTTTCTGGCATCCCCGATGAGTCAACTGAATCTGAACTCTATCAAATCCACCCTTGAGATGGATAGTACGGCAACCTATTTCACCATGTCTCAAATGATGGATGGTAAACCCATTGGTATTCCTACTGTAGTTTCCATTGATGAGTATGTGAGCCTTAGTCTGGCTAAAAAGAAAACTGGACTGTTTAAAAAAATAGCAACGGGTAGCCTCCAGGCAGAGGAAGCAGCCGAACATGGTCAATCCTTTGAATTGATTGGTGCTGATATCGCCGGGCAACGCGTTTCCCTGCGAGTACGTGGAAATGTCAACATCACAGGAAAACTCCGCAGCGAGGACAGATCCAAGACGACCAATACCAACAGCCAACAGCAATCCAACACGTTTCAGATTGAACAGAAACAGGCCTTCAAAATCGAAGGTAAAATTGGGGATCGCATCAGCATCCAGGTCGATCAGGATAGTGAACGAGATTTCGATTTCGAAAATAACATGGAAATCTTCTACAACGGAAATGAGGATGAAATTATCCAGAGAGTGGAAGCTGGAAATATTTCCCTGAGTCTTCCTGGCACCAAGCTGGCCATGTTCTCAGGACAAAATAATGGTCTGTTCGGGTTAAAAGCCCTGGCAAAAGTGGGGCCCATTGACATTACGGCTATTGCCTCTCTGGAACGTGGTCGTAAAGAAAAATTATCACTGAATGGCAACTCTGAATCTTCTGAAGTAACCGTTGACGACCACAACCGTCGCCGCAATACCTATTTTTATGTCAATCAATTCTATCGACGCAAATCATATCCTTTAAATGATCAGGGTCAGTACCGTCTTACAGGCCGATCCGTGCAAGCCATTAGAGTTTACAAATACACATCCTTTAACCAGGGTGATCAAATTACAAATTTTGCCCAGATCTATGATAACCCTGAATCCGATTCTACCTGGGCTACCAGCAGGCATGTTATCCAGCTTAAGCAGGGTGCTGATCAGGACTTTGTCCTGTATGAAGATTTGGGTGTCATTCGAATGAACACACCTGTTCAGGACAATGAAGTGTTAGCCATTGCTTACCGTGATACTTTTCTAAATGCTGACAATATGGATCAGACCAACTTGATTGTTCCTGAATACGATCCCCTGTTTAACGAAAAACGATGGTTCCAGGAAGGTAGTGACATCGCGCTGGGGACACCTGGTATTTCAGATACCCTTAAGTTAAAATTAATTAAACCAGACGGTGCTCTTCCAGGTGATCCCTCCTGGGATTTGGAATGGAAAAATGTTTTCTATCTGAATACTTCGGGGATCAACAAAGAGGGCTTTGATCTTAAAATCAGGGAGAGTCTGGGTGGCGAGGAAGCTGAACTGACCGCTCTTGGACAATCATTCCTCCAACTATTTGGCCTGGATCGTACCGGTGTGGGTTCAGAGCAAGAACCCGATGGGATAATAGATTTGGATTATGAGAATATCCTCAATCTGAGGCGAGGTGAGCTCATTATGCCATACCTCGTCCCATTTCGGGCAGACACCGTGGTGGTGGGCCAACCGATCTGGATGACTAACGCCGCAGGACAACCCCTGAACAATGGTGGTAATCCGAATCTTGCAACGGCAGATAACCTGCAGTATTCGAGTAAATCATTTTATGATTTTCCAATCTCCTCGCCTTCTGAGTATAAAAAAGACAATAAATTCAAAATGCATATTAGCTATGCCAACCAGAGTTCAAGTTTCAATCTGGGTTTTAATGTGATTGAAGGCTCAGAAGAAGTCACCCTGAACAATATTCCACTAGAGAGGGGTGCCTCTAAAGATTACACGATTGACTATTTCTCTGGGCAGCTGATCATCTTGAATGAGTCGGCCCTGGCTCCAGGTGCCGATCTGGATGTTAAATATGAGCTGAACGAATTCTTCCAGCTTGATAAAAAGGTTATTCTAGGTACCAGAGCAGAACTCAAATTTGGAGATAATAAGACTTCATTTATCGGCTTGAGTGCGATCTACTTTTCAAAAAGTAGTATTGATGAAAAGGTGCGGGTCGGAAAAGAACCCATGGAAAACTTTATCTGGGATTTGAACACTAAAATTTCTCAGGACCTACCCTGGTTGACCCGCGGTCTGGATTGGCTACCCCTCATCAAGACAGATGCAAAATCCAACGTCACGCTCAGTGGTGAAATCGCTCAGGTGATTCCAAATCCAAACACATCTGTGAATGATGAGTTGGGTGATGTGGGTCTAGCCTATCTCGATGACTTTGAAGGCAGCCGTCGCGAAGCACAGCTAAGCATAATTCGTGGTGCCTGGGGTCTGTCATCTGTCCCCTCTGACGGTACTGGTCGTGGGAATAGGGAGCGAGCCTATACCTACTGGTATAACCCCTATAATCGTATCCTGACCAAACAGATCTGGCCCAACAAGGAAACCAGTGCTCAAGCTCAAAATGATGTCACCGATATTATGGTGCTTAATGTTATACCAGATTCTTCCTTCTCGGTGAAGGCTGGTGGTGCTCCAGGAGATGCCTGGGGTGGAATCCAGCGCGCCCTCTCCTCGGGCTACTATGACCAATCTACTTCAAAATTTCTGGAGCTATGGGTTAAAGGAGATCAGGGCCGGTTACACGTTGACCTGGGCTACATCAGTGAAGACCAGCAGGAGTCTGGGCAAACCTGGAATGTTGAAATTCTTGATCAGATAGTGAAAAAAGGGTATGGTCAATTAGATACAGAGGATATTTCCTCTCAGGTTTTTCCTTCAGGAGATGGATTTGTTGAGGATGCTGAAGATGTCGGTATAGATGGTATTGATGGTCGTGATACAATTCCGCAGGTGGACATAGCAAAATATGGTTATCACCACCCCACCTGGGACCAATATGAGTTTGATCCAAATCCTGAGAGTGGTTCAATTAACTATCAGCGTATCAATGGTACCGAGGGCAACCTGCAGATTGAAGGTGGTAATTACCCGAATACAGAGGATTTAAACAACGATGGTGCCCTGGACACGCGGAACGCCTATTTCACCGTGGATGTAGATCTTACCACTGAAGAATACATTGCAGGACGCACCAAATATAGCGATGGCTCAGAAACAGGCTGGAAACTCATACGAATTCCTCTGATAGATTTTGTTAAATCAGGCGATAATCCACACTTGGCGCTCTGGTCTCAGGTCAAGTTTTCCCGTCTCTGGATGGATGAAGTACCTGCAGGTGGAGCTGCCCTGCAGATTGCAACGGTTGATATTGTTGGAAATGATTGGCAAGAACGAGGCGTTTTCTCACAGTACGATAGAATTGAGACCACGGTCACTGATTCCCTCCACGGTACACTGAATGTCATGGTGATCAATACTGAAGACAATCCAAGTCGGTACAATTCTGAAGGCGTTCCCGGAAGTTATTCCTCACCTCCTGCAGGCGTTGAGGGTATCCTGGATCCTATTACACAGCTGCGCTCAAAGGAACAATCGTTAGTCATTCGCGCCGATGATCTTGAACCGGGCTACACTGTAGTAACTGACAAATTGTTTCAGGGCTCAAAAGCCAAGGATTTTATCCACTATAAGACCTTGAAAATGTTTATCCATGGATGGGACAAGACGCGCGGTGGGAGCTACGAATCCACTTTTACTAATTACGAGTTGGAGAATGGCTCTGAATTGGAATTCTTTTTCCGCTTTGGTGAAACAGACAATGATTTTTATGAGATCCGCCGCCCTATTTATCCTGGGTGGGATGAACGAAATTATTTGGAAGTCGATATGGCTGACCTGGCGAACTTTAAATTGTCTCTGGATGATTCACTATTTATCATCCAGCAAAGCGCTGAAATTGGTGAGGGTTTGGACAGCATGTACTCCGATACACTATATTGGTCATCCTTACCTGCAGATTTCAAGTACGCCACTAGAGAATTACCTGACGGCAGCACCATCGCAGTCAAGGGTAAACCATCATTATCCCGAGTGAGACTGTTGAAAACTGGTTTCAAGAATCTCTCTGACCAGTCCATGAGCGGTGAGATCTGGCTGGATGAATTACGTCTCAGCGATGTGGAAAAAAATACAGCAACGGCTTATCGAGCAAATATGAGCATCCAATTTGCTGATGTAGCCAAATTGAACATGGATATTCAGCGTGATGATGCAGATTTCCACAACGTCCAACAGCAATTTGGTACAGGAGATAATTCAATTGCAGCCAATGTAAGTGGAAGTTTATCCCTCCATAAATTCTTACCCAGTTCATGGGGCATAAATATACCCATTTCGGCTTCTTACAGACAGAGTGAGAAGCAACCAAAATATATTACTGGTAGCGATATCCGAATTGTTGATCTGGATCCATCGCTTCAAGATACCCTGGAAACCATGACCAACCGGACTGAATCCTACAGTTGGAATGTTTCGCTTTCTAAGAAGGTCAAATCTGAACACTGGTTACCTAAATACACCATTGATAATATGAATTTCAAGGTTGGTGCCACCAATAGCACGGCATCCCATGCCCAGAAAAGTGAACAGAACTCAGAAAAGATCGATGGAAGCTTCTCATATAAGGTCAATCTCGGGAAAGATTTCAAAGTAGCACCATTTGCCTTTATGGAGTCCATCCCTCTTGTTGGAGAAAGGCTGGCTGAAACGGAAATTGGGTACCTGCCTTCCAATATTGGCGTAGATGGTTCCATGGTAGAGAATAAGTCCTCAAGTGTATTCCGAAATCCCAATGCGACACCTCTTAAGCCAACGCATCAGTTGACCATGAGCCGCCGTTTAAATGCGGATTGGCAGGTCTTAAATACCGTGAACGCGAAATTTAATGCTTCTCTCTCTAACAATCTGGATAGTTTGAAGAACCGCAAGGAAGATATTCTTAAAGAAATGGATTTTGGTCATCTCGGCAGCTACAAAGAATCCTATAGTCTGAATTGGAACCCCCAGGTTCTGAAGCTGCTCTCGCCAACATTATCCTATTCATCCAACTTCTCGGCCACTGATAAAATTAATGTAGATCAGCCGGGTCTCGATTTGAACGTAAGCTCTAATACCTCTGCAAATATGGCTTTAACGGTTTCGGAAATTTTTGGTCTTGTACACAAGCCAGAGAATGCAAAAAAAGGATCCGCCGGTAATAAAAATACTCAGTCCGCCAGAGGCCGGGGGCGTGCCAGGGTAGCCCCTGCTGAAGAGCAAGAGCAGGCTGAAGAAGAGACTAGCGAAACCAAGGAGCCTCTGACCTTTACAAAGTTTCTGGATTTTACGCATGCAACACTGGATCGGATTGATCCAATTTCATTAAATATCACCCAGGGTCAAAATACAAGCAATATGCGGCAAATAGCTTCCCTTGACACGGTAGCGGTTCCTCATGCGGGAGATACTACAGGCGTTGCAGACTCGCTGACCCTTGTCGTAAGAGAAATGGATTTGAACAATGTTGGATATGGCTACCGTATGGGATTCAATACTACCCTCAACAATCTGAATCATCCAGATGCTACCAACCCTATTGCCACCAGTGGAAATTTTAACCTGACCACTCGCTCAGGTCTAAAACTCACTAAAACACTAACCACAAAATTCACTTTTGCATTTGGCCAGAAAACAACCCTGTCGAATAAAAGCCAGGGAGAAGTTATCAATACGAATATGGATTTCCTGCCTAGCGGGAACCTATATGGGGCACCAAAAGACGAATACAAATCATTTGGTACCTCGGGTTTTCCATTGCCATCTTTCAACTTGAGATACTCTGGACTAAAGAATATCGAATGGCTTAAAAAATATATTACCGGCGCCAGCCTGGATATGAATTACGCCGGCAAAAAAACAGCAAATCAGGAGAAAGGCGTCCTGATAAGAGAAACTTACTCTATCGCATTCTCTCCCCTGATTGGATTAAGTATTCAGGGAAAAAAGAGCATCAATGGCTCCCTCAATTATAGCATGACTAAAAACATCAGTAACTCCATTGATGCAGATAATTTCATATCTTCAAATCAAAGTTTTAACCAGTCTGTAAATGCTGGCCTATCCTATTCACATCGGGGAGGAATGACTATTCCCCTACCCATGATGGAGGATAAATATCTTGAGAACAATATCGATTTTCGTCTGGAGATCGCTTATACCCATGAACAGGAATACACTGGAACCCAAAATGCCATTTCTATTGAATTTGGCGATGGTCGCTACACCAAGACTCTTTCAGCCAGACCCAGTATCCAGTACAGTTTCACAGATAAAGTATCAGGCAACATCTCCTACGATTATCGCATCACAGATACCCGTGATCATGGTAGACAGGATGTAGGCGATTTCCAATTTGGTGTAAATATCCAGATAAAGGGTTAGGGGGAATATATGCAGCTTAACTTTCACACTATTTACTTTTCTATTCTGCTCTTTATGAGTAGCTGGGTACCCCTGGCTGCTCAATCTGGTTTTGATGCAGAACGCGCCTTTGATGATCTACAGGCCCAGTGTGATCTCGGTCCCCGCAACCCCAACTCGGAGGGCGCTCAGGCAGCTATTCAGCTATATACTTCCATTTTGAAGCCCCTGGCTGATACCCTTCATTTACAGGATTTTCAACTGGCTGACCCCTACTCTTCAGAAATGCTGAATCTGACCAATATAGTGGCTCGTTTTCAGCCACAGATAACCCAGCGGATTATCTTGTGTGCCCATTGGGATACCCGACCTCGTGCTGAATATGATTTATCAGAGCCAGAAAAACCCATGATCGGTGCAAACGATGGCGCCAGTGGTGTAGCCATCCTGCTGGAAATCGCCAGGCAACTTCAGGCCAACCCCGTGAATCCAGGAATCGATATCATCCTGTTCGATGGGGAAGACTATGGTGAACCTCGCGATCTACAGCACTATCTCCTGGGAAGTCGCTATTATGTGGATCATCCTTATCTCCCCATGGCACAGCGGGTGATTTTGCTGGATATGGTGGGTGATGCTGAACTGACCATCAAGGTAGACCCAGTGTCTTACCGTTCTGCACCCCGTCTGGTTGAAGAAATCTGGGCTCTGGCAAATGATATAGGTTATGATCAATTTCAACTCGTCGCAGGTGCCTCTATGTATGATGATCATGTCCCCTTTATTGAAAAGGGTATCCAGGCCATTGACATCATCGAGTTTGAATATCCCGGACCCAATAATGCTTACTGGCATACCCACGACGATTCTCCGGATAAATGCAGTGCGGAA
>JABIFX010000079.1 GCA_018650445.1 Fidelibacterota bacterium
AAAAAACCCACTGATGTGGGTTTCTTTATTTCTGTGGCCAGGGACGGAATTGGCTTCGGCTCCGCTCGCCTTACTCAGTCCTGTGCTAATCTATTACCTCGTGCCAAGGTTCGTTTGAACCGCCGACACGGGGATTTTCAGAACCTTGCTTCATCCTATGTATCAGGAAGTTACGGGGACAGGTGTCCAAAAAGTGTCCACGTTTAAAAAGGTCTCCAGTAGCGGAGTCATTGCAGTATGCAGACACTTATACAGTAAGGGATGGCGAGTTTTAGTTGCTAAAAAGTTGCTGGTTAAGATTGATTTGTTGATTCGGAACGGGTGGAATGTATCAATACTGCTAGCTTCTCTCGACCCAAATTCCGGAAAAGGCAGCCATGCTGTCACATGGTGACAAATGATAAGATTAATCCCTTGGGGTAGGAAAATACCAATAGTGGAGTCGGGATTCCTTTTCCTTTTGAACGCGTTCAATTCTCTCAATTTCTGCTTTATTAATTTCTTCTTTGATTTTTCCTATAAGCCGCAGTGCTGCTTTAATATTCGCATCACCATGGTTTACCATTGCAAGACTACCAAGGGCTTCTCTCAATTTTCCCTGCTTGTAATATGATTTCCCTTGCTCAAGGTGCTTGGCGGCTTGTTTCTCAAATACCCGCTGGAGATGCGACTCAGCCTGAGATAACATATTTGCTAGATCTTTTTTCCTTAATTTTAATTTCCTGAGGGATGCAGCAAGAGCTTTTTTCTGATTTTTGGGGCTTAAGCCTTTACCTGTGGCGGTGAAATTTGCGACTTTCTCTCCGCTTGCGTTGACTATCATCAGAATGGAAAGTTCAGAAGTAACCATGTACTGAGGACCACTGATGCCTTCAATCTCCTTTTCGTCGATTGTACTTACCGACCCTTCCAGCGTCAATTCCCCTTTATCACTAACTGAGTGTCCAAGCTTCTGGATGCTCTTTGTCAGATCCGTCTCAACCTTTGGGAGCCGTGCACCCTTTTCATCTTTAATAATTAATCGAAATGCCAGGGGGGTCTGCTCAGTGATCGAATACGTGGCTGTACCCTCAGCATTTTTTAGGTACTTGTTGTAAAGACCTGGGAGACGAAAAAGATTTGGTCGAGCATATATCTTACCATACCGTGCGGAAACTGGAATGGCTGTGATATAAGCTTCTAGATTCCCAAGCTTATCTGTTGAACCCCTGGCTAGGATGGTTTTATCCTCTGATTTGATCGTAAGGGGCATCTGAGGTATAGGAATATGTTTTTTGGTACCTGTCGGTTTATAATAGACGCTGAATATAACTGGATCCCGAAGCAGCGTTCCAGTCCTCGCAGATTGTTTATCTCCTGCATTAACTTCAATATTTACCCCGGTCAGAACTCCCCGTATCTCTGAAGCTATTCCTGGGACGGTTATCGTTTCAGGAATAAAAAATGGAACAGGTGAGAGTGCATCATAAAATGCTTTCTTGGTATAAAAAGGAACTACTATCTCCTGAGCATCCGTGTAATTTTCCAAAGCAATAAATATTTTTCCTTCTGTGAGATAATTCCTGGCATCCTGGACCAATTTCATAGTTTGGCTCCAGAGTTGATCCAGTTCAACTTTCAAGCCTGCCAGAAATTTAGCTTTGTTCAAGACAGCAAAGACATAAAAGACCTTCCCAGATTTCTTAGTTTTTACTATTTCGATACCTGTCACCGTTGCATTTACGGTGGACTTGGTAGATTTCCGAAATATCTCGAGATAGTCAGATCGATCATCATGCTCAATCTCCTGAACCAGTGTTTCAACGGTAGATTCTACTGTCACGCTTAATTGTGAAGCAATAGAAGCCTGGGAATTGGCCTGGGCTTCTTCTGAAGTCGTTCCTTGGCCCACTCCAACGTAGTATTGACTTGTTGGGTAGCCTGGGACCTCTGCTAGCCTGTACCAGTTGGGTCCCTGTCCGAAGCAAAGCCCTACCAGCAATGAAAGAAAAGTAGTTTTCATGATAAATTGCATCCTTTGCATCAAAATAGCTGTGAGATCAGACTATTCGTAATCCACCTTGAGTAGTATCATTTTTCTATTTACAGTCACCCTCCGCAAAACACCTTCGGTCCCCTCATCCCTAAAATATTTTTTTACACCCCGGTAAACCTTAGATGATTTGTCATACTTTAAAGGGTCACACCAGATCAGATAATCAACGGTCTGATTGGTCACAATATTTTCTTTGGAACTGATTGAAATGTCTTCAATACCATCCATTAAGGCAAATTGAATATCTTCAATTTGATCTTCATCGAAATCGGTTGATAGGTTAAAGATAAGTTTGTATTGGATTCCTTTTTCGACATCACTTTTCCAATAATTCGTGACTCGAGAAAGGACGTTGTCGATGGCATCATTCATGGCTTCCTCGATGGAAACCATAATCTCTCCCTTGCGACCTTGACTATAACCGGTTTCTGTTCCCAATAACCGGGCTGTTGTGGTTTCGTAGGCCCGCACCACAAGCGCATACTTTTTTGTCCCATATCCGGCATCCTCAACAGCCCCGGAATACTCAATATAAATATCACTTCCAACGGATAATGCTAGCTGATAAGCATAGTCCTCTTCTCTATCTCCCAAATCCATTTGGGCAGAATTTAAGGCTTCCATTGATTCCTGTTGTTCAGGAACAACAACATCATATTGACGAGCAGTTAGATAACTTTCGATCACCGCCGCCGCGTGTTTCACCTCAAGATTAGTGCGAAGCAATTCGATTGGGCTTTCACCCTTTTTCGCGACTGGCAAAACCATGATAAATGGATTTCCTATTGTTTCTGCCAAGTCTGCCCGTGCTGCTATTATATTTCGCGATTCCAGGTCTTTAGTAAGCAGTTGCTTATTGATCTTAAAACGTTTAACCACTTTCAGGCCTTTGCTACCATCGATTTTCACCTTTTTAATGACCTGGGTATCTTCGTATGTGACGTAATTCGAGATATTGCTATTATTAAAGAAAAAGGTTTCATGTTCACTAAAATTTTGTTGCTCATCTTGGCTTGACAGTAGTGGATCTGTACCAGCAAAAAGGACAAAATAGACAGCTGATTTTTTTGCATCCAGACTGGCCCTAGACATTCCATTATCTTCAATATCTTTTTTCTTGTGCTTATCTTTTTTGCCAACACCGTTATAGATACCAGTTGCTTCTATCATCACCTCTGATGAGGAAACCGATTCAACAAATTTTGCCTGTTTTGATACAGGTAATTGAGCAAATGAAATACCGTTCAATAAAAATAATGTCACTATCGTGTATACTGCCAGACTTTGCTTCATGTCAGCCCCTTAAGTAGCACTTATTACTAGTTAACTATAATTGATAAATATCTATCAAGTTTTAATATAAGGATCAAATGAGGCGGTTCCACCAATAACAATAAGTGAAACCACCTCGCTAAAATGACTCGAATCTGTTGTTTATTAATGTTTTTTAAATGGATCCAAGAACCCAAACACATTGATTGGGAGTTCTCCCAACGCATAATTAATTCCAATATTGAAACCCAAAGCACTCAGGCTAAGATCTGGATAAAGATCAGTCACGTCAGACCCTTCATAGGTCTCGTCAACAATACTTCCCCACTTGTAAGCAAGCTGCATGGGGGGAAGTGCGTATTTATACTGAAGGCCAAGATTTACGCTTAGATCTGCTGTAAGGAGCTTTTCAAAATCAAAAGCTGCCTTAAAACCAATTGATCTTACGCTATAGACATAATCTTCACCGAACAATTTACCCGCAAGGTTGAGCGATTCCAAGCCGGCTCCTGCAAATAGACTGGCGTTACTTGAGCCAAACCACATCTTTTTGGTTCCTCCCAAATATCCTGATAGAATAAATGGGACGATTGATGGGGTTTCAGACAGTTCCTCATTAAAAGTTGCAACAGGCATTGCAAATGTAAAATTTAGATCAAGATATGTTTGCGTGATGCCAATGATTGGCGCTAGATTATAGCTCAGAAATACATCTGCAGCTAATGCACTGGTGACATCATCTTCAAATAATAATTCACCCGTAAATAAATCAGCAATCACATATTCTTTATTAATGGATAGCCCTGTGACCATCCCAAGCTTAACTCTTAGGTCAAGTCCCAAGCGGGGATGCTCCATGACAACAGTTCCTTCTGATACTTGTTGACCCAAGAGCTGATTTGCATATGTATAGTTATTAGAATTTTCAATATTATCACCTGTTTTAGAAACACGGACAAAGCCTTTTTTAACTGCAACCTCTTCACCATCATTATTTTCTTCAAACTCCATCAAATGGAAACCATCATCCAGATGCACACCTTCACGATGACCAAGACCAAATCCATATGTCTTACCATCAACTTCCACAATCTGAGCGGATAATTTAAAATCGTTTATTTCTTTGGTCTTTACCCCAAGATTTTTGCAAAAAGCCAACATGGCATCATTTTGTGCATATTGCTCAGGGGTGGTTTCCCACTTTTCTGATCCAAATTCAAAGTGAGTGTGCAGGGGAGCCTTAGTTAGCGGTGAAACAGCGGTTGGATCGATGCTAGATACGCCAGTAGTTGTGGCGTCCAAAACGTTTACAACTGAAGCCTTCCCATCAGAGCTAATCTTAACTTTCCACCAGATCACACCACCCTTTAGCGTAATAGTTAGTGATTTGTCCTTGACCTCTTTGCTTGCAGACTGAATATATGGAAGATAGATATATGCAGAATTCATGAGAGTTTCCAATTCATCAACCGTTAAACCTAAAGACTTTGCTTTCGTTGCAGCAAAAGTTTGAAATGCGGCTTCATCCTTCAGTGCATCTCCTCGGTTTTTCATAACCTCTGGATCATTTAGTATTTCGACAATACGATTGATGACAGTGTTTTCCAAAACACCTGAAAGCGATTCACTACTAACTTCCTCTAGTGAGTTTGCTTCATTGCGAAAATTATCGAGTAAATCTGCTGGCAAAACATTATAATCGAATCTGTCTATCTCGATATAAAAGTCGATAAATTTGTTAAATGTTTTAGCGTCAAAGGATAAATCGCCAACTGAACCTGGTTTAAACCAGACTGACTCAAGGGAGGAAACTGATTTCCTGACATACTTGCCTTGCTGGGCATTCACAAGTCCGAAAGTAAATAGCACTAAGCTGAGTAGAAACAGTATTTTTGATGTTTTCAAGGTGTGTCCCCATTTTCTTTTTTCAGAAACTAATTTCTGGGTTATTGATGAAACTCTTCTAGATAATTGTAGCATCTGATCTTGTAGATACTTCTAATAGTTTTATTTCTATCACTTCCCTCCGTTATTATACATTTATATTCGCAATGACTATCCAAGATTGAAGAAATAGGATAGCCCTATACCTAAGAACAAAAGTTATGTAAGAGATACATGATTATGAAGCATTCAAAACATGCTAATATCATTACCAATTAAATATGTGCTAAGAAGTGGACCCCATACCTTGGACAGTATTTCTTGATTCTTAGGTGTGAAAGATCCGGTGTTCATTATCCTACAAGCTTCCTCATAGATTCTTTAAAGTATACTTCATCTGGAGTCAGTTTGTCA
>JABIFX010000100.1 GCA_018650445.1 Fidelibacterota bacterium
AGTGCTCCGCTAGGATAAGCATATGGGGTCAATCCACCAGCACGCGTTAGTACTTGTGCGAGCGTTTCTCCTTGTGAAATCGGGTATTCACCCGGAAACCTTACCTCCCCTTCTAAGGTTATAGTCTCCTTTTCATTCCACTGGGGGAGCCTGCGGATATTAATATGATCATGCGGCTGCAAGGTTAAATTATCCTGCAGTTCTCCTTGTCTATTTTTCGAAAGATCCAGAATGTGGTGGCTGGTTTTTCGCTGTTTTCCTGACTCAGCTGTTCTGCTAGTCATTTCAGCTTCAAGCCGATAGGCTGACTCCTCTAGCCCACCTGCTGCCTGAATCAGATCTGAGACTTTCATTGCCTTCGAAAGTGGATACCGTCCAGGAAAACGTACCTTTCCTCCAATACTAACGATATTTGCCGGCTCACCATTCTGCGCCTGTATCTCAAGGTCGTTGACTAGGCCTTCTATCTGCGCCTGTCGTTCATGGCTAATCTCTTTTTTCTGCAGGGTAACTGCCAACGTGTCTGTGTCTGTGTCTGTGTCTGTAGTGAGCTTATTACTGAGAATAATGACTCTGTCTCGTGGTTGAAGCTGAAAATCTGCTTCTGCTTGCTGCATCACTTTTCTGAGCGAAAACGGTTGTACTGATATTTTTCCTGAATTATTAATTTCTCTACGTACCAGCGCATAGTCCAGATCAGTTGCTGGAAGCACATCCAGAGCCGCCTCTATCAGACGGCTGATACGCATTCCTTTCTGGTAAGGGTATTTTCCTGGATGCTTGATATTTCCTTCAATGGTAACGACCGGTTCCGGAGCACCATAGCGCCCCTGTTTCTCCAGTGCCGTGATGAGCGGATCCAGCACCTCCCGCCGCTCTTCTCCCAAAGAAAGTACGACCACTTCATCCCGGGGTTTCAACAATAGATTTTGTGTAGAGGTGTGGTCCATCAACAACTCTGACAAGTGAGAGATCAGCACCTCTATCTTTCTATTTTTTCCTGTTTCGCGTTTGATGATAAGGTATTTAAGATCAGCTTCTGACAGCAAGATACGCTCTGTCGGTATCAGGTCCCTTAGCCGCATCCCTTGGTACCACTGAGTCGCACCCGGACGCTGCACATGACCTGACAACAGAACGATATTATCCATTCGATCCAGTACGGGGTAGACACGTATGATATCCCCATCACCCACGGGCTGTTTCCACTGTTCAGATTGGTGTAGATTCAGATCAACAAGCACTCTTTCTCCACCACTTGAGACTCGCTCTATCTGGGGCGTTAGGCGATCTGCCGTTGGCAATAGGCCACCAGCCATCAGCAGTAGCTGTTCGGCAGTTTTCTCTTGTTTAATCTCATAGAGTGCAGGACGACGAACTTCACCACCCACGCCAACAACTTCTCCGACCGGAGGAACGAAGAGAACGTCTCCTGGCTGTATTCTGGCATCTTGACTGGTGTCACCTTTCAACAACAGATCGTAAAGATCCAGTGTAGTAATAATTTCACCTCGCCGCTTTAACTGTATATTTCTCAGTGAACCGATCCGCGCTACCCCACCACTAACAAAAAGTGCGTTAGTCATGGTAGAAAGAGCACTCACTGTGTAGGAACCGGGGTTTAGCACATCCCCCAGAATAAAGACCCGAATAGAACGCAGCCCACCCATGGTAATACTGGCACGCACTCCAATCATCTGCTTTGCTATACGCTCATGCAGGCTCTTTTTGAGTTCGTTAAAGTGCATTCCCGCCACCTGAATCGGTCCAATTCCGGGAAAATTAAGCCTTCCCTCTCGGTTGACTTGCAAATGATGCTCAGTACTCTCCTTTCCAAATAGATAAATTTGCAGGGTATCACCAGGGCCTATCACATAATCGGAGGGTACTGGAATATCGGACACAGGCGCGAAAGTAGTAGTTTGCCCAGCAAAGAGATCGTAACCAAACTGTTTAAGCCTTGTTGTGAGTTTTTTTTCTTTTTTCTCTTCATCCAAGGTTACATTATCCACAGAGTCTTCAGCAGACTTTTCAATTGAGGACTCTTCTGTTTGGCGATTGCGTTGCTGCCCTACTGGCACTACAGTTTGCGGCATCTCTAGCGCAGGTACCTTCTTTATTGATAGCCGTCCTCCATCGAGATATGCCGCCTTCAGCGCACTTTGCTGTGCTGGTGATAGAGCCTGAAACTGCTTAACTTGTTCAAGGCTTGGCCCTGCCGCTATTCCGCTTACAGGACTCAACAAGACCAATGCAAATAACACAGTAAGTGTTTTTCTTGGTAACCATAAAATTTTCATTTATTCAGCATCCTCTTTAATCACTTAGATTATCTTAACCATTTCATAACTGTTCATCTGACCCTTTCTGATTTTTCAGAAAGTTGAGAAAGAATGCGAGGAATATGGAAAACATCATACCCAACACGCCTCCCAACACTACAATCAGTTTACGTTTCGGTTTACTACGCTCTTGCGGCACTATCGCCGGGTCAATCACCCGAAAGGCAAATTCTTCCTGAATATTGGCCAGCATGATGGTATTACTCTGCTTCTCAATCAAGCGATAGAGGATCTGCTGCATATCAACCACACTGGTTGTTGCCAGTTGCTGTTTTAGGTAATGGATACTCTTCTCTGCCTGCTGCACCGCCTCCTGCTTAAGATGTTTATTGAGGCGCACAACCAACTGGTTAGCCCATTCTGCAGCAATCACCGGATCCTTCCACTCGAT
>JABIFX010000078.1 GCA_018650445.1 Fidelibacterota bacterium
AAGTGCTTCTAATGCTACTTTTGCCTTAAACTTTGAACTGTGATTGCGTCGTTTTCGCTTTGTCATGGTGTCCTCCTTGTGGACTCATATTAATCAGGAGTTCACACCTAAGCCACTGTCCAGTTTTTGGGGTCCACCTCTTATCAAGCTCAAACTGATACAGAAAAAGGATCTCATTAAACTTGAAATTATTGATACAGGGATTGGAATCTCTGAAGATTATAAGAGCAGAATATTCCAGCCATACACCCAGGAAAGTGAGGGTTTCACAAAGAATTATCAGGGAATTGGGCTGGGCTTGGCTTTGACTGAGGAGTACCTGGCACTAAACAATGTTGATCTTGAGTTGGAGAGTGAAAAAAATGTTGGGTCTACTTTCACTCTGATGTTTCCACAAAGTGAGGAACAAAAATGAAGAACGATCCTGGAAAATCGATCTTGATAGTTGAAGATGATATTTCGTCACAGCAGTATTATACGATAGTACTGGATGGTCTTTATGAATTGCAAATAGTTCCAACTGCATCAGATGCAAGGGCACTGCTTAAGGAGCATGATTATGTAATAGCAATCATTGATCTCTCACTTCCTGGAGATGTGGATGGGATAGCTTTAATCAAATACATCCGAAATGAAATAAGCCAGAATTTACCGATATTGGCTATCACGGCTCACGCTTTTTCTCAAAGCCGTACAGCTGCCATAAAAGCAGGGGCTACAGAATATTTTACTAAACCAATACTCAGTACAGATCTTATTGATGCCATGAAAAGAGTCCAATCATGATGAATGGCAACAAAACAGCTGATTAAACCAGGGTATTTTATGATCGTAGAAATCTAATAGTGGGGAGAGATGAAATATGTCCAGGCCTTTAAAGGTTTTAATTGTTTCCGCTTGTATTTACCCCAATAAGGAACGAGAGTTAATATCAAAGTGTGATAGCATAAGGTGATAAATGCTTGTTAAGGAATAAATTAAATATATATACAAATGTTACATAAGAGATCCCTGAAGAGGTCCCTACTGAGCTTGGGAATAAGATGTCTTTATAATATTTTGAAGTCTCAATCAAAAATACTTGCTACCGTAATACTTATATCACTTGCTGGTATGGAAAGGACGATGGCTGCTGGTCCAGACCAAACTCATATCAATAAAATCGATGAACTCCAAAACATTCTGGATGAAGTTAAAACTCAATTCTCTACTGACTCATCTGCTGTTGAAGGGACTTTTGATTCCTTGATTATTGTGTTGCAGGGGTACACACCACATCTGGCATATGTTCAATATTATCAGGGCATTTTTTATTTTAACCGCAGCAATATGGTGCTGGCAAAAAATCTACAGTCAAGCGCCTTGGGTTTGGCGAAAGAGTCAAAAAATGATCAACTCACAGCAAAAATATTAATCCAGCTGGGAACAATGGAGAGTGCACATGGCAATAATTCAGCCTCTATAGCACATTATCTATCAGCGATTGAAGCTGCCACCAGGGCAGGAGACCATCGGACAATGGGGTCATGCTATTCATTGCTGGGAAACATCCACAGAATCCTGGGCGAATATGACGAAGCAATCAAATATATTACCAAAGCTGAGACACACTATGCCGAAATTGGTCTCAATGAAGGGAAGGCCTGGGTTCAGTACTCTCTGGCGAATATCTATAAGGATTTAGAATTGTACCATGAAGCGCTGGAATATTTGTATAAAAGTCTGGATACTTATGAAACGCAGGTCAGCACTTCAGATGATAGCCTGGGAGTAGCCATCTGTCTTGATCAAATAGGGGATATATATTTCAATCAAAAACGATTTAAAAAGGCGAGAGACTTCATTCAAAGATCAAATAAAATTCATTCCAGGGCGCATGACACCCATGGACTCGCCATTACATTAAAAAACTTGGGCAAGATTGAATATGAACTCAAAAATTTCAATCAAGCCATCGAATATCTTGATCAAGCGCAAATGCTAAAAAAGGGTGGTGATGATGTGCTTGTGTTAAGTCAAACTTATGAATATATAGGCCGTTCTCTTTTTGATATGGGACACCACCAGGCTGGGATTGATACAGCTAAAATGGGCTTGAAATTGGCGACTGAGTCACAACAGCTGCGTATGGAAAATAGATTATACGGGGTCTTGGCTGACATGTATCATAAACAGGGAGATCTGGACAAAGCGTATCATTATTTATCGGCTCAGACCTCTTTAACCCAACTGCTTGCAGATCGCCTGGCTTCGGTAAAAATAACGGGTATGAAAAATTTTCACGAAAGAGAAGAACGTCGCCAACAGATTAACATGCTATTTTTCGAAAATCAGTTGATAAAAATCAAGTTGGAGAAACAGAGAACTACAGAGTTGTTATTAGCTGCAGTGATTTTTTCCATCATTGTTTTTTCAATCATACTCTTTTTCATGTATCGCTCAAAAAGAAAAACATTGCTGTTGGTGGATGCCCAACGTAGAGAGCTTGAGAGTCTGGTTTCCACCAAGAATAAATTCTTTTCCATCATTTCTCACGACCTTAGATCTCCTTTAGGCAGCACCATGCAATTGATGACGACGGCTATAGAAGTATTCCCAACACTCTCACGAGATAAAGTTCTGGAGCTGCTGAGGACAATGAGCGACTCGACTAAAAACACTTTCGGCCTCCTGGAAAATTTGCTGGTGTGGTCGAGATTTCAGACCGGGGCGATGCAAGTAAATTTGAGTGAAGAAAGCCTGGGCCAATTTATAGATAAGGAGCTATCATTTTACAAGAATCAGGCTCAGGAAAAGAACATATCTCTGAGTAATCAGATTGAAGAAGATATTTTGGTTCTTGCTGATACTGACATGCTAAGTACAATTTTAAGAAACCTGATATCCAACGCGATCAAATTCACCCACTCAAATGGAGAAGTTAAAATCTCAGCATCTAAAGCTGAATCTATGGCACTAATCAGTATTATTGATACTGGAATCGGAATCCCTGAAGCAGAGCATGAGAACATTTTTACGCTGGAGAACAAATTAAAGCGCAAGGGGACCAATGACGAACCGAGTAGTGGACTTGGATTAATTCTAGTCAAAGAATTTGTGGAAGAATTAGGTGGCAGCATTACCGTAAAGAGTGGACCCAATGCAGGGACATCCTTTACTTTTTCACTCCCAGCCAAATAGTCAGGGTTCAGGTTTCACCAGTGATTCGAAGGCGCTGTGGGCAGTTCTGATATAAGTCTAATGTGAAATCATCAAGATTCCATTGTTGTTGTCATAGGAGTCTTTTAGAAGGGAAAGTGAAAGCAGGCAGTTTAGGTTTTTCCCATTCTGATGTATAAATTCTATATCTAGCTGACAGCGTTTCCCGCGGGCAATATTATCTTTGATAAATACTAGATCTTCTTTATGGCTTAAGAAATTCAAAATACTTTTACCTATAACCTCATCACGGGAATAACCAAGTTCCCACTCTGCAGCTTGATTATACTCCACAATTCTATCCTCACGGTTCAAGCTGATGATCAACACAAAGGAACTGTTTATGATGCTTCGAGCATCCTCCAAAGCACGATCCAGCTTTATTTTTTGGTCCTGCCGATAGGTGGCAGTTTCAACCACCAGATTTAAATCGCGGTCATTAAAGGGTTTTAACAGATAGCCAAAGGGTTTTGTTATTTTTGCGCGTTCGAAAACTGCATCATCCTCTTGAGCTGTCAAATAAACAATGGGAACATCGGTAAAGGCGAGGATCTTATTGGCCGTTTCAATCCCATCGTCATCGTTGTCAAGTATAATATCCATTAGGATGAGATCTGGATGAAGTTCTTTTGCCAGCTCAATGGCCATGGATTCGTTGCTTGCAATCCCTGCAACTTCATATCCGAGATAGCCCAATTTGAAACTGATAAATTTTGCCATTTGTGGATCATCCTCCACGATCAAAATTCGCGTGGGACGATCTTTTTCTATTACGAGAGCGCTGGAGAGGTTCGACATGAGTTACTTTCAATATTTATGCTGATTATGCTGCGAATATAGTCAACTAGAAGAACTATACAATCCACCCTTTCTATGGGTGATTGATTCTTCCCCGTGATTTGGCTTCATAAAATTATTAAGCAGGTCAACTTGAGCTCATTATCGAACTAAGACCACCCACCCTGGGAACCACATATTGAATATTAGGACGTGATGCGTCAAACTATTTCAATTTTTATAATCAATGGCCAGAAATGGTTTTGACAAGAGTCTCGAGGGAAATAATCCGTAGGACTTGTCTAAAGTAGCTTTTATTGGAGGGGGTGTTTTGAATGCGAAGAAAAAAAAACGCCGGCACTCATAAAGAGACCGGCGTTTTCTAAATTCTTTAGAGAAAGAATTTATACAGCAGTAACGTTCTCTGCCTGTGGACCTTTTTCGCCCTGTGTGACATTCAAAGTAACGTTTTGTCCTTCTTTTAAGGACGCGTGTCCTTCACCGTTGATCGCACGATAATGCACGAATACATCTGGACCGTCTTCTTGCTGAATAAATCCGTAACCTTTTGCATCGTTAAACCATTTGACCACACCGTTGACTAGTTGATCAGCCATTTCTAAACCTCTTTCTTAATCATAACCACTAAAGGTGGCTTTCTTCTAGCCAGTTTCTTCTGCAGACTTTTGCAGAAAACATTACCATCCACTTGGACTTTCCTGGCTATGCTAAGAATATGAGGTACGAAAACATAAAACAAACAACCATTTACATTTATTTTTCAAATAATTTCCCGGATTTAAATCGGATAATTGCTAATGGCAACAAATGTGCTAAGTTGTTTTGGTGATTGCTTTTATCCATCATATAGAAGTGATTTACTTGCTCAAACAGTACTAGTCTCCAATCAACTAATCCTGTAGAGCTTGGCCCCTGGCTTAGGCTGGGGGCCTTTTTTATAGGAGTCCTGTGTATTTCCAATAGCACCACGGCGCAGCTCACTAAAGAGAGCGAAGCTGGGGATTCTCACCAATAACCAACTGGACATAAATTTAAATCTGATCCAATCAGAGAGCTCTGGAGCGTTTGTCTTTGCCTGTCCGTCAAAAAAAGCTGAGGTCATTGTCAATTCTGCCGATAGCTGGTTTTGATAAGTGAAACCATTACAATTGATCATATATTGGCTGCAGAATTGCAGATCATTCTTTTTAAACTATGATATCACAGCGATCCATATTGATTCGACCTTGAATATGGGCAAGAGTCCTGCTTCTCCTAATTTTCTGGGGATTCAAGTTTTAATTTCTCATCAAGAAGGAGAAGAAAATGAAATCATTAAGATTCCCCGTTTCCCTTCTGGTCTTCACAGGTCTGACGATTACAGCCTGTGATCCACATACTCATCATGATTTCAATATTGATAATACCAGTTCTATCGATGTGGAGGTAGTCTACACCACAAAGGATGCTGAAAGCAGAGATACGCTGGTTGCGGCAGGTGATCACATTTACATACATAAAGTTAAAACTGAAAAATGTATTGATGGACTGGCTGATGAAACCTTTTCTGCTGAACTTGAAGCTTTCCTTGTATTGAGAGACAGTGACACCTTGAATATGCAAGTACCTGGTAATATGGATGAGTGGGAGTATGAAGATTGGGCCAATGATGGTGCCTTTTTATCACCCTGCTCCGGCGAGGGAATTTATACCTTTTTGATTAGTGATTCATTGTACCCGCAATAATTCAATCCTAGATACAATTATAAATCCTGTTTCTCTGATAATTTGCTTGCAAAGCAATGTTAGTAGGTATAAACTAACTGCACAATTTATGAATAGGCTTGATACCAAAACCCGGCAAAAACAAATCATGGATGTTTCCTTGAATCTGATCAAAGAAGGTGGGATTCAAAACTTGACTATGAAGCG
>JABIFX010000144.1 GCA_018650445.1 Fidelibacterota bacterium
CTGAATGCCCATATTGAGGCTCAGCTAGGCCATAACATCGACCAGCTCCAAAGTCATAATAACCTGAGTTATCTGACATGGGGATACGAAACAGCCCTCAATAATTATAGCCACTGTGACGTGGTGATCTTTGCTGGGATGATGACGTTACCACATGCTGCCGTTGCTGGCAGGGTCTTTGCTCAAGCTGGAGACATCAACATGGAATTAAATCAGGAAGACCTTGATCGTGTTGTTCACACGGAGAAAACCCATGCCATCTATCAAGCCCTGAACAGGGGATCATGCAGAGGGATGGTCAATGGCGAGGCAAAGGAAATGGATGTATATCTGTTCAGTGATGACCACATGGAACTACGCCAGACCCTTGGTGAGATGATGCCCGGTGTTGTTTTCAAGGACTATCCCAACCCAAAACATCTGACCCTGAAAATCACCAAGAAGGACCTGTGCAAGGAGGCAATCATTAAGTTCCTTGATAACTTCGATGGCGACAAAATATCTAGCCAGAGGATCTTCGAAGGATGCCCGGGATTTACACAGCGAACCAAACAAGAGGCTCTTAAGGACCTGCTTAGTGCTCGTGGTGACTTGGTATTTATCTGGGAAAGAGTAGGGCGAAGCCTGATCAGGGTCCCAGAAGAACAATAAACGCAATGTTATATAGTACTTTAAGGGAAAAATAGCCACATTCTCCTTATAAAGGAATAAGACTTTAAGTAATGTCGCTATTTGTTATTTGATTAATAATTGAATATTGATCTTAAATTAGCCTGCTCTTCAGAATAATTCAGAGTCTGCATAACTGAACGGAGAAGGGCGTAATTTATCATCAATCACCTAATAGCATTCATCTTTTTGTCTCCTCGTGTAACGACCTTCAAAGGGGCTGTTTAACGTTGCGATTAATAATATCCGTGCTCTGCACCTCTCACACCCCAGACCTATTCAGTCACAGCCACATCATTGAAGTTATTGAAGATCTTGCTGATAAGGGCATGGGGCTGGGGAGTTGGTTTATTGCCCCTGCGTTTGGGTGGTAATGGTATTTAAAGTAGGCTGCTTAACAAGCCCGCTAACGTTGACGTGACTGTGCAGTTTCTTTCAAAAAATCATCGTATAATTCAGTGTATAATGTCTTGTTCAAACAGGAAGACCAAAGCTTCTTTTCGATGGATGTGATTGTTAAGTCAGGATCTAAATCGTACACATAATTTGTAAGATTAATGATCATCAATTTCACTCGCTCATCAGTAACACCCATTTTAGGAATATCCGAAATTGCTTTGGATTTAGGGTTTCCGCTTTTGAAGGAGAAGATAGTCCCCTGCGACATTGGCGCAAACATAGAGCAATATTGAATTAAGATAGCTCCATCATCATCATTAGCTGCAAGGGAAACTTTTGCAGGTGTGAAAGTAAAAAAAATTAGAGCAAGTGCGGGAACATACGGATATAAGCGCATAAAATTATCCTTAAACTATGATGTCCTAAGAATTCTATTCTGGTGCCAAAAGTAGACGACACCAGAAATTATTGAACACATTTTGAATGTGCAACTTCTATAGCCTCCAAAGCATCTGCAGCTGACCAATTGTTCGACGGGATATCGAAATAGTCTGATGCCTTGTGGCCATTGCCGTCTACAAAAGTGATCGTGATCAGCTCATTCTTCTTGATTAATTTGACGATGAAGTCCCTGTCATAGGTTCCGAGGCCAAACATCAACAAATGCCCCAACATGGCTTTCTTGGCAGCTATCAATCTGGTTCCAATTTTATCCCCGTTGAACTCGATAGCCAGAACCTTTCCTTCCAGCTTTTCAAAATCTGCTGTCTTGGTGGTGTAAGCGGAAAATATATGTTGAACCACATCGCAATTACTTTTCGAAAAGTAGAACCTCTGTCGTTCACCATGGGTGATGTTTCCAGTTATGGAAGCTGTTACCGACTTCTTTGAATTGTCTACATCCCAGTCAGCGAGGGCTTCCAGTGACTGCAAGAATAGCACACTGATTGCGAAACAAATTACCTTTGTAAACTTCATATCCTTGCCTTTTGTTAGAAGGTGAAACATGCCACCAATCCCGGTGTTTGAATTCCACTGTTAGCCATTTTGCCAACCTCATTGAAGATTATGCTTGGCCATCCATCTTAGAACGAGGTTCATAGCCTCCTCTTTTTGGCTGGGTGTTAGTTTCTGTTTCAGCTCTTTCATCTCCTCTTCAGCTTTCTGTTTCCAGTCATCCGGAATAACTGAATCAGTTTTGCTCATGGAAGCTAGGCCAAACCATGCAAATGCACGCTCTAAATCCTTGCGTTCGCCAATACCTTCAAGGGCGAAAATACCAAGTGTATAGTAGGCCGCGGCATCGTTCTTTTTAGCAGCCTCAAGATACCACTTCTTGGATTCTCTAATACTCCTACGCACCCCCTCGCCTAGGTAGTATCTCCGTCCTAAAATCATTTGTGATTCCAGATGTCCTTGTTTGGCGCCCTTCTTGTACCAATAAGCTGCTTCAAAATGATCCTTTGGAATATCTGTCCAGTTAGAAACGCCTCCGTATAACTTTCCAACTGTGAATTGGGAATCAACAAGTCCGCCCTCTGCGGCCTTTATGTGCCACTTTAAAGCTTCAGGATTGTTTGCCGGCACGCCCAAGCCATTCAGATGCATCTGCCCCAGATGATGGGAGGCCCATGTTGTGCCTTGCTCTGCTGACTTAGTTAGCCACTTGAGTGCGGCGGCATAATCTTGCGGTATACCCCGACCGTCTTTGTACATAAGCCCAAGATTAGACTGAGACTTAGCATGGCCTTGTTTTGCTGCTTTTAATAACCACTGATGTGCCTGCTTGAGATTCTTAGAAACTCCAAATCCATTGTCGTACATCATGGCTAAGGAAAACTGGGCGCTATCCAAACCCTGCTCTGCAGCCTTACGGAAATAATCTGCCGCTATCTTGTAATCTTGAGGGACGCCTTTCCCAAAATGATAGTTACTGCCCAACACATACTGAGCGATTGCATCTCCATTCACTGCAATTGGGCTGAGCCATTTGGATGCCTCCTCGTACTTTCCCAATGTTTGCAGAATGCCGCCAAGTGTCTTTTGAGATTCCTGATCGCCATCTTGAGCAGATGCTCGTAGGCGTCTAACAAAGTTACCGCTTTGGTCTTCAATAATTACACTTATATCGTCATTAACAACGAGGGTTAGATCATCATCAGTTGGTAGATCAGGACGTATAGAGATCGCATATTCTTTTAATATCGAAAGACCATCGATACATAGTTTTCCATCACGGTATGTTGTCCTCGCATCGGGCGACTGAGGCGTTACGCTGACATAATCGCTGTATGTAACCTGATCTACACTATCCAACGGGGGGTGAAATGAGATGCACGCAGATCCTGCACCATTTGGCTCTGACACAGCCTTATCAATCCTCCCTTGAACACGATAGCTTCGGAGTAGTTTGTGTATGCTCTGCGGACTTCCCAGAGAACTGGATTTCTCAATGGCACTGGCAGCATCATTGGTGTTTCCGGTGGATACGAGGGCAATCCCAAGATGTCCCCATATCTCCCCAATGGACGGGCTAATTTCTGCAGCGCGTTTTAGAAACTTGACCGACTCCTTATATTCACCCTTTCTAAACAATACCCACCCAAGGGTATCTACAACGGCTGAATCTTCAGGACCTTTCTTAAAAGCAGCTCTGGAGAACCTCTCTGCCTCTTCCAAGTTTTTATTATTTTCAGCCCACATAAAAGCAAGGTTATTCATCGCCATGACATGTCCTTGCTCTGCTGCCTTTAAGTACCAATTCTCAGCAAGATCTATATTCTGATCGACCCCAAAACCGACTGCATACATTCGGGCTAATCCGAATTGAGCTTTAGCGTAATTTTGGTCTGCTGATTTCCTGAACCACAATATGGACTTTGCATAGTCCTTAGAAACACCCGTGCCGTTTCTGTACATAAGCGCAATATTTCTTTGAGCTTTGGCATGACCTTGTTCAGCAGCGAGAAGATATAATCTGGCTGCTTCGTCAAGATCCTTTGGCACATATTTCCCAAGACGATGCAATTCACCATAATCAAATTGTGCATCAGAGATGCCCTGATCTACCGCCTTTTTGAGCCGCTTCAACCATGCAAGTGCAGCCGCTGGCGGGCTAGTCTCGGAAACTTCTTCACGTGGTTTTCCCACTGCCAATGATTCTTCAACGAAGAAACCCATGACAATGAACGTAAAAATGAAAGCAGTAATTATGTTCCGGACGGCACTGAGATTAAGCTTCTTGACAAGATCAAACATGATTTTGCACCCCACTATGAAGGCATGCCCTTTGAAAGAGAGAATCTTTTGGCTGGATACTCGACTTGGAAAACTTGATCTCACCGTCCACTACTCCGCCGCGCTCAACTCTCAGTTCTCCACACTGAACGTTGCCATGTACCGATCCATTAGCGCGGATGGTGAGACAACCTGCGACAGACAAGGTTCCATTGAAAATACCGTAGATGTCAGCTTCAGAGACAACAGCTTGGCCAATCAGCTCACCATTATCAGTGACTTTCAGAACCTCACATTCGACGGCGCTTTCAAGATGCCCGTGGACGAAAAGGCCTTTGCATGATTCCACTTGTCCTTTGACGGACAACTCTTTCCCAATGATCAGCTTACCATCCCGCTCATTCTTTGTAGTACCAGCAGTAATCGGAAATGCCTCGGAGGGTTGAATAGGGATCGAATAACAAGAAGTGACGGGTGCCTTGTGACCACTTTCATGGGGGATCTGGTGTTGGTGCCTACTCATAGCCATCACCATTCTGTCCGACGAAGATTCTTGACGCATACTCTTTAGGCTCTAGGGAGATCGATATCTCAACGCGCCGATTCTTCTGTTCAGGAACACCATCAGGCGTATCAACAAGGGGGCGTGTCTCACCAAAGGCAGCCGTACGGATATGGTCAGGGTCTACACCACCTTTGACGAGTTGGTCTTTAACAGCCCGAGCCCGTCGTTCTGATAAACGCTGGTTGTGCTCTCTCCCGCCTTCACGGTCAGCATGGGCCCTGAGGAACACAGCCAAGCCGTCTGCATCCTTAACAATACGGGCAGCATGTACTGCAGCATCTACGCCATCATCATTGAGTTTGGCGCTATCGCTGCCGAAGAAAGTAATAAAGGTATCAGGTAAAACAGCTTCCGTTTCCATTAGGGCATTGAGGAAACGCTTTTTGCAGGCGGCTATATCATCTTCCTGAAACCCTTCTTCCAATTGCTCAACCCAACAATCAAAGCTGGCCTGTGCTCGGGCTGCAGATATGGGGCTGGTCTTATGTCCTGCTGCATTGATGAGGCGCTTCCTTAATGGGCGGACTTCTTTCAAAGTTTCTTCTGGTAAAATCCGGGACCTAAGACGATCAGGCTCAGGGGCAGCACCCGCAGCAGCCTCAATAGCCTTTTCTGCATAACCTGAGGCATCCGAGTTGTCTCCCATTTGATCAGCCTCAAAGAGGGCAAGAGTTCTGTACTCGTTGGCAAGTGCAGCTTCGAAGAAGCCCACGTTGTCCGATGAGATGTTTAGATTTCTAGCCTTCTCTACAGTGGCTGCTCCGTTTGAACACCCTGACAGCAATAAGACGAACAGGCCTATGCTGGATAAGGTCGCTGCTAAGATATGGCGCTGGTATGTGGACTTCCTCATCATGGACTTCTCCCTTTTTAGAACTGGGGAGGTTTATGAGGGCCGACTGTGGCGTCAGTTGGTTTAAATTAAGGCGGGAAAAAGGTAATTTCAGAATCAACCGTATAGGCACAAGAATTTAGAGCCAAAATATGTTATCCTGCCGCTTGTCTTCAACAATTTGCAGGTGGTCATGGCCGTTCTTGTAGAAGCAATATCAATTATCATTAGGCTGCAAGCCATCGAGGATAAATTTCCCGGTGGCTTTAATGCTTTTAATATATTCGTCCCGAACCCAACGCTCTGTTGGGATGACAAAATCGCAAGAGTGGGCTTTATGGCTCCCCCTGATGCTAACAAGTTTATTGAAGAGCTTGAGGCCAATGGCCTTCGTCACCTTGATGAAGATGAACGTTCCCTTGACTTCGTCTGGGTAGACCAACTCAAAGGGCAAGCAAGTGAATGTGATTGGATAACAATTGGGAAGGTTCCCATTGATGAGGCCGGCGAGAACCGTATCGGTGTAGCTTTGTACGCAGGTAGTGAAGATCCCCAGCTCAGCGTTCCGGATGAATGGACTTATCAAGCTTCACTAAGCCAGCAATACGGTGTCATTGGGTCCGGGGGAGAAAGGTCTTTGAAGTTCCTTCGACATGAAGATGGGAATGACGTTTTCTTCAGCACCCTGACAGATTGTGAAGTCTATGTGGGGAGGACCTAAAGGATGGTGTTCAAATTTCTAAGACAACTATTTTTCAGCAAAGAAACTAAGTTAGAAGAGGCAGTCCCTTCTGAAATAACGAGCCCCTATGCAGGGGTGCCAATAGACACAATGATAACAATTGATACGGATTTAGCGCTTCATTGTAAGAACGCACTCACAAATGGGAATTATGAATTAATAGAAACTGGACCGAACGGTAAAAAGTGGTTCCTTGTTCCTCTAGAATCTAATCTTTACTACGTGTGTGGCGAGATAAGCCAGAGTGCCGTAGGCACAAGTCTTATTCTTACTAGTGCCTCCACAGTTGGCTCAAAAGAGGAAGCATTAGAATGGGTGAAACAGGAAAAGCAATACAGCTAAAAACAATTTATTCATTTCTTTTGGCCTTGTTCTTCACATCCCCAGCCTCTGCAGAAACTCTGACCGGTGAGGCAAGGGTTGTTGATGGCGATACAATCTGGATTGAGGATACGAAGATCAGGCTGCATGGCATCGATGCACCTGAGATGAAGCAGACATGCCGCACCAAGAGAGGGCGGGAGCAGCTGTGTGGTGAGTTGGCGAAGCAATCTCTTGAGGCTCAAGTGCGCGGCCAGCAGGTCAGGTGCGAGGGTGATGGGCGAGACCGCTACGGCAGATTGATAGCCGTCTGCTTCGTTGGCCCATTCAACATTAACGAACGCATGGTTGCAGATGGATGGGCGCTGGCCTACCGTCAATACAGCGAGGATTACGTCAGGGCTGAGAGGTTCGCTGAGGCTCGCAAAGAAGGCATGTGGCGGGGTACGTTTGTGCCGCCGTGGGAGTGGC
>JABIFX010000091.1 GCA_018650445.1 Fidelibacterota bacterium
GTACAAATGTCAGGGTTAGAGCCAATAACAGTACTTGTAAGCTGTATCGCTTCATACGCAGCCTCTTCCGACTTAACATCGCTTCCAATTTTATGCGGAGTGTAACCTGTCCTGCACCGCATTCGTAAAGAATTTAGGGAGTTATTAAAATCTTGTCAAGAAAATACAACTGTTTTTTAGGCACTTATAGCGACTACTTAAGAAAATGCTTTAAGTGATACTACATATTGTGGTTTTAAATGAGGGGCTTTCCGCATCTAGTGGAATAAAAAGGGCAAAAAGTGTGGTTTTGGACAAAAAAATCAATGGTTTAGATGATTTTTATCATTTTTAAGCAAAATTTTTGCCAGGGCAAGGGCAGGCGACGAAGTCATCAATTTGGGGATAGATGCAAGAGCTTTTCGATAGGGCGTCCAGGAAGCTGCTTTGAGGGCTTCCTCAAGAACAAGCCATTGAAAGGCATCATGCTCATGGTTGAGTTCAGGATCTTTCAGCTCAACGTCGGCTAAAAATGCCGGGACATGAATGATCTCATCAGTGCGATGGAGGTAATATGTAGAAACATGATCGAGGGCATAGAACTGCTTTGGAGCAAAGCCCGTTTCTTCTTCAAGTTCACGTAAACCTGCCTCCCATGCGGTTTCGCCAGGCTTTATTTTTCCCGCAACAGGTTGCCAGATTCCAGGATAACTATTGTCTGGAGCGCGCTTTAGCAGTAGAAAGCGTAAGCCATCATTTGCTTGAGAGAAGGGAAAGACATCGATGTATTTCATCCTGGAATATACTCAAGTACATCATTGATCCTTACGAAGCTTGAACAGCCCCGGTAAGGTTAATCACATGCAGGTCAACTGGAAACCAGGTTATTTTTTTGGAAAATAACTACCGAATCTCCAATGAATTCAAGTTGAGCACCCCACCGGTTAGCCAACCAGGTCATGGTTTGTGGTGCAAAAAAAACGACATGCGTATCATCCTTGATATAGTGCCATGTGCTAAAATTCAACTCTGGTAAATTCAAACTGGTCATAACCCCAAGATATCCCCTGGGCTGCAGACAGGACCAGAGACGGTCCAGCTCCACCAGGGGTTTATGGAGATGCTCAACAACCTCAGTCGCCGTGATAAATGCATAACTCTTCTTGAAGACCTCTTGTTTTGGGGCGTAGAAAGTATCGTAGACGGACATCGTATGCCCCTGCTCTTCAAAAATATGCTTGAGTAAAGGGCCCGGTCCAGAACCAAAATCAAGACCATCGGAATTTGCAGCGATTCGATTAAGCATGGGGGCACTCATTTTTTGGAGAAAGCTACGGTAGCGTGGGTCTTCAAGATTATTCTGATGAAACTCATAGCGCTTAAATTCCTCATCCCTGCTCAGGTGGGAATCTGGATGTGTAAATACCAGCTCACAGACGGGACAGTGCATATATTCACGAAACTGATCTGAAAAATAGTGAGAGCTCTTAGGATTTGAGCAGAGTGGGCAGTATGGTGTTTTCATCATAACCTGTTTAAAAAAAACAAGCGGGGATTCGAACCCCCGCTTGTGAATTTACTTGTTGTATATTTGGTTGCCTAGAAGGGCAAAGGCTCATCGTCCTCGCCACCAAAGGGACTACCAGCAGGAGCGGAGCCACCTGAAGGCGTACTACCACCGCCACCATAACTACCACTATCCTGAGTACGTCCACCACCCTGTGAACCGCCGCCACCGCCGCCACCAAGTGGAGTTACGGTCAAGGCCACTATTTCAGTCGTATACTTTTTAACACCATCACGGTCTTCCCATGAACGGGTTTGCAGACGACCCTCAACATAAATCAAAGCGCCTTTGTCCAGATAGTTTGCAACAAACTCTGCGGTCTTGCCAAAAACGACAATGCGATGCCACTCAGTTGAATCAATATTATTACCATTGGCATCCCTACGCGTCTCATTGGTGGCAAGGGTTATATTTGTGACTGCAGTCTGGGCAGGAGTATATTTTAATTCAGGTTTTTGACCCATTCTCCCCACGATGATTGCTTTATTAACACTATTCTTTTGCATGCTTCCTCCACTTGACCCCGCAGGGTCGTTCAAATATGACGATTAATCTAATTAATTATTAATGGAACTGATCCACTTTTCTAAATTAGCGATAATCCAGGCTTCCACTTTATAGCCCCTATGTTTCAAGGCAATCGCTTCCCAGATACCACCGGTAACATGAGCCCAGGGCTCTTTAAAATTTTTTAGGTCTTCATCGTCTCCCAACACAGCGATAATTCCCTCGCTCCCTTCATAAACCGAAGACATGTCGGGAAATCGGGGGCCCGTGTTCAGATCAACAGGACCAATCAAAGGATTTTGCTTTGACAGATTTACATGATCCATGACAGGCTGATTTATAACAATGTGATGAACCCCCTTAAAAAGAAGAAGGGCCTGTCGAACATCCTGGTTATCCAGGGCGGCAACCTGTTTTCTGCAAGCTGCCATGTCGTTTGAATAAGAGACAATCGTTTCGCTGGGAAAGGCTTGCTCTAATCTGCTATGGAATTCAGGGGCGCAGAAAATGATGCTGTTTTGATTCATTCCTGAGTGAAGTCCTCAGTATCTAAGATATTGATTTCAGGCTCATCAAGCTCCTGTGGCAAATCATCTATGATGAGATCGTTTTTAGAAAAGTCCACAATACGCTCGTCACCTAAATCAGTATCTCCCACAAAAGACTCCTGGTCATCCTTGTTTGAGAATTCTTCTTCAAGGACTTCCAGATTGGATTGAAGACTGCTCTTTAACTTTATTAGCATTGCATCCCGTTGAGCCTGCAGCTTGCGAATTTCATTTTGGATATGAGAAAGATCCTGGTGGGCAGTGAAGAGTAAAGCCTCTTTTTCAGTATTGGCTTTACGGATGATCGTAGCGGCTTCGTTTTGAGCGTTTTTCAAGGTCTCCTGAGCGGTCTTCTGTGCCAGGATCAAAGTCTCCTTCAGGCTGTCCTCTACATTCATATAGGTGGTCAGCGCAAGGCGGGCTTCTTTATTTTCGATATGGATATCGTTTGATTCACGAATCAAGGTTTCAAGCTCATCGGCAATCTCTTCCAGAAAGTCGTTGACCTGATCTTTACTGAAACCCAGAGGAGACTGTTTAAATTCCTGGTCTCGTATGTCTTGCGGGGTTAAGCGTCCCATAACTGCCTCCTCATTTAATACTCTCTGGCTCCGAATAAGGCTGTTCCTACACGTATGTGGGTTGCACCCTCTTCAATTGCGATTTTAAAATCACTGGACATGCCCATGGATAACATGGCTGGTTTTCCACTGGTTCCAATCTGTCTTACCACCTGTTCATGAATAAGCTTCATCTCTCTGAAGGCCTGTCTGATACGATCAATATCCGCGGTGAGTGGGCCAATAGTCATGATGCCTTGAAACTCAAGATTGGGCTTCTCAGCGCAATAAGCAGCTAACTCCATCGCTTGAACAGGTTCAACACCCTCTTTATTGGCTTCACCGGAAATATTGATCTCCACGAGAACAGGTATTGTCAATTCTTGCGCGCCAAAACGTTGATCAACAGCATCGGCAATGCGGGTGGAATCAATAGTGTGGATGATATCAACACGGCCTGGCAGGTATTTGACCTTATTGCTCTGGATATGCCCGATGAAGTGTCTGACGATGCCGGCTGGATTGAACCCGGGAAATTTATCACGAACTTCCTGGGCTCTATTCTCTCCAAAATCACGCAACCCTGCATCGTAAGCCTGCTGCATGTCTCCCACAGGTTTCCGTTTGCTGACACCAATCAGAGTGATGTCCTCAGCGGCTCGGCCAACCCCATGAGCAGCCTCAGCTACGTCATGCTGGATAGCGCTCAGCCGTTCAGCAAAGGTTGATGTACCCATGGAATAACTCCCTTATTCGGCTGGCGGTGTTTCTCCCTCACCATCAAAAATATCCTTTTGCTCGATTTCTGGGGTTTCACCATCAGTAAGACCAATTTCTGAGGGGTCTTTCTCTTCCTGAACCCGAGTTACCGCAGCAATGGAATCACCATCATCCAGGCGAATCAACTTGACCCCCTGTGTGTTCCGACCAATACTGCGTATAGAGGAAACTGGCTGACGTATGAGCACTCCACGACTGGTGATAATCATCAGATCATCATTGTCCACAACCTCCAGAAGGGAAACCATACTGCCAACCTTCGGTGTGGTTTTGATGGTGATAATACCCTTTCCAGCACGATTCTGGACACGATAGTTGATCACTTCTGTCCGTTTGCCAAATCCATGTTCAGATACGGCAAGCACAGTACCTTCGCGACGTACCACGATCATTCCTACGACCTGGTCATCATCTCCCTTGAGCTCGATACCCTTAACACCCATGGTCTTACGACCAGTGGGTCGGATGTTGGTTTCACTAAAGCGAATGGACATACCATTGCGCGTTCCCAGAATGATGTCATTTTCACCAGAAGTGATCTGAGCATCAATGAGGTGATCATCTTCACGAATATCAATGGCGAAGATGCCACCCTTCATTGGACGGCTATAGGCTGTGAGAGCAGTTTTCTTGACCAATCCCTTGGCTGTTGCCATAGTGATGAAAAGATCTTCAGCATATTCTCTTACGGCAATATAAGCCTGGACCTTTTCACCCTGGTCTACGCGCAGTAGATTGATCAGTGCGCGACCTCGTGTGGCTTTTCCAGCCTGAGGAATCTCATGAACCCGCAACCAATGACATTTTCCGCGATCAGTAAAGAACAGGATATAGTCGTGGGTGGATGCGGTAAACAGATGCTCGATAAAATCTTCATCTCGGGCTTTAGCCCCAGCTGAGCCTCTACCACCTCTGTTTTGTCGACGATATCCACTGACGGGATAACGTTTAATGAAACCATTGTGAGTAATGGTGATTACCATCTCTTCTTCAGCGATCATATCTTCAATAGTGAAATCTTTGGCGTCAAATACGATTTCTGTACGACGCTCATCACCATAGCGTTCCTGAACTTCTCGCAGTTCAGTTTTAATGATATCCATTCGGAGACCCACATTGTTGAGAATCTCATTCAAGCGGGCTATTATTTTGAGAACTTCAGTATACTCATCAATGATTTTCTGGCGTTCCAGACCGGTAAGCTTCTGCAGACGCATGTCCAGAATTGCCTGAGCCTGAATTTCTGATAGTTTGAACTTGGACACCAAGGATGCCTTGGCTTCCGGTGGGTTTTTAGAACCACGTATAGTCTTGATAATCGCATCAAGATTATCAAGGGCGATTTTTAGACCCTCTAAAATATGAGCCCTGGCCTCAGCTTCTTTGAGTTCGAATTGAGTCCGCTTTACCACGACTTCATGGCGAAACTTGATAAACTCTGCGATAACCTCTTTCAGGGTTAGCACCCGTGGCAAACCATCTACCAGTGCCAGCATGATAACACCAAAAGTCTCCTGCATTTGAGTATGCTTATAGAGCAAATTCAGGACAACTTCTGGAACTACATCACGTTTTAACTCAATCACGAGACGGATACCGTCCTTATCTGATTCATCACGGATATCTGAGATACCCTCAACCTTTTTGGTACGAACCAGCATGACAATTTTTTCGATAAGTGAAGACTTGTTGACCTGATATGGAATCTCGGCAATGACCAGGCTATAACGCCCATTCTTATGCTCTTCGATATTGGCACGTGCACGGACGGTAATCTTACCGCGACCCGTTTCGTAGGCCTCACGAATTCCTGAAGCTCCATATATAATAGCGGCTGTTGGGAAGTCAGGACCCTTGATGTGCTCCATGAGTTCAGGGACTTCGATCTCAGGATTGTCGATTTGAGCCACGATGGCGTCAACGACCTCATTCATATTATGAGGAGGAATATTGGTGGCCATACCCACAGCGATACCGCTGGAACCATTGAGCAGCAGGTTCGGAATAACCGCAGCCAATACTGAGGGTTCTTTGAGGCTTTCATCAAAGTTTGGTGTGAATTTCACGGTCTCTTTTTCAAGATCCTTGAGCATTTCACTGGAAATACGCTTCATACGGGCTTCTGTATAACGCATGGCTGCAGCACTATCACCATCAATGGATCCGAAGTTACCCTGACCATCAACGAGGGGGTAACGCAGGGAAAATTCCTGGGTCATACGTACCATGGAATCATACACAGCTGAATCACCGTGAGGATGATACTTACCCATGACGTCTCCAACGATACGTGCACTTTTACGATAAGATCGATTATAGCCCACACCCAGTTCCATCATTCCATACAGGATTCTTCGGTGAACAGGTTTAAGGCCGTCCCGTACATCTGGCAGGGCTCGCGATACAATGACCGACATGGAATAATCCATATAGGATTTTTTCATTTCCTCTTCGATCGATGTGTTCAGGATGTTCTGTCTCTGAATCTCCAACTCAATACCTCTTTATTCTAGTTCTTATAAATTCTTTATTCTGGCTTGATATGTCGCATTTCGATAGCTCAGTGTGACACATGGCGTGTCCTACTGAGGCTCTCGAAGCATCACGCCACGACCTAAACATCAATATTCGTTACATATTTTGCATGGGACTGAATGAACTCACGACGGGGTTCAACCACATCACCCATCAGAGTTGAGAATATTCTGTCCGCCGCGGCAGCATCATCCAGATTGACACGCATCATTGTACGGGTCTCGGGATCCATGGTTGTATTCCACAATTGATCCGGATTCATTTCTCCCAAACCTTTGTAGCGTTGAATCTTGGCTCGGCTAGGGTCACCACCATCAGTCAATTTTTTTATGGCAACATCCCGTTCATCATCATCAAAACAATACTTCTCTTTTTTACCGACACTTACTCGATACAAAGGCGGCATGGCGATATAGACATGCCCATTGATAATCAAATCTGGCAAATATCGGAAAAGAAATGTCAGGAGAAGTGTTCTAATATGAGCACCATCCACGTCAGCATCCGTCATAATAACGATTTTGTGGTAACGAAGTTTTTCAAGATCAAAATCTTCCTTGAAACCGGTACCAAATGCTGTGATCATCATCCTGATTTCATTATTACCCAGGATCTTATCAATTCGCGCTTTTTCAGAGTTGATAATTTTTCCACGGAGTGGCAAAATGGCTTGATAACGACGATCGCGACCCTGTTTGGCAGAGCCACCGGCAGAATCTCCCTCAACCAGGTAGATTTCACACAGGGAGGGATCTTTGGTTGAGCAGTCCGCCAGTTTTCCTGGAAGATCGCCACTTTCCAGAGCGCTCTTGCGTCGCGTCAATTCACGTGCTTTGCGTGCTGCATCTCTTGCCTGTGCGGCCATGAGACTCTTTTCAATCACACGTTTGGCAATGGCTGGGTGTTGCTCCATGAATTCGTTTAACTGATCACTAACAAATGAATCGACAGTACCTTTAATATCACCATTACCCAGTTTGGTTTTAGTCTGACCCTCAAATTGTGGTTCAGCCACCTTGATGGAGATAACACAGGTCAAACCCTCACGAACATCATCACCGCTTAAAGTGGTATTGGTCTTCTTAAACAGCTTGTTGCGTGTGGCATAGTTATTTAAGGTTCTGGTCAGGGCAGTTCTTAACCCGGAAAGATGGGTACCGCCTTCAATGGTATTAATATTATTTACGTAGCTGAGAATGTTCTCGCTATAACTGTCGTTATACTGAAAGGCCACATCAATAGGAACATCATCTTTTTCGCCTTCGAAAGCGATGACCTGAGGATGCAGGGGATGTTTGTTCTCATTGAGATAATCAATGAATTGCTTCAAGCCACCTTTATAGAGATATGTTTCAGAACGTTCTTCGTCGACACGCTCATCTTTCATATGAATAGTTAGACCTTTATTAAGGAAAGCGAGTTCACGGATACGGTCTTCCAGTACATCCCAATCAAAAATATGATGTGTAAAAATGGTGTCATCTGCTTTAAAGGTGACTTTTGTCCCTCTTTTTTTGGTTTTACCGGTAATCTTCATCGCTTTAGTGATGAGACCCTGAGCAAAGTCAACCTCATGGACGGAGCCATTACGATAAACTTCAACATTGAGATATTCTGCCAGGGCATTCACAACAGATACACCCACTCCGTGGAGACCACCGGAAACCTTATATGAGTCCTTGTCGAATTTTCCACCGGCATGAAGAGACGTCATTACAACTTCCAGGGCTGGTCTACCTTCATCCTTGTGCATATCAACTGGAATACCTCGACCATTATCTTCAACGGTGATCGTCTCACCCTTTCCAACGGTTACGGTAATCGTATCACAATATCCACCCATGGCCTCATCGATGGAGTTATCAATGACTTCATAGACTAAATGATGAAGACCGCGCTTGCCCACATCGCCAATATACATGGCAGGACGTTTGCGAACGGCTTCAAGACCTTTGAGGACGGTAATAGACTCCGCACTATAACTTTTTGCTGCAGGATTTGTTTGTTTGTCACTCATGTAAACTTGATATCCTTAACTACGGTTTTTGCTAATGCTTCATTAACAGTGTTTATCAAATTGCTTTTCATAAATACGAGTTCATTTCGCCAAACCGGAGAGCTGACTTTCACAAATAGAACACCGTTTTCTATGCGTTCAGCTTCACTGATTTGCGCGATTCTCTCACCAACGATCTCAGCCCAGCGAGAGACGGCCATATTCTGCTGGATCGCTTTATTAATACCCAGATCATGAAAGAGTTGGGTAAATACATTTCCAATACTTTGAGCCTTAGCCATTGATCTGCATCTTTCCGGCATCAATGATTTGCAGGGTATCTCCCTCGAGTTCGAGACCGTGATGTCTCAAATCTGCCAGATCTGTGGCTGTGATAAATATTTGATGTCCACTGCGGAGACTCTCCACAATCATGGTGCTGCGTTTTACATCGAGTTCTGCAAAGAGATCGTCCAGTAAAAACACAGGCGGTTCACCCAGAAAAGTTTCCAGAAAACGACCCTCAGCAAACTTGATTGCCACCAATACGAGCTTGTGTTCCCCCTGGGAGCCAAATTTTCGAAGATCTTTGGTATCGAGGTAAAAGGTGAACATATCTCGATGAGGTCCGCGGGTGGTGGTTCCTTTCCGCATGTCTTCAGCTAAAGAATCCTGATACGCGCTCCGGTACAGAGCCTCCAACTCACCTGCTGTTGATCTGACATTGGAGATAAAGGCCATTTTTACGGATTTTTCATCTTCCAGCTCAGCATAGGCAGCGTAGAGGAGCTTTTTAAACTCAGCGATATGTTTACTACGGGCTTCATGGAGTTGTGCAGAAATCTGTGCACGTTGATCATCCAGGGTAGACATTTGAATTCGATCAATGGGAGTACCATCGTTGGTATAACTCTGCAGCAAGGCGTTGCGCTGCTTGAGAATTCGGGCATAGGTCTGCAGGTTTTCAAGATATCCAGCATCAACCTGGGAAATGAGTTTATTAAAGAACAGGCGTCTGATTTCAGGGGAGCCAAAGGTTAATTCACTGTCTTCGGGAGTAAGTGAAACCAGAGGGAAGCGACCAATAATCTGTGCGCGACTGGTGAGGTTCTTGCTGTTAACACTTACCAATTTTTTGCGGGCAGATTCCACCTTGAGACGGACTTCATGGTCATTTTTCTGATGATCGGAAAAAACACCCTTCAATTGATAACCCACCTGGCCATGCCGAGACAAGTCTGCATCCAATCGAGTTTTAAAACTACGGGTATAAGCAAGGCTGTGGATGGCTTCCAAAATAGTGGTTTTACCAGCACCGTTTTCCCCGTGGAGAATATTGGTAAAAGCACCAAATTCCATGGAAGCCTGCTCGTATTTACGAAAATCAATCATCGTTAGCGACTTAATCAGCATACCCGAGTATAAGATGTGGTTTTGTTGTTAATCATCACGTGTCGATTCAATACCTTATCTTTGCCAGTCATCAAACCGGTCAATTTCTCCCATGTTTTAGAATCAGGTTGACGACCGGCTGTCCTGCCAAGATACCTGTCTATCCCTGAAGCCTGATGGGCATCAGGAGCATTACTAATTCTTCTTTTTCTGCCTGTACTTCAGGCAAGATCAATCCAGGACCAATTTCAGAGCCCAGCCTGAAAACTACGCGATCCGTTTCAACATTTTTGAGCATATCCTTGAGATAAATAGAATTATAACCTAGCGTCAAATCTTCACCATCATAGTCGGCCAGGACCTGTTCTTTAGCACTTGTACTGGCTTCTGGATCTTCTGTAAATACTTCGATATATCCAGGGTGCAGTTTCAGGGCCACCTGGTGGGTCGTGCGGTTTGAAAAGATGGACACGCGGCGAACAGTCGTAACCAGGTCTTTACTGGAAAGTGTTACCGTCTTGTCATTGGTGGATGGAATCACACTTCCATAATCTGGGTATTGCTCATCAATCAGGCGACTGAAAATAGTGGCTGTCTCTGTGGCAACGCTGATATACTTTTCGCCAACAGATAGATTGATCGTGTCGCCATCATCAAGAAAGGACTGGATCAACGATAAAAATTTTGGTGGAACAATGATATTGGCTTCAAAATCAGCAGAGACAAAATCTCGGTTGGTATATTTTACCAGGCGATGACCATCGGTGGCAACGGCACGAATTTCGTTATTCTTCAATTCAAAAAGAACACCCAGGAGAGCTGGTTTCAACTCATCCTTTGAAACAGCAAACACAGTTTTTTCCACAGTCCGCTTTAAAACTTTTGATTTAATTTCAAGACTTTGAGCTGGACCCAATTCAGGAGCATCAGGGAAATCCAAGGCAGGACGACCAACGATTTTATAGGTACCACCTGTTGTGGAGAGCGTCACCCGACTGTCATCTGACCAGGCAAAGGTGAGTTCTGTATCAGGTAACTCGCTGGTGATCTCCTGGAGTAGGCGGACAGGCAGTGCGACTGCACCCTCATCTTCTCCCAGGACATTCAGGTTCAATGTGTATGTGATCTCGATATCAGTACTGCGCATGGAGAGAACATTCCCTTTCACGGTGAAGAGAATGTGATTGAGAATGGGCATGGTTGAGCGGGTGGGGCTTACGCGAGCCACCTTTTGCAAGCCGTGTAAAAGGGTTGACGAGTCAACGGTAAATTGCATGGTTTTGATCTCCGAATGTCGGGTTATTCACTGTCCTATTTAAAGCAAAGCAAACTAAACTTAGAACCGAGCAATTCAAAGCTTGAACCTGTATAAATTAGCCGGTAACTGCAATAATTCGCCCAAAACACCCCTTTAAAGGCCGTGAAATGACCTGAGGCAGTACTAACCCAGGGTAAAGTTGCGTATTTCCGTGAATTTTCTGCTCTGGCGAGCGTCTTGAGACCAAGGGGGGAAGTACTCCTTGTTGAGACCCGATCATCGCCTAGTTTTATAGCATCAATTTGGAAATTCAATAAAGGGGGTCGTTTCTGAAGAATTTTATCACGCGATGGTTTATAAATAACCCGATCCGCTTTAGGCTTTTTCTGGTCTTTGTCGGTATTCTGGCAGGAGTGTTACACCCCTGGTTTAAAACTGAAGTGACTGCAGAATTGTCTGATGCAAGGATGATGTTCATGCTGGGCTTCTCCACCGTGACCTTCATGTTTATGCTTACCATCTACCGTATGTTGCAAAAGCTCTTTCGTAAGGGCATTGAAGTTGAAGGTCGCAAAGTTGACTTCGATGAGCGCACGATGGTGAGGGCTGCAGGCGTCTTTTGGTTTATTCCCTTTGGTTTGACTTTGCAAGTGGCGACTTTTAGCTCTGGCGCCTCTGACCCACATTTTGGGAGGGTCATGATTATTCAGGGGATGGCCATTGCTCTAGGTGCCTGGCTATCTCAGATCATTAAGAAATAGTAGAGATAGGCAGCATTTTTAAAGGCTGGTTTACATATCCTAAGACCAGATAGAGAAACTTCTCCTCTTTCAATCGACAAAGCTGGTATTATTTTTACTCAGTTAACCGCATTTCCTGAATAACCTTTTCTTTTAATCCAAAGAAGTCTCATTTTATAAGATGGAAAAAGCCATGTATGTTGAAATTGTCTTCCCCCTGAGTCTTGATCAGGCCTTTACCTATTCAGTTCCAGAAGAATTGACCGATGTCGTTCAAGTTGGCCAACGCGTGATTGCCTCGCTGGGTCGACGCAAACAACAGGGCATGATCATTGGTGTCAAGGCAGACCCCCCTGCAGATTTCACCGGCAAGCTAAAAAGTTTTGAGAATATCGTAGATCCAGTGCCGGTTTTTGATCTACATCTCATCAATCTTCTCAAATGGATGAGCCGCTATTATTTCACACCCCTGGGTAAGGTGATCCAATCTGCCATTCCATCTGATGCTCGCATGAAAAAAGAAATCATCATCCAGCCCACGGCTCTATTACACGGAACGGATGAGTTTAGTAAATTTTTAAAAGCGAAAGGGCTGGTACGTCTTTCAACCCTGAAAAGAAAATTCGGTGCAGAGATTGCCGTAAACCAGATTGCCCGCCTGCAAAGGCAAGGCCTCCTGGAGCTTGAGAATGAATTCGAATTCAAAGGGAAAAGAGCCTCGAGTTACCTTGTTATTCCGGATCTGGGACGGGATTCAGAAATTCCCACCAATGCCCGAGCCCAGCAAAAAGCTTTTGATATTCTAAACGATTTTCCTGATGGGATACCCCTGGATAAGCTACGGGATGACTATGAGGTTTATCGGCCTATCATTCACAAGCTGGCTGATCGTGGCCTGGTGACTTTACAGGAAATTGAACCTGATATCGACCCCTTAAAAGACTATCACCGACCACCACCGAAGACCGTTGAGCTGAACCACGAACAGAGCATTGCACTGAACGAAGTCACCCGCTCTCTGGATGATCATGTATTCACACCCTATCTGCTTTTTGGCGTTGCAGGAAGTGGGAAAACTGAAGTTTACTTAAATGCCACCGCTCATGCCCTTCAACAGGGTCGCTCTGTCATTGTCCTGGTGCCTGAAATCGCCCTGGCCCCCCAAATAGCCTATCGCTTTCAATCGCGCTTTGGGAACATTGTGGCTCTTTGGCATTCAGGTCTCAAGGGGGCAGAACGATTGTGGACCTGGCAACAGATTCAGAAGAATAAATTTACTATTGTAGTGGGTGCTCGATCGGCAGTCTTGACTCCCTTGAAAGACCTGGGTCTCATCATCGTGGATGAGGAACAGGAGAACAGCTATAAACAACAAGACAATGAACCTCGCTACCATGCCCGTGATGTAGCCCTGGTACGCGGCCAGGAAGAAAAAGCGGTGGTCTTGTTAGGCTCAGCGACCCCATCCCTGGAAACCTATTACAATTTAACCACCAATCGCTATAAGGGACTCCATCTCACCAAACGGTGGGAAAAGGCCAAGCCACCCCTGGTCGATCTAATCGATATGGGTGCCGAACGGGATGAAACCCGTGATTATTCCAACCCGTTCTCCAGAAAACTTGTTGCTGCCATTAGAGAGACCCTGGAGCAAGATAAACAGGTCATATTATTTCAAAATCGTCGGGGTTATGCACCAGTTATTACCTGTAAAGATTGCAACTGGACCATGGCCTGTCCACATGATGATATTTCGCTGACCTACCATAAAATTGGTAACAAGATGCGTTGCCATTTTTGCGATTTCGAAGCACCAACTCCCGTTAGCTGCCCTGAATGTCGTTCGCTGGATTTGAAATTTGGTGGAATGGGAACCCAGATGGTCGAAGAAGCGCTGGAGTCCCAGTTCCCAGACGTTCCGGTTTGTCGTATGGATATGGATACCACAAGAGGGAAAGGTGCTCACACCAAACTACTTGGTGATTTCGCCCGTGGGGAGTATAGAATTCTGTTAGGCACGCAGATGATTGCCAAGGGTCTGGACTTTGAAAATGTTACCCTGGTGGGTGTGATTAATGCTGATTCAGGTTTGCATTTTCCAGATTTCAGGTCCCGGGAAAAAACCTTCCAACTGGTATACCAGGTTTCTGGTCGATCTGGTCGTGGTGAGTTCCCCGGTCGTGTCGTTGTACAGAGTTGGATGCCAGATGATATATCCATCCAGTGTGCCACGAGAAGTGATGTCAAACTCTTCTATAATGGGGAACTAAACGATCGCGATCAACTCCAGTATCCGCCGTTCTCAAGAATGATATCGTTCGGATTTCAGGGGCGTTCAAGGGATGCTGTGATTCGATTGTCAGAGCATGCATCAGAAGCGTTTAAAAATCAGAAGATTGTTCAATTGTTAGGACCAGCGCCTGCTATGATTGAAAAAAGCCACATGGGGTTTCACTGGAAGTTGGTTTTGAAAACTTCCAAAGCAGATGATCCAAGCGGTGGCGCTCTCCGACAGGCCGCAGGCCACGTATTACAAATCACTCAGGACAAATATGTTCGAGTAACTGTAGATGTGGATCCATATCAAATCCTTTAGCCCAAAACTCAAGATAATCCTCACGGTGCTGCTAATAGTTGTACCTCTTTCAGGAGAACCCTTGATGCTGAAATCCGGCCACCTTTCCCTCATGAGCGACAGGGGCGACTCAACGCTTCTACGCAGCGCCCTTGGGCTGATCCGAGAAGAGCAACAATACTACCAAGCCCTGTTTGGTTTGAACCTCGACAAAGAGCTGGAAGTACGGTTTTACTATAACCCTGACAAAGTGGGCTCTCGTTTACATCGCGTTCCATACTGGAGTGCAGGGATAGCCAGGGCGGGTTCAGAAATTTTTATTTATGGAAGAAATCGTAATCAGTGGCTCTCAACGCTAAAACACGAGTTGTTCCATGCCCTTCTCGGACAAAATGAGGTGAGTATCCCAGTCTGGTTAAACGAAGGGCTAGCCCAATGGCATGCCAGTCAGATGGACTGGGGTGGGTTTATGGCGTTGGGGACCGCCACAGCAAGGGGAAATCTCATTCCCCTGGTTGATCTGGATGTCATCCTAAGTTTTAATCACAAACGAGCGAACCTGGCTTATGCCCAGGCTTTGGACGCGACTCGATTTCTGCTCAAACGTCATGGCGAATCTATTTTACCCTATCTGCTCCGTGCAGATGAGCTTGGTTTCCGAGAGCGCTTTAAAGCTGAGGCAGGTGTAGATTTGATCAACTTTGAAATTGCCTGGCGAGAAAAGCTGGAGCAACAGTTCTGGTTTTTCAAAATATCACGTATCCCTGGCGTACTCTGGGCAGTTTCTCCTCTCATCGTCGTCCTGGCCTGGTACCTCAAACGCCGCAGAGGTAAAAAGAAACTGGAAGAATGGGATCAGGAAGAGTCCGTTCAAGATGAACCCAAATATTTTGCATAACCCAAGCACCCCCAAACCAATTTTAGAGAGCAAAGTGAGGCAAATTGGTTTTCAATTGACCTGATTTATAGCATATTTATCATCCATCACCGGGGGCACAGGCAGGAGGTATTAATGAGGCGTATCATCAGAGCGTTATTTATCGGCATAGTAATTTCAGGTATCGTATTTGGCCAAAATACATCCGATCCCCGCATAAGGCAGGCACAGCAGCTTGAAGCTGATAAAAAGTTCAAGGAAGCATTTAAGCTCTACGAGAAAATTCACAAAGCCGCTCCAGAGAATAACACGATTACCTTCAAACTGGCTGGTATGGCTCACACGTCAAAAAACTATAAAAAAGCAATTAACTATTATGAGAAACTTGCACCAAATGGAAATCCGACCGTGCTTTATAATCTGGCTTGCTCCTATGCTATACACGGCAAAGAAAAAAAGGCCCTGGAAGCTCTTGAGTCAGCAATAAGCAAAGGTTTCAACCAGCTCGGTCTGATGAACACAGATCCTGATCTGTCTAGCATCAGAGACAGTGATAAATTCAAAAAGATCGCCAGCTCTGTGAAAGCGATTGAGAATGAACCTGAAGCTCAAAAGTTTAATTTCTGGGTGGGTGAATGGAGTGTTTATGGTCTGAATGATGCCAAAGTCGGGGAAAGTAGTATTCAAAAAATCCTGAATGGCAATGTCATCCTGGAAAATTGGAGTGGAGTTGGTGGTTTTACTGGTAAAAGCTTCAATCATTATCACATGGATTCAGGCCGCTGGATTCAATACTGGGTGGATCAAAACTCAGGTAGGATTTATTTCGAAGGAAACTTTGACCCGGATCAAAACGCCATGGTCTACTTTGAGCAGGTGGATAAGGATTCTGAGAAACCGCTACGAAGACTCACTTTTTTCAACATCTCCACTGACAGTGTAAGACAGCTTTCTCAGCTAAGTTCAGACTATGGAAAAAACTGGAATGTGGAATACGACTTTATATATGTTCGGAAACCATAGGAAAAGCTTATGTCCTCTACCATTACTGTAATCGGATCAACTGGTTTAATAGGTTTGGAATTTCTCAGCAATATTGCCGAAGGGGTGTACCAGAAGATAACTGCTATAACCCGTCGTCAGATTCCCAGTCTGTCCGACAAGCCGTTTATCTATCAGGCTATCCATAACTTTGAAGATCTTGAAAGTATGCGCGCTGATCTTAAATCGGATGTGATGGTCTGTACGCTGGGCACTACAATTAAAACCGCCGGATCACAGGAACGCTTCATTGAGATTGATCATGATATCCCTCTGGTGCTGGCAAAAATAGCTCGCGAGGAAGGTTGCAAAACCTTCATCCTTGTGTCATCCATGGGTGCTGATGCCCACTCAAGTATCTTCTACAGCCGTGTTAAGGGTCAACTGGAGGAGGCTCTCAAAGCCGTGGGCTTCCCTAATTTGCACATCCTGAGACCCAGTATGTTGCTGGGAGACCGACATGAAAGTCGCCCCGGTGAATTTTTGGGTAAACTCATTATGCTGCCCTTGTCTCTCCTCATTCCCTGGAAATACAAACCCATCCAGTCCAGCACATTAGCAGCGAAAATACATGAAATAATTGCTGATGGAGAGACGGGAACCCGAACCTGGTCAGGCAAGGAACTTTTTTATAAAAATTGATCCAGAACACACACTGAATTTACCTGTGAGCACAAGCACAGCATGAAGCACTCTATCTTCGCATATTGTCATCAGGCGGGGCAAAAACGGAGAATAGCGAAATGGATGATAACAAACAATACGGTTTTCAGCTGTTTATTCTGATTGCCGCACTCGTCCTGGTTATGGGTATCACCCGACTATAAAAACTTCCCGTAGACTTATTGAGTCAACCCCAGACGAACGTCGTTAGTTCTGGTTAAATATTAATTCCGTAAGCGTGAGAAAATCCATGGGGCTGAGTTGCTCGGGCCGCAAATTCAGATCAAACTGATCTTCAATGCTATCCTTGTCCTTTAAAATCGATTTAATACTGTTTCGTAAAGTTTTCCGCCGCTGATTGAAGGCGGTTCTTACTACCTGTCTCAGGTGGGGTTCAAGTTCAGCTGAAACGGGATTATCCTGGTCAAATGAAAAGCGCACAAAACAGGAATCCACATCAGGAATCGGGTAAAACACATGGCGACTGATATCGAATAGATACTCGGTTTTAGCAAAGAGTGCAGCGTAGACAGAAAGAATTCCATACACTTTGGATCCATGGGGTGCAATCAAACGCTTGCCCACTTCTTTTTGCATGAGAAAGTGGACATCCTCAATGCGTTCATGATGTTCAAAGGCCTGGAGTATTAACTGAGATGTGATGTAATAGGGAATATTGCCCATGAGTCGGAAGTCACCCAGCTCTGCAGGAGGTGACCATTTCAGAAAGTCCTTATGTTCATATGAGAAAGAAGGTATTTCATTTTGAATGGGCTCGAGATATTCACCCATACGAGGGTCGATTTCTATGGCATGGAGCTGTTTCACCCGGGGTGCAAAAAGACGGGTAAGCGCCCCAGACCCTGGGCCAATTTCTACCATAATATCATCTGTCTGAGGATTCACGGTTCGCACAAGCTTGTCCAGCATGGCTGGATCAGTAATGAAATTTTGACCCCATTTTTTCAGGGCATATATATCAGGTTTTAAACCCATTGTGGTAGTATCAATATGTTGCGTGGGAGAATGAAGGGCACAACGCGTTGCGCCTTTCTCCTGGCATGATAAAAAATGGGCTTATGATAAATCATTCAACCCAAAAAATATTTCAGCATTATGGGTGGTTGTCTTAGCCAACAGTTCAATATCCATATTCCGTAATGATGCAATTTTTTCAGCAATATGAGGTATGTATTTTGGCTCGTTAGGACGTTTCCCGCGATGGGGGACTGGCGTGAGAAACGGGCTGTCGGTTTCCAGCATGAGACGCTCCAGGGGCATGCGTGTGGCCACATCCTGAACGGCTTCATTTTTCTTAAATGTCACCGTCCCGGTGAAGGAGATGTGATACCCTTTATCCAGGAGTGGTTTGGCGATCTCCCAGGGAGACGGCCAGCAGTGAAAAACCCCCCGCATATTTCCATGCTCGAGAATTTGCTGAACAATATCCTGGTCTGCTTCGCGGTTATGAATTATTACTGGTTTACCGGTAGCCAAGGCAAGATCAAGATGATCACGAAAGAAGATTTTTTGAACCTCAGCGGGGGAGTCGTCCCAATAGTAATCCAGACCAGTTTCACCCACAGCCACTACTTTTGGGTGTGAGAGCATATCAACAATCTCTTTCTCCCAGTTTTTAGGTGCTTTTGAACAATCGTTGGGGTGAATTCCAGCGGCTGCAAAAATCTGAGGGTGGTCCTCCGCCAGACGAATAGCAATTTCAGATGTGGGAAGGTCAATTCCTACCACAACCATTTTGTGGATACCCTGTTCGGCCGCAGCATCTAGAACCTCATTCGTTCTATCCAACAAGGGCTCTATGTTCAGATGACAGTGGGTATCTATAAAGTTCATATAGGGAATGGTTTTAACCGGACAAAAGACCCTTTGACTGGCTCAGGGAGACGAACAAAGTGACTTGCTGAGGTTCTCGACGTATGATTTTACCTAACCTTGGATCCTGGATCAACATCCTTCAAAGGAATCAGAGGCGATACAACTTTCCCATCATCTGCCGCTAGAATCATTCCCTGAGAAAGTTCGCCACGAATCTTGGCTGGTTTCAAATTTGCCACAATGGAGACAGATTTTCCCACCAGATCCTCGGGCGAATAGTGCTCGGCTATACCGGCAATCACCTGGCGTTGTTCGGCACCAAGATCCACCTGCAGCTTTAAGAGTTTATCTGCGTTTGGATGTTTCTCTGCTTTAATAATTTTTGCAATCCGGATATCCATTTTCATAAAATCATCAAAGCTGATTTCATCTTTAATATCCAGTTTGGCTGGTTCCTCTTCAGGGACCTCCTGCACTTCGATACGGGGGAACAGACCATCCGTTTTACCAAGTTTGGTACCTGGTTTATTGTGTCCCCACTCAAACCAGCCCGCTTCGCTGAGACGTGACTGCGCTGAAGTACCCATAACTTCCAGTAGTTGTGAGATTTTTTCCGGCATGACAGGATATAGGTGGACTGCACTAAGTCGCAGAGCTTCAGCAGCGTTGTACAACACAGCCCCGGCTCGATCTTTGTCAGTCTTCAGTAATTTCCAGGGTGCAGTCTCTTCCAGATAGCGGTTGATCTCACGCAGCACATCAAAGACATGGGTGATGGCATAATTCACGCGCATTTGATCCAGCTCTGAGCTGACCTTTTCGCGCAAAGCAGCGACATGCTGAGCCAGGTCTGAATCCACAGGCATGGTTTCGCCCGGGTCAGGCAGGATGAAATCAAAATTACGGCCCAAAAGTTTCGTGATACGGTTCACCATATTCCCAAGATCATTAGCCAAATCAGAGTTATAGCGACTGACAAAACCGTCCATGGTGAAACTGGCATCCTGGCCAGGGGTCATTTCACGCATAAGGAAATATCTTAAGGCGTCGACACCGTATTCATTGGCAAGATCCAGTGGACGCACAACATTGCCTAGAGATTTAGACATTTTGGCATCCCCCATGAGCCACCAGCCATGAGCAAAAATAGTTTTAGGGAGGGGCAGATCTGCAGCCATGAGCATGGTCGGCCAATAGACTGCATGGGTGGTCAGGATATCCTTACCGATAAGGTGGAAATCTACCGGCCACCATTGCTTGAAAGTTTCATCCTGGTTGGGATAACCGATAGCTGATATATAATTGGTGAGTGCGTCAAACCAGACATAAGTGACGTACTCATCATCAAAGGGCAATTCAATACCCCAGTTAAGCCGGGCTTTGGGACGAGAGATACACAGGTCGCCCAATTCTTGTCGCAGAAAACCCAAAACTTCGTTTTTGCGGAAAGCCGGTTGAATGAAATCAGGGTTATCATGGATATAGTTGATTAAATCTTCCTGGTAGGCTGACATTTTGAACCAGTAATTGGATTCGGAGAGACGCTTTACATCTCGCCATTCACCTTCTTCATATTCTTTATCAGTCAGAAAACGCTCTTCAGCAACAGAATACCAACCTTCGTAGGTGTCCTTGTAAATCAAACCCTTGTCCCACAATTTCTGGAGTAAAAAACTCACAACGGACTTGTGATTGTCCTGGGTCGTACGAATAAACTGATCATACTGAATGTTCAGAGCGTCCCACTTCTCCTGGAAGCGAACAACATATTCATCCACATGCTGTTGTGGGCTTACCCCCCTTTTCTCAGCAGCCTGTTGGACTTTTTGACCGTGCTCATCAGTACCGGTCAAGAAATACGTTTCATCCCCCAGGGCTCGATGAAAACGGGCCACCACATCTGCTAGGATTGTCGTATAGGCGTGACCAATATGGGGTTCATCATTTACATAATAAATTGGTGTGGTAACGTAAAAACGCGACATGGGGTTTTAATTCTCTCTCTCTTTATAGTCAGCATTCATATGCTTGAGTGCTTTTTTGATGGTCTCCAGATCATGCACTTCGATACCACCCTGCTCATACGAAACGGTACAACGGTCATTGAGGACATCGTTTGAGATGATAGTGCCAATCCCTTCCTTGGTTTCAAGGGGAAGACCGATTGAAGGAAATTCCTTCATGGCTTCATGATAAAAGTCCCATTCAAAGCGTAAACAGCATTTAAGTTTTCCACAGGCCCCGCTGAGCTTACTAGGATTAATGGGCAGGTTCTGATCCTTGGCGTACTGAGTAGTAACTGGCTCAAAGCCATCCATAAAACGGGAACAGCATATCTGTTGACCGCAGGGACCCTGACCATCTAGACGACGGGCATAATCGCGAACGCCAATCTGCCGCATTTCGATACGGGTTCTAAATTCATAGGCCAGGTCTTTGACAAGTTGTCGAAAATCTACCCGTTCTTCTGCAGTGTAGAAGAAGGTCATTTTACGACGATCAAGCTGATATTCAACATCAACCAGTTTCATTTTCAGACCATTTTTTGCAATGAGTTCCAGCCCCCGCTTGAAAGCATCTGGTTCATCACGGCGATTATTGTGATGAGTTCTTATTTCTTTTTCATTCGCTTTGCGGAGGAGTTTGTGAATAGACTCGCCATTTTTGCGATTATTAAACTCCGGTTCAGTGCTGGGACATCGATTACAACCCTCAACCTTATTACAAACCGGTGTAACCAGGCCAATGTCCTCACCAAGTTCGGTTTCAACCACGACATAGTCGCCAGATTTCAGAGCTAGACTTCCGGAATTGGTAAAAGTTTCACGACGATTGCCTTTAAAACTGACCTTGATCAATCCTGGTGGTTTGGGTTCACCCTCCTCGGAGGGTGTGTGGCTGTGCTGTGTGAAGTGTGTCATATATTTATATCCTGACCGTTGGTCCTGGGACCGCTGGCTCTATTCTTTTTGCGTTCATTCCTGAGGCGTTTGTCCCCGCAGGTGTTTTCGTAGTTCGAAAAATAAGGCAGTAATTGCGAGCTGCAAATGAACTTTACGTGCTAAGGCGTCCTTTGTGCGCTCGATTGCTTTGATAGCGCCATGGCTATCACATGTAGGAAATAACTTTTGCATCTGTTGTACCTGGGATACCCAAAGGGCAGTTTCGCCAGGTTTAATATCAAGGGCCACATCTCTAAAAAAGAGGATTAGAAGCGATAGAAATTGCTGTCGCGATTCATCATTCTCGAGGTCTTTGTCTTTGAGGAGCAGGGTTTGCTTATGCACAGAAACGAAATCTTCACGGGCTAGCGTGTTTAATGTTGCCCGTATACGATCCAGCCAAAAAGTGTTGTCCTGCTCTGCATAGGTATGAGCTGCCGCAAGATCTCCCATAGCCATACGGGCGCTGATCTCGGCCTGGACTGCATCGACACCTTTTTTCTTCACCAGATCATCTCTGATGAGCATCCAGCTCAAATCAGGAATATGATGCATGACACAGCGGGAACGAATTGTGTCCGGTAAACGATCAGGGAACTCAGTTGTCAGGAGAAACACGGTTCCTGCAGGAGGTTCTTCTAGAATCTTTAAAAGGGCATTGGCAGCCTCAACATTCATTCGATGTGCGCGGAGAATGATGACAATACGGGTACTGCCCGTATCGTGGGCGAGGTAAATATCTTTGCGTAACTTACGAATAGCGGCAATTCTAATATCATTGGCACCATCTATTTGGAGATGATAATAGGGCCATTTGACTTTTTTTGCCAGCTCTGCATTTATCAGATCCATTTCCTCGTCTTTGATACCGTTAAAGGGGTCGGTTTGGCTGGCGGAACGTCGAGGCAAAGCAAATAGGAGCTGTAACGCGGGATGTTCAAAATTTTGCATTTGTCGGCAGGCTGAACATTCCCCACAGGGTTTATTGCTTTCTGCTTTGCAATTGAGGGTGGTGGCAATGGTCAAAGCCATGGCATCTTTACCGACTCCTGAATGTCCACTCAGGATATGGGCATGACCAAGCCGGCCAGAGCGTATTAGAGACTCCCAATAATGACGAGTCTGCTCCTGTCCTATTAGATTATATGGATTTAGCGTTTCAGCCACTTTAATGGGTCTACTTTATTTTTTCCGCGCCAGACTTCAAAATGTAAACGTGCTCCATCAAGACTGCCCGTATCACTTACCTGCGCAATAACCTGATCCCTGAGCACATATCCATTCATATTAACCTGAATATTATCGATATGAGCATAAACTGTATAATAACTGTCGCCATGATCTACAATCATGGTGTTACCATAGCCGGGAATCCAGGTAATGGCTACAACGATTCCATCCAGAACGGCACGAACACCTTTACCTTTTTGGGCAGCGATATCTATACCCGGATTGGTGGTGACGGTGCCCAGCTTTTCGTTTTTCTGCGGTCCAAAGCGACCGACGAGCTTACCCTGTACCGGCCAGCTGAGCTTGCCCTTGTGTTTGGCGAACTCACCCTTGGCCTGATCCATGGTCATACCACGTCGTCGTGCTAATTCGCGGAGCCGTTCCTGTTTTTTCTTTTCCAGGTCTTCAATCATACCTTGAATTTTTTTGGCCGCGGCCTGCTTGGTCTTTACCTGTTGCTGCATGCTCTTGCGATCACGCTTCAGGGTGCTGAGCTGGGATTCCTTCTTCTGCTGCTGTGAGGAAATTTGCCGACTGGCTTGCTCTTCCTCGCGAATGTTACGCTTTACTTCTCCCAGTCGTCGGCCCAGATTATTTTGATCGCTCCGGTTATTCCGAATCATCAACTGAAGCTCATTAAGGGTAATTTCCTCAGCTTTGTTAATGGCAGATAGATAGGTTGTACGTCGCAAAGCCTGATGAATATCTCCAGAGGTTAGCAACAAGTCTATATCGCGATTTTGCCCAAGTTTATATGCTCGGACAGCCCGCCGGGCTGCACGCTCCTTCATCACCAGAATTTTTTGATCTGTTGTTTGAATGGTTTCATTAAGAAGCTTTATCTGACTCTCCTTGAGTCGTCGTTCTTTTTGCAGCTCTCTTTTTAACTGGGTTACCATGGCGATTTGTTTATCCAGGTTCTGAATTTGCTTCAGTGTCGCCTTTTCATCTTTTTGGGTCTTATTTATCCGTGAATTGAGACGGTCGATTTCCTTGCGAATTTCTTTGAGCTTTTTGGCCTGAGAGTTAATACTTTTATCCAGATCTTCAGTCTGACTATAAGACACACCAAAGGCAATGAGCAAAGAAAGAAGAATATAGATCGCATTTTTCATCAGCGTTTAAACTAAGTGAATTCAACTAAAAGAAACAGGTCAAAACCATCAGGTTTTTGCTTTTGAAAAAGGGCATAATGCATTTGTTTTTTGGGTAGAACGGGTTGGATTTTTCAGAGAAGGCAGGTTTTATTCCGTGAAGTGAGGTCTGAAAAAAAGTTGAAATACACGAGTAAATGATTGTTTGCTTTTAGATTTGGCTGTCTAATATTCCAGGCAATAGTCAGGAAAGTCCAATTGGGGCAAAAGTGCTAAACACAGGAAACTGTGTAAGAGCCTGACGAGTAGGAAGCCGCCTCAGGCGGTAAGTTCTAAGAAAGAGGTATATGTACAAATGGCTGAAGAATTAGTCAACGGTGTGGTAAAGTGGTTCAATGACGAAAAAGGTTACGGATTTATTCAGCAGGAAGATGGTCCGGATGTGTTCGTTCACTACCGTGCAATTAGCTCAGAGGGACGTCGTTCTTTGAAAGAAGGACAGAGCGTCACTTTTAACGTTAATCAGGGCGAAAAAGGTCCACAGGCA
>JABIFX010000068.1 GCA_018650445.1 Fidelibacterota bacterium
ATAAGCAGCCCCAGAACCTTGTTAAAAAGCCCCTGACCTCAAAACTCAGGGGCTTTTTGCTCTGGTCATGATCCAGTCACACCCCTCTGACAAGTCTAATAAAAACAATGAGTGACAGGGACTTATAATCCATCGGGTTCCCCCGCTATCGCAGGGTTCGTGGTTCACTACGCAGCCACTGGGCAGTGGCAAGTGACTCGAAGTGGCGAGGGCGTAGACAATATATGAAAAAGCAGCATCCTTCCTGGTTAATTTGCTTTACCAAACATAACTAAGCCAAAGAAGGAGGCGCTGCATTATGAAGTATATAGGAATGGATGCTCACAGTAAAAACAGTTATTTTGTAATTCTTTCAAGAAATGGTAAAGTATTACACCGTGAAAAGGTCGAGACTCGTGAGGACACTATACTCGGATTCGTAAGATCTGTAAATGGTTCAAAGAAGCTGGTCTATGAAGAAGGAGTCATGTTCCAGTGGCTATATATTTTGCTCAAAGATGAGGTGGATGAACTAATTGTATGTCAGCCCCCAAAGAGCAAAGGAGCCAAGAATGACTGGATAGATGCCACAGAGATAGCTGATTTGCTGAGAGTGGCTAGATTGAAGTCAGTATTCCATTCTGATGATGTCCTGATGAATCTGAGGGTGTTAGTTTCCGGTTACGATGATTTACTCCAGGAGATTGTCAGAACAAAGAATCGATATAAAGCTATATATCGTGAAGCTTGTATCTCCATCAAGGATGAAGATATCTATGAAGATCAAGAGTTACTCCTAAAGTTGGATGATGAACAGCGACAGCTGGTAGGCAGCAGCCTGTATGAGCAGCTTCAATTGTTTGAACGACACAAACAAGAATATATAAAACAGCTTAAGCAGAATATTCACAACCATACTCCAGTAAAATTAATGAGAGGTATTCCTGGGGTAGGAACAATCTGGGCTAATCACATTGTAGCGGTTATGGTAACCCCTTATCGTTTTGCGAGAAAAGGTAATCTTGTAGCCTATTCCAGGTTGACTAAACATGGTTGCATGAGCGATGGAAAGCTCTATGGGAGAAGACGTTCACTGGGACAGCCGGTACTAAAGAATGCCTTCAGAGGAGCTGCTTTATGTTCACTCAATGGCAAGAATGCTTTTCGCCGTGAATATGACGCACAACGGGCTAGAGGTAAAACTGACAAAGAAGCCAGAAACAAGATTGCCAAAATGATAGCCGCCACAGTACTGGGTGTGTGAAAATCTGGCAAACCTTATGATGATAAACATTGGGAGGTGACACGAGGGAGAAATCTGAGTTGCTGTAAACAGATGTGAGAATCTTTGAACTGAGAACGACTGGAAGCCAAGAATACCATTCAGGATGATAAATCCATTAGTTTAGAGAGGAGGAAAGGTTTTATTCGGGCATGATCCTGGTTGGCATCTGAGATCCTAGGCGTAGACTAATCTTCCTCCACATATATCTCAATTGTTGTAATGCTCCAGCGCTGAAGTGAAAAATATCTGAATTATTTGGAAGGCGGATGAGAGCTAAATAGAAGAATGAATGTGTCTCATACAGGGACAACATGACTTGTCAGCAACTAAAGAACTCAGGATGTCTATTCAAGGATCGACTGGAAAGATGGATGTAACCAATAGGACAGTTGACCAAAGGCCAGCAAAACTCACCGGGACGGGGCAGGACGCACCGTCATAGAACCTGCTGTAAAAAGGGGTTCTGGGGATAATTTATCTCTTGACTTTCTTTTTCATAGAAGCCCGCAGCCAATTCCTTTAGAGTGAGATGAGTAAAGCTAAGACAGATATCAGATGTTATAGGAAATGTGGGTGTCCGCTGGCAAAGGAAGAATTTATTGCTACTCTGACCTCTGTGATCACTGCACGAATCCAATCATCTGAATTATGGAACAACGCCCCCTTGCCCAAGCAATCGTCGTCTAAATGGCGCGATAGTGTTTTTTTAGTGTTGCTTTAGGGTTCCTAATCATTAAATAGGATAATAAATGTCCTGAATAAGACAGGGATAACATTTATTGTCAGTGATGACAGCAACTATTCTTACAGTAGATTCTTGAAGGGAAACGGAAAAAAATGAAAACAGTAAAAACATCAACTCTAAAATCGCTTAGAATTAAAACCTCAATATGGCTTTTAACTCTTTTGTTAACATCTGGCATATTTGGTCAAACGGCTACGGCACCATCTGGCTCGGGAACAGAAGAAGATCCATATTTGATTGCTAGCTTAGAGAATCTTCTTTGGTTGACCTACTCTTCAAGCGAGTGGAGCAAGTATTATGAGCAGACCGCAGATATTGACGCATCGGCCACTTCGGATTG
>JABIFX010000146.1 GCA_018650445.1 Fidelibacterota bacterium
CCTTTTGGACCTGCCAGGTGATTGACACCCTCATGGGTGTTGAGATATTTACCAATCTTGATTAATGCTTGATGTGGTTTTCGCTGCACGCTTAAATTCCTCCCTATTGTTGAGCAACAAGCTAGAGGTTAAAGCGTCAAATTATGTCGTCGGATAGATTTTTCTTAGTTTATCAATTTTTCTGGATATTTTTTTAAAGAGTTCAGGTGGTTCTAAAACCTTGGCATATTCATTCCAACTGAAAATCCAACTGGTGAGTTCGGGACTCAGACCCACATCCATCTCCAGTATGAGACTACCTTTTTTGCCTTCAGAAAATGATTGGGATGGGTGCCAGTGACGGCCCTCTATATGCATTCTGGCTGAGGATGAGAATTCGACCTTCACATGGCAGGAGTTCGCGCTGAATAAGCCAAACTTGTTCTTCCAGAAAAGGGTGGGGTCAAAACGGGGTTCTTCGGGATGTACCTCCTCCAGGACTTCAAAGTGTTTGATGCGTTGTATGGCCAGTAGACGGAATTTTTCAAACCTGCGAATATAGATGATCACATACAGCCCACCCCGGAAATACACGATGCGCCTGGGTTCCGCATAGAAATTTTTATTTTTTTTCTCATAGGCACTTTGATAGGAAACAAGACATTTCCTCAGATGCAAAATCCCATCAATGATGCGACTGATGGTTTCATCATAACCTGAGTAATCAAAGAGCCCGGCAGTATAATTTTCAAAAAGATTCTCTGGATCAGATTCCTCTGTTTCAAGGAAGACATCCTCTGGTACGATCTGTTCGATCTTCTGCAGTAAGGAGTCGATCTCATCAGAGAATTCTGTATTGCGAAATATCTTCAGGTTCTCTTTAAGCATGTGAGCTGCCAGATATTCATTTAAGCCTAGGGTTTGGGGAATAAAGGATCGAAAACTTGAATCCAGGTACCACTCATTTTCATTAGCTGTGGTTTTTCGAGAGCGGACTGGGATACCCGAACTGGCAATCTTATTCAGATCCCGTTGTAAAGTCCGCAAAGCTACCTGATCATCAAAGCGCCTTATCAGTGCTGACGTTGTGAGTCTGCTCCCTGAACTGAGGATTTGGATGATCCTGAGGATGCGTTCGATCTGCGTGTATTCAGACATGATGGGAAAAATATAATCCAAAAAGTCAAAAGATGACGTTTTCATATAAACTATTTACTGGAACGATTACAAATCGGGGTCTTGTTGCTAATCCAGCACAATAAAAATCTCACCAAAATAACTCTCATCATTTAGCTGAACCCTTACCGACATGGTGTCTCCTATCATGGATTTAACCGGGGCAATCATGGTATTGACTTCGCCATCAGCATTGCTGTAGGAACAACAATTGACTGTAGGGACCACAAAGTCACTGAATCCTGTGATATAGCTTGTGTCCAGTGCGACATATTCCAATTGATCAGTGTAAGCAAAGTCGATGTAATATCCCAGAGTATCATTCAAGCGCCAGTAATGCGATGAGGTCCATTGAATTCGAACATTCTCAGTGCTTTCACCACCAACGTAGATATGCCCCGAAAGTCGGTGAGTGGTTTGCCAATTATCTTTTAGTAAAGTCAAATGGTAATATCCGTTATGATCCACCTCAAGTCTCGGCTCCAGTTCAAGATAAATTTCAAAGTCCTGGTCTAGTGCCGAGCATGTAACAAGGATCAAAAGATTTACTGACACAATAAGATTAACCAGCCGGCTCCATCTAATTTGAGAAACAGCTTTCATATTTACCTCCAAGAATTGTGTGATAGTTGATCCGCATGATGAAATATATTTCTTAATCCGACATATAATGACGTATTAAACTGTAGCTTTGTTAGCTGAGAGGAGAGACTTTGTGAAAAAAATGAAATTAATCGAAACCATGCTCAACCTGGAGGAGAGCTCGTTGGGGCAGGAAATCTATCGCCAACTCATCAATCCAGGTGGCTGGGAAAAGGGTCATTGGCAGGAAACCCGTACCTGGGCATACTGTCTGGCTGTGGATACCTCAAGCGCCAACCCAAAAGGTATCTTGTTGCAGTTCGTTGATGAAGTCACTACCTATCCACTGGATTTTAGCAATTTCATTCATGGAGCCCAGCCCAGGAGTTTGCTAGATGCCCAGTTTCTGTTGGAATTCTATCGGCGTTATTATCGGGTTGAAACACCATTTCGAAAAAAGGGCTTAAGTGCCCTAGAAGCTCTACAAGAGATCCACTTTAAACCAAATATGCTCATGGATGGACTCTTGTCGGAAACCAGGGGCATCCTCATGTGGGACGATCAATATTTTCAACTTCTGCAATATGTTCCTGAGGGGCGGGCTTATGGAAAGGATTTGGCAATGAGACTCGGTTTAAAATCCGGAAGTTTGTGGAAGAGCTATATGGAAACCAAAGTTGGGGATGAACTTTTACATGAGCTGATAAAAAAACGGTCTCCTTTAGGATGGACTACAACCCCGCGCCTGCCCACAGCGCTCAATCTATGGCAATATTTAACTGACGTCGGAGGAGATTAGACTGGATGAAGCAAGCAATCCCCCTATATTCAGCTCAAAGCCTATCATTCGATTTGTTTTACGTTCTGAAATCTGGGGGAATGCTGTTACGTATAAACACACTTTTACTTTTATATAAATACAAGTATTAGAGTCTAAACCATAAGGAATCATGAATTTATATGAACCCTGAAATAATCATTTGTCCAAATTGTGATTATGAAATCCCACTCACTGAGGTGCTTACACACCAGATCGCTGAATCACTAAAGAAGGAAATGGAAAGCAATCTTCGCGACAAGGAAAAGGCACTAACAGAAAAAAAAGAAGCCTTCAAACTCAAAGAAGAAGCCTTACGCAAGCAAACTGCGGATGTAGATCAGCAAGTTGATAATCTGCTGGCCGAGAAGCTCAAAGCCGTTCAATCTGAAGCCAAAAAGAAAGCCAGAAAAGATTCAGAGGTTGAACTTTTAGCTCTAAAAGAAGAGCTGGACGAAAAAAGCAGAAAGCTCACTGAATCCCAGGAAACCGAACTGGCCCTGCGTAAAAAAGACCGGGAACTTCAAGAACGCGAAAAAGCCTTAGGCTTGGAAGTTGAGAAAAAACTGGCCGCTGGGATCGATGAAGCCCAGCAAAAGGCCATCAAATCTTTCCAGGAAACCCAACAGCTCAAAGATGCAGCCTATGAGAAGAAAATTGCCGATATGGCCAAAGCCGTGGATGAAGCCAAGCGCAAAGCCGAACAAGGTTCCATGCAAACCCAGGGTGAAGTGGCAGAACTCACACTGGAAGATGCACTATCAAGTGCTTTTCGATATGACGAAATAGAGCCTGTGGGCAAAGGGATTCGTGGCGCTGATGTGATTCAGACAGTTAAGGATAAGTCATTGAAAGCCTGCGGAAAAATTATTTGGGAAGTCAAGAACACCAAAGTCTGGTCCCAGGGCTGGATCCAGAAGCTTAAAGACGATCAAGTGACATCTGGAGCCGAAATCGCCATCATTGTTACTGAGGCTATGCCTACTGACCTCAAAGACTTTGGTATGGTTGAGAATGTTTGGGTCACCACAAAGACTCTGGCTATTCCTCTGGCTGGTGCCTTAAGAGATTCCCTGGCAAATCTAACCTATGCCCGTAACTCAGCCGAAGGCATGAGCGAAAAGATGAAATTCCTGCATAAGTACATTGTTGGACCTGAATTCCGTCAAAAGGTGGAAGGCATCATCGACACTTTTAGTGGCATGAAAGCCCAGCTGGATAAAGAGAAACGGGCCATGACCAAACTCTGGAAAGAGCGCGAAAAACAAATTGACCGTGTAGTGGAAAACACATCAGGGATGTATGGTGATTTCCGCGGTGTCATCGGTGCCGACCTGAAAGAGATTTCCTCCCTGGAATTGGGTGATGGGCTATTAGAAGGAGAGGATTAATGCAAAAAGGAATCACAGATTTGACAGAAGCAAATAATACCCTATTTAATGAGATATCAAGTGTCATAGAAAAAATTAAATTATCTGGTATTCAGCCAAAATTTGGAAAAGAATTAGAGAATAGAAGTAAAAGGGAAATCCCGGATAGTCTTTCTGACCAAAAATTAATGCGCATCATGGTTGAGTTAATTGCCTACAGCCAACAGGCGAATTCAGGAGTGGTAAAAAAAATACTCGATAGTAGACAACTAGATACGATCCTTGTTGATTATGATATTGATGCCATTTCGAAAATGAATCCCTGCGACCTTGTTGAAGAACATTGGTCTAGAATTGGTGGAATTCGCCAACAAACAAAACTGTTCCATATAGTGATGTTGGCTAGAAAAATGAAAGAGATTGGCTCTTTGTATCGAGTTATTGAGAATTCGAATATTCCTCATAAGATTGATACTTTATATGATATTGATCAGTTTTGGATTGCTTTTAAGGATTTGAAAAAGACCCTGAACGATAAAAAGGTTCCATTTATAAGATCGACTACGACACTTTTACACCTACTTTTGCATATTGGGTATGATTGTGTCAAACCTGATTCTGCGGTTATGAAAGCTTCGCTTAAATTTGGTATTGTTGAACAAGATACTGGTGAAAAAAACCTCCATCGCACAGTTCGCACGATTCAAGAATACTCAGTACTAAATAATTTACGACCAGCAGAACTTGATTTCTATTTTTTGATTCATGGTGGACAAGCCTGGGCATCACAATTTGTAAAAGTTAGTTAAAAAGGGATGATAATGAAAAACAATGTCAAATATCTCACCAAATCCCGTTTCAAAGCAGCTCTGGAATGTCCCACCAAACTCTTTTATTACGGTAAACCAGAATACGCTAATCGGATGAATGGCGATGAGTTTATGCAAGCGCTGTGTGAAGGTGGTTATCAGGTGGGGGAGTTGGCCAAATATTACTTTCCAGGTGGCCATGATATCAAATCATTGGGCTATGAGGACTCCCTCGACGAAACCAATGCCTTGCTTGAGCAGGACAATGTCATCATCTATGAAGCCGCCATAAAATTCGAACACACTTTTATCCGCGTGGATGTTTTAAAAAAAGAGGGTAAACGGATCGAGTTGATTGAGGTCAAGGCTAAATCTTTCAAGTCCAAAGCAGAATTCACCAACGCCAAAGGGGATTATCTCGACCGGAAGTGGTATCCCTATCTGGCAGATGTGGCGTTTCAGACCTGGGTCATGGAGCGTGCTTTGCCAGGACATGAGATTGTTCCATACCTCATGCTCACAGATAAAAACAAAAAAGCCACGGTGGACGGTTTGAACCAGCTGTTTAGGATCCAGCGCGATGCAAACGATCGTGTTGAAGTCATTCCGGGAGAAGCTATTTCATCAGTCAACATGGGGGAACCCATTTTGGTCCAGATCAAAGTCGCTGAATTTGTTCAGAAGATCCTGCGCGGAAACGACTTCCCTCAGTCCAAAAAGACGCCTGAAGAACTTAAGAGCTTTGAATCCCGCATCGCTGAATATGGCAAGGTCTATGCGGAAGATCAGCGTTATCCTATCACCACTGGAACCAAGTGTAAGGGTTGTGAATATCACAATACGGCCCATCCAGATCTCAAGAGTGGTTTTCATGAATGCATGGCTGTCTCCCTGGGAACCCGATTTGACCCTGTGGCACCTACCATCTTTGATATCTGGAATTTTCGCAAGTCGCCAGCCCTCATGGAGCAAGGTGTCTTTTCGCTCCAGGAGCTCCAGGCTCTGCCTGACTATGACTCTTATTTGAACGATCGCCAGCGCATGCAGGTGGATCTGACACTGGCTGATGAGAAAGCAGAGGTCATTGCCCCCGAACTCCGTAATGAGATGAACTCTTGGGATTTCCCCCTGCACTTTATTGATTTTGAAACTTCCATGGTGGCGCTGCCCTTTACCTCGGGACGCAAGCCCTATGAGCAGACCGCTTTCCAGTTCTCGGCCCACACGTTGCACCAGGATGGACGGATGGAGCATCATGAGTGGATCGATACCAACCAGGGTGTTTTCCCCAATTATGAGTTTGTCAAACAGCTTAAAGCTGTGCTGGACAAGGACGAAGGTACCATCTTCAGGTATGCTGCTCACGAGAACACGGTCTTACGTCAGATTCAGACCCAGATGCTGGCGGATGATGAGCCTGAATACGCTGAGCTCATTGAATGGATTGATACCATCACTGAATGGAAGGATGGGAGCACCAAGATAGCTAGCCCACGCAACATGGTGGATATGCTTCAACTAGTGCGAGACTATTATTACCATCCTGATATGGGCGGCTCCAATTCTATTAAGAAGGTACTGCCGGCTGTTATGACGGGAGATAGCATCAAAAAAAAATATTCAAAACCTCTTGGCTTTGGATCCCATCTGAAAGGTCGTGTTTTGTATGAATTAGATCCGGAGTCAGGTAAACCGGTGAACCCTTATTACTTGCTGCCCAGCCAGTACGGTGACCTGGATTTAAGTCAGGACGAATTGCTCTTTGAGGATGCCGAGATCCAACAGGGCGGAGCAGCCCTGATTGCCTATGCCAAGATGCAATTCACGGATATGTCAGACATCGAAAGGGAAGCGCTTAGAAAAGCCCTGCTCCAGTATTGTGAGCTGGATACCCTGGCCATGGTGATGATTTATGAGCATTGGAAAAAGATGTTAAATCAATAGGATGACATACCTGATGGAAAATATAAATCAAAAAGTGGGTCAAGAAGATTTATTTAAAAGGTTTACCCGACAAGTGGTTGAGATATTCCACAACAAACGAGAGAGGAAATCACTTGATGGTGAAAATGGTAGGGTAGTCAGGGGGCGATCACCAGCATCATCATCGGACCTTGAAGACCTGCTAGCACTTACTATTTCTGGAATGCTAGGGATAGAGTATAGGTTTCTGGTTGATAAAGCCATATCGTATAAAACGCCTGAAATGAAAAGAGCAAAAATAATATATCCTGATATTATGATAATTAGGGGCGATACCCTATTGGGAATTATTGAGCTAAAGATAGATCTCGGATATCTTTCAGACGACTGGATAGATAAGTACCTTAACAATATAGTTGAGTTAGCTCGAGTGGGTGTTGTTACATACAAAGAACCTAAAGAGTACGGAAAGAGTGAAACCAGAAAGTTAAAGATTGCGAGAGATATCCATTCAAAATCTAAAGTGGTAGTCATTACGTCGAATAACAACCACGGAAAACTTGAAAAATTTGTTCAGGCAACAAATGCAACAGTTCTTTACGACCGAGAAACTCCAACAAATAATAAATATAATAAATCGAATAGAGAAGTGCTGATAGAATCACTAATTAAAGAAAAAGATACTGGGTGGAAAGCACTAGAAACTTTTTTGAGAAAGTTCTAAAATGACCGCCCAAGTCCACGAGAAGATCCGTTATCAAGGTAAGCGCATGCGGCTGGCAAGCTGCCCCCATTTTCCTGAGGATCATCCCAGAATTAATGAAGCCTCTGAAGAGGACATTATGAAGCTGGCAATGGATGATAAAACGGAGATAATCTTCTCCACAGCCTGCTGGCGAGAGTATATCGGTTCCTGGAGCATCAGACGGGGGAAACTTTATCTCACCAACCTAGAGGGAAGATTTCAGCTGGCTGGCAGCGAAGCCATCTTTGCGGATTGGTTCACGGGAGAACTGAAAATCCCCAAGGGGCAAATGTTAGACTATATCCACATGGGTTTTGATACGGTCTATGAGCAGGAAATTATTCTCCTGGTAGTGGCTGGGGTGGTGATTAATACTGAGATAGTAAACCCCACCCGGAGAATAGGGTACAGAGACCTGGTGGACCCGGGTGCCCATAAACTCCCCCGGAAAAAAACCACCAAATGAGTAAAAATGATGATCAGTGTTGCTTCGTAGGACGTGCTTTTAAACATAGCCCAGGTCAATATGGTGAGCGAGATACTCTGTCAATGACATATCAATCTATAAAATAAGGATTATTGAAATGAAAGATTGGAACTTTTACTCAAAATATCGGATGGTCATCCCTACAACAGCCATGAGACGATTTTACTCGTTTCTAAAGTTGTATAACTCAAATACAATTCTCCAAGTCTCTAAAGATATCAATGCGAGTGTTCCCAAGCAGAGAAAATTTGCAGATATTATATGCAAAAGCGCAACTCACTTTTCAATATATTCGAATGTTGAGGAACCCTTTTTGTCAGAAAATTCAAGGCGAAAAAGACTTCCTCCAGTTGGTCCTGAACCTCGCTTTAAAAACACCCAAGAAGTTATTAGTTTTCTTCTAAAAAAAACAATGAAGGGGGCGATGCTAAAACCCTCCAATATAGAAAGAGAGATAGACCCAAGGCGGACAACGAGAGCGATATTTGATGACGGTCGTCCTGGTAGGAGCTCTGGTGTAGGGGGGGCTGATTTGGTTGCCTGGGACGAAGTAAGTGACAAACCCATGGTTGGTGAGATTAAAACAAGAGGGGATGAAAATGCCTTCTACGCCTTGGTCCAGGTAATCAATTATTTTGTGGAATTTTCAACAGACAAACAGATTGAGAGATGCAATAGGCACAACCTTTTTGGAAGGTCTTTGAGTCCTACACAGGAATTTACGCTAGCAATCATGTTTGCGGACTTTAATCATAATAGTACCCGGCAAATAGATATTCTGGAGGAATCAAAAAAGCTGGCTACAATGATTGAAGGGGAATTCGAACAGATCCACAAGATCATTTTTGTAAATATTGAAAAGTCGAAGAAGGATTTTGAAATACTCTAATGCACATCTGTATACATAGAGGGGCCCAGGAAATTGGCGGTTCCTGTGTTGAGCTGGAAAGCCAGGGTCAACGTCTGATTCTGGATCTAGGCTTACCCCTGGATGCCGAAAAAAATGACATCAAATATCTGCCTGAGATTCCGGGTCTCGATGGACAGGATTCATCATTATCGGGCATTCTGATCTCCCACCCCCATGTGGATCATTTTGGATTATTAGCGCATATCTCTGAAGACATTCCTGTAGGGATGGGGGCAGCAGCTCGTCGGATCCTGAGAGCCGCCAAACCCTTTATGCCTGGCAAATGGCCGGCACCCGAAAAAGGCTGGGATTATGGGTCAGAAGTGCCCTTTGAGATCGGACCATTTACTATCACACCCTATCTAGTAGATCACTCTGCCTATGATGCTTATGCCTTGCTTATAGAGGCGGAGGAAACGCGACTATTTTATAGCGGGGACTTCCGTGCCCATGGACGCAAAGGCAAATTATTTGACAGGATGATTGCCAATTCTCCCCAAAATATCGATATCATGCTATTAGAGGGCTCATCTCTAGGACGACTCGATGATGATAAACAATTCCCCACTGAGTCCGATATTGAGGCTAGGTTTGAAAAAGCTTTTCGAGACGCTACCGGGCTGGCCATGGTCCATTGCTCCTCGCAAAATATTGACCGGGTGGTGTCTGCCATGCGGGCGTCAAAACGAACAGGACGCAAGCTGGTCATTGATCTTTATACAGCTATTATCCTAGAGGCTACGGGGAACCTGAACATCCCTCAGTCAGACTGGGACGATGTTGTTCTAATGGTACCCCAGTCACAACGGGTGAAGATATTGAAGAATGCCTGGTTCGATCTTTTAAAACAGCATTCCCGCAACCGCATCTTCCGTGACGAGATCAACGCAACCCCTGAAAAATTCACACTCCTTTTTAGACCCTTGTATCAGGGAGATTTGACACGAGGGGAATGCCTGGAAGGAGCCTCTTTTATCTACTCTCAATGGGAAGGCTACTGGGAAAGAGGGGAGTATGATGGGGTCAAGGATTGGCTGCAAAAGCATGGGATTGAGAAGCAAAGCATCCACACCTCAGGGCATGCCAGTCCCGTGGATCTCAAACGTTTTGTCAAAGCGTTAAACCCCGGAAAAGTAGTGCCCATCCATACCTTTCAACCGGAGCAGTATGGAAAGTTGTATCCCAAGGTGGAAATGCATGGGGATGGTGAGTGGTGGTGCGCATAGATCCTTATGGGCGAAATGGTAAGTGCGAAAATTAAGGATGGGCTGGTTAACCCACGAATCACATGGACAGACTGTATTAACTAAAGGAGTTATGAATGGCACGTTATGGACAAACATACAAGGTGGCAGAATTTATCAGCAAATTGGTTCCCAGAAAACGGACGATCCTCAAGAACGATCAAAACTACATTCACTCCTGCATAAATTTTCTAATGCAATTAGATCTTTGTCAAGAGGATCATCCTTTTGTGACCTTTTCATTTAGTGCCGCGGATGGCCTATGGGTCTATTATAAAGGTGAGTCGATAGGTTTTATAAAACCCACCCAAAAATACCTTTTTCTTCATGTTTTTGAGAAAAATCATTTATCGAAAAAGATAGATGCCCAAAAAAAACACTTCCAAAAATTGGTTGAGACAAGTTATGCACATAAGCAATGGCATATTGGTGTGAATGAAATGGATTGGTTAGTTGACTACTTCAGTGGAAGACCTCGACCCAGTGGAAAACAAAGCTTTCTAAGCGAAAAAAAACACCCTCGTTATATTCCTGGTCACATCAGGCAAGCAGCCTTGGATGATTTTCTGGCAAGCGGACGTCAATGCCCAGGTGTTGGTATTATGCCACACAAGGTACCCCAAAAGGAGGCTATAGAATTTGATCATATTATGCCACATTCCGAAGGTGGTCCCAATACGTATAGCAATATTCAAGTACTTTGCAAGAAATGTAATCGTACAAAAGGTGCGTCAGCAAGGTGAGTATCATAAAGCTCCAAGCAAAGCCCTGCTCCAGTATTGTGAGCTAGATACACTGGCCATGGTAATGATCTATGAGTATTGGTCATCTACTTTTAAAAGTGAAACGTGAGAGGTATTATGAAATTCAAAATGACACCAAAAGAATATTTCAGAAAAATTATTGAGCTATATGAAAAATCTAGAATTCCACAATTCTACAATCCAAATATACAGCGTGGAAGGAGTGCATCAATTTCCTCTGAATTAGAAGACTTAACTGCCTTGTTTATTGCGCTAAATAACCCGAATCAATGCAACTATTTCATTGATCAACCAATGAAATTCTTAGGATCTACTACAAAATATCCTGACATCGTGATTCAGAAAACGGATGGAGTGATTGATCATTTAATAGACGTGAAAACGGATCTTGGATGGAATAGAAATGGCATTTACGCCTTTTGTGATAAGTGGGAGAAGGCTATTGCTGCTGTCAAGGGGAAAGAGACCTCATTCAAGAGAGGATTAGATAAGAAAATAGTTAATGGCGTTTTTTCAGAAAACTTAAAATATCACGTCCTCGTGATTACAAGAAGGAATAGCGGTAAACAAATTGACAAAGACCACTCGCGGGTGATGAAGGAATTAAAAAATGTTTATCTTTATGTTCTTTCAGGTGGCTTACATCCGAACGAGTATGGCCTAACTGCTGACGAAAAACTGGAATCTATTCAGATAGAAAATTCAGAGATAGAAAGATTTCTAAGATCAATTATACATTAATTAAGGGATACCTAGTAGATTCAGGTGGACTAGTTGTTAACAGTGCAACTTTGGTCTGAGGAAATGACCGCCCAAATCCACGAGAAGATCCGTTATCAAGGCAAGCGCATGCGGCTGGCAAGCTGCCCCCATTTTCCTGAGGATCATCCCAGAATTAAGGAAACCTCTGAAAAGGACATTTTGAAGCTTGCAATGGATGATAAAACGGGGATAATCTTTTCCACAGCCTGCTGGCGAGAGTATATCGGTTCCTGGAGCATCAGACGGGGGAAACTTTATCTCACCAAACTAGAGGGAAGATTTCAGCTTGTTGGCAAAGAACCCATCTTTGCTGAATGGTTTGCTGGGGATTTATGCATTCCTAGAGGCAAAATGATCAGCTACGTACATTCTGGGTTCAACTCGGTCTATGAACAGGAAATCATTCTGACGTTCGAACGAGGGGTGGTAATTAATACTGAGACAATAACACCACCCGTAAAATTGGGTATGGTGACCTGATTGACCATGGTGATGATTAATGAATATTGAAAAAAAAAGCCTATAACGGAACCATGCGACTCAGATTAAATATATAGGCTAAGTAGAACATAATTAGAGTTAGTTTGTTGTCATACCAATAATTCAGGGTGAGTAATTATTCCCACGGGGGAATCCAATCCGCCCAGAGTATAAAACAATTTATCAATGGAGTACTTATGGCAAAATTTTCTGAGTTCGGTGCAGACCAAGTATATGATGCTGTTGAGACATTTAAGCAGAATTGCCTCCTGAAGGACGGATCTATTTTCTTCGGGCAGGAAGCACTTTGGTCGAATGCAACTATTAGTGAGCTCCACTCTGTATTTAATAAGAATCCCGATGTAGGTAGTGGTAGTTTTCTTGAGAAATTCAAGGACCAGATCAGTGGTGCTGGAAAGATGGTGATTCGGCTTGCTGCCGAAATATTATATATATATTTCCTGTTTCCTTCCAATGTAAGCGGATATAGAAAGAGGGAGGTAATTCAAGAAATTCTGAGTTGGGCAAGTGATAACCTTTCTGATGAGCATGCAATGCTTAAGGTTCTTGATAAGGGAATTGGAAGTGGGGGATATGGATACAACACGAGACGACCATTTGAAATAGCATTCCTCATTGAGTTCTTACTAAAATGGAAAGCGGTCGAAGAAACTGATCAAAAAACACTATTGGAATCCCCATGGGACTTCCAGGAGTTGATGGATTCGGTAGAAGATGGCAGCTCGAAACAATTACGCCATATGATGCTCCATATGCTTTTCCCGGATGCATTCGATAGAATTGCAAGTGGGAATCATAAATATCAAATCGTACAAGCTTTCAGCGATCTGGTGAGTGACAAATCCGTTATTCTTGATAAGCAAATTTTAGAGATACGAAAGAATTTGGAGAATTTACTTCCTGATAAGAAAATTGATTTTTACTGGTCACCTATTGAGGAAGCCTGGTGGGGAGGCTCTGAAGCTCTTTCTGAACTAGGTACTCCACTTGAGCTAATTAATTACAAGCGTCAAATAGTATTGTATGGCCCCCCTGGAACAGGGAAGAGTTATACTGCTGATGCAATAGCAAAAACAATAATTCGTTATGCCGCATTACGCGAACTGGGTGCGGGACAATATTTCCAGCAGCAGAAGATGATTGAAGAAGCTTTCAGCAGCAACATTCACCCCCTTCAATTACATCCCTCATACAGTTATGAGGACTTTATCCGTGGTTTACATATCGGTGCTGGAGGTAAAACAGAGTACAGAGCAGGGTTCTTCACACGGCTCTGTGAATCAATTTCAAATGAATCAACTGAAGTTGCCCTACCGCATGTGCTCATTTTGGATGAGATGAATAGAACTGATCTCAGTAGACTGCTCGGAGAAGCGTTTTCATTGCTAGAGAAACGAGGCATTTCAATACCACTTCCAGGTTCCGACACTGATGGGAACCCTTTCTCATTAATGGTTCCTAAAAATTTGTTTATCATCGGTACAATGAATTTGATTGATCAGTCAATCGAGCAAGTGGATTTTGCACTAAGAAGAAGATTTTTATGGATTCGGTGTCCGTTTTCTAAGGAACAGTTCCTTGCAGCAGCAGAAAATATCTGGAATGCTAAATCAAAACTGGTCCCATGGTCTCAAGTTGAGTCTGATTTCGAGAGAATGGGTGCTTCTGCAGAAGCAATGAACTTAAAAATACATCAAAGTGAAATGCTAGGTGAACAATACGAGATTGGCCACACATACCTTTTTGACGTTATCGAATTTCTTCTGCAGGCTATGGGCCCATATCCGACAAGAAAATCAACTTTTTTGTGGACGAGGAAGGGAAAGGCAAAGTGGCCCGTTGAACAGCTATGGCTTTTATCGGTCCAACCATTACTTGAGCAGTACGTGGCCGGCTTAGACTCTACTCAACAGAAAAATGAGATTCAGCAACTAAAAGCAATTTTTCTGAATAACTAACTGTCAGATGCAATTTATAGCAAAGGATTGCTCTCCACTCGAGCCACAGCCCGACCCGAAAGAGGCTGCGAGTCTGCGAGATTTAAAAAATGGTCTTTCCATTGGGAAGCACTTAGTTTCACTTTCTCAAAGAAGGGATGACCAAGAGCCAATTGTCTATTGTGATGTGGATGGTGTATGGTGGGCTGGAAGATATATTGGCAATATCACCTATAAAGGAATATCACTCCGTATTGAACCACGATTTGGAATAGATACAATTCTTAATTGGCTATCTGGCCCCACTGCAATCCAAATAGTTCCCTCCGAGGGAACACTTAAGCAGAGTCCGGCCTTTATTACCCTTCTATTGTCATCAATCTGGATAGCAAAATTTATTGAAGCATCGCGGCATGGACTTCCAGCCTTAAGGATACCATCCACAATTCAGAGTACATCGATTCAAGGTGTTCTAGATGTAAGACAGTCCATAAAGGCGATTGCAACCAAATCATACAACATTACATCTGTTCGGATTGAAAAAACCTTAGATCATGACGTTTCTCGAGTCATTGTTGCTGCTTATGATGTATTACGCAGGTGGGGAGGTATACCGAACATCCATTATCTACCTCCAAGGTTAAGGGAATTTGTACCAATATTAATAGCCGTAACTGGACAAAGACCAAAAATACCATTGTATTCTAAACTGGAAAAAGTTAGGTATACACCAATTACCGCTGGCTTTTCCCCTTTCGCAAAGCTCTCGTACCAAATTGCAAAACGGCGAGGGCTGATGTCCGATCCTGATCCGGAGTCAAAATCAACTGGAGTTTTGCTTGATATTGCTGAAATTTGGGAAATGTACTTATTGCACGTTGTCCGACTTGCATTTCCATCATTTGAAGTAATACACGGTACACGCGATGCTACCTCCAATAAACATTTATTACGCAGTCATACTTCAGGTGAGCATCTTGGCAAACTCATACCAGATCTATTAATCAGGAGGGATGGCATTACCATCGGAGTTATAGATGCAAAATACAAATCAATAGAACGGGGACCCAAGCGTGAGGATTTGTATCAATTGACTTCATATCTTTCTAGGTATGGTAACCAAAACAAAACGTGGGGCATATTGGCTTATCCCAAAGGCTTCGATCCCGAGAGTGAAAGTCTAGTTGATTCTGCCAATCCTTGGCGTTTGACAAATGATCAGAACCTATTATTCCTCAGAGTACCTCATCACCCGAAAGAAGCAGCGGAATTTTTTCAAAAACAATTTCTTCATTTTCAATTATCATCCACACACTAGGGGGCTTTCAATGAAAAATGTAATGTCAAAATCTTATCAGACGAAGTTGCAAAAACAGAATTCTGCTACTAAGTATCTAACCAATCGATATTCCATTGTTTAATGTAATTTTCCCCATTTCAATCTCCTTGATGAGGTGTCCATGATTAAGATAGATGATTATGTATATGCGTTTCTTCACAACCTTGATTACACTCAAGATGGATATTTAGCTCGATGGAGCAGCCTTCCCAAAAGAGTAGTTGATCAACTAGATGGTAGATGGTCTCCCACGTTGGCTGCAGAAGCACCAATCCATGTTCTTGAATCGGATCCCATTCCTGTTGAGCAAAAAGATGCTTGGAGGCTTAAAGAGGGCAGATGGTACGAGATTCAACTAGGAGCGCAGGGCTTATTTGTTGGAGCCTTTTTTTTAGGTGATGAGGTTGATGAACGAGAACCACAAACTGTGAGGATTACCAGCCTAAATCTTCTTGATGGTAGGACCAAAATTGGAAAAAACATCCGTAAAGCAATTAGCCTCCCACCTGAGGATGCGTCAGTAGGACAAATACAACTCGCGTGTAATAAAAATACCTATAATAATCTAAATTTGGCTCACTACTATGTTGGTCAAGGCGATGCATCTGCGGTCTGTGATACCAATTGGACACCATTATGCTACTTTGATATTGGTGCTGGGAGTTTCAGAAATGGGTTTACTAAACCGAGAAATTTGAAATTTTGTTGGACAAAAAGACCAGCAATCATTCTCTCACATTGGGATACTGACCACTATTGGGGAGCATATTTCGACATAAAAGCTCATAAGCAAACTTGGATTGTTCCTCGTCAAGCAATAGGACCATATGATTTACGAATGGTGAATAAAATTCTAAGCGCAGGTGGTACTCTGTTAGTATGGGGGAATCATCCTAGCCACATTGATGTATCATTTGGTCGAATCATCAGGTGTACTGGAACAAATATGAATGATTCAGGATTAGCCCTGATTGTCAATTTCAATATGAGTACGCACGCCTTACTCCCCGGTGATGCTAAATTTCGGTTTATTCCGGGAGTGCTTAATAAGGAATTCCATCATTTGATGGCGCCGCACCATGGTGCATTGCTAAATACTACGAGAGTGCCCGTACCAATTGGACAGGTAAAGTCTTGTGTTTATTCATTTGGGATCAATAACTCACATTATCATCCTTCTATCGTATCTGTCAATGCTCTTATGCAGTCAGAATGGTGGACACGCATAAATACAGCTGGAGGGACCGTTGGTGTTAGGCTTAATTCAAATTCTTCTTCTTTTCGAAAATGCTATAAACAGTTCTGTTTACAGGAGCCAAAACAGCTTTTTACCCTGTAAGAACCACATGTTTTATCAAGGGTTAAATTCATCCATTCTTGATTTTCTAGTTTCGTATGAACGAGGCTTAACAATGAGCAAAGAAAATAATCAATCAACTGTGGACTCTTTCAGGGCTGACTCAATTGCACTGAAGACAACAAAGGTTATGGATAGAAAGTGGTAATAAGATAAAAGGAGCTCAGTTGCCTAAAATCTATTGAAAAATGAGAATCAAGAAGTATACTTCAGCGTCGTCATTTAACTCAACTTGCCGCGACGTAAAATAAAGAGCTAAACCGGGAGCAGTTGACATCTCCGGGTGTCATTTTTGGTTTCTGGTGGTATTGATAACAGAAACAGTGGTGATTTGCGAGGATTGCAACCACTCTAAACATGTGCTAAACCCTCAAGGTAAATTCATACCCTGAGACATGTTTGTCCCGCAGATCTTCACAACACGAGGAGGCAGTCACATGTCAAAGAATCAAGAGATTACCATCGTTGCAGAAGGAAAGACCGTCAAAGGAGAGATCACTTTTAGAAATGAATCTGATATTTCCGTAAAGATCACCAGCCCGTACTCCGGTCTCACAGGAGGACTCCACATCCCTTACTTTTCAAGACCCTACCACTCGTTCATGACGGCATATGGCGACAAGACAGCAGAGAACCTGCTAAAAGGCCTGTGGGAGTTGGGATCGTATATGGAAGAGAATCGGAAATTTCTCAAATTGCAACTGGCCTTTCATTTTCATCAGGGTGACTTTTCTGACAGACAGTGTCAAA
>JABIFX010000120.1 GCA_018650445.1 Fidelibacterota bacterium
CTGAAGAACATTATTCACTCTTCAACAAATTCACATTCAAACCACAATTCACAATATCATGACCACAATAGAAAGGATACCCAATAAATCAATAGAGCTGTCAACAGCAGCTAAGACATATAACGGGGCGGCAAATACCTGGTTCAAAACCGAATCTGTCCCCATTGCAGAACTCTCCAAGTATCTGACTCAGCATAATTACTCGACTATTCATTGGCACAACGGGTCTCGGCTTGAGAAGAATTTTATCAAAGCTATAGGCTTTGTTGGTGATTATGATTCTGGTGAACGAACAATTCAGGAGGTTCATGACGATCTCACCTCCCAAGGGTTTAACCACCTTATCATACCCAGCAAAAGCCATACTGCTGAGCACCATAAATTTCATGTGGTGCTTCAATTTGACCATCCCGTTTTTTCATCTGCAGGCTATAAGCTAATAGCTGAGCATATTGTCAGAAATATCCTGCCAAGTTCCGATCCAGCAGTAACAGACGCTGCTCGCTATATATACGGTTCCAGGGATAATGTTGATTCCACTTGTTACTGGAGTGGGAGCGATCTCAAAGTTGTAGGCCTCGCTGATATTTGGAACCAGGAAACTGAAATTTTGGATAGAGATAGCGCATCAATCACGGTCTCTGAAATCTCTGGAAAGACCTCAATTTACTGCCCTTTCCACGAAGACTCCAATCCTTCAGCATTTATTGATTACTCTAAGAATAGCGACAACTGGTATATCCACTGTTCTAGCTGTAATGAGACCTTTTGGATGCAACAAGACAAGAGCCACATCGAGCGTGTCTGCGAGTCCTACTGGTCTTATGGTAAAGATGTCTGGGATTTTGGAATGGTTAACGATGAATTCTTTTATGAAAAGTTTGGCAGTGAGAAATTCCATATTAAAACGAACACTGAAGGCGGTGATGATAAAAAGAAAGCAATGCGTCACCTCGTGATCAATAAGCATATTCGCCACCTATCAAGGATTGATTACATCAGTGATATTGGAGCTGATGATTCCTTCTATAATGTTGATTTAGCAACCGGTGTTATATCGGCTCATCACCGAGCTATCCCTGCTGATATAAAGGACAACATCTATGTTGACCAGTACCTATCTGATCGGTTCGGTGTACATCAGGGCTTTATCAAAGAGTGGCTAGCCATATACTGTCATAGTAATTATCGCAAATTGCCCAGTCTCATCCTTTCTGGTGGGCGTGGAAATGGAAAATCGACTTTCGCTGAGATTGTAGGTGAGATATTCCCGACTATGTCCTTTCAGTGGTCTGGTAATGAGGAAGGCTTCACATATGAGGTCGAAAAAAAGCTCCTCATTGTTGAAGAAAATCTTTCAGATAAGGTGTCCCAGTATAAAACCCTTAAGAAATATACTGGTCAGAAGTATGCCACGGTTAAGAAGAAATTTAAAGATCCGTATCAGGTCAGGAATAACACAAATATCATTATACTGTCAAATGAGCTAATTCCACTGTATGTCAGTCGTGAAGAGTTGCCCACTGATACCCGGAATAATCAATTTTTTGTCTATGAATTTCCAAAGCTTACTGGAAGTATTGATCCTGAAACTCAGGAAAAGCTACTTGCCAGACTAGGACACTATATCAGAACTGAACTTAAGACTGTTTATAATGGACTGTCAAATAGTGGCTTTAGATATTCTATTGATGTTCCCATCACTGATGAGGAGCGTGAGCTGTTCACTGCTAACACGTCAGACCTGGAGTCAGATGTTGATGTCTTGGTCGATCGCCTTATTGAGCAGTATGCGAAAGACTCATTTCCAGATGATATGCCATACTTCCCTTTTATTGAACAGGGACAATTGCCCGTGCAGTGGATCAAGTACTATACCCCATCTACTCGACATTACAATCAGGTAATTAAAGGTATGCGTAGACAACGTTTAATATCGGGTGAAGCAGACAGATTTCAAGATAATGGGAAACGATTATTCTGTTACTCTATGACAGATAAGCTTTCGGATATGTTGAAACAGAAAGATGCGCAGAAAGTGGCTGGTATGGTCTCTAATATGGCAGGTGATTTATTTAATTAAGGGCCCTAGGACCCTTATATAGCAACGATGTGGTCGGTGTGGCATACGATGGTAGGTATTATTACATATAGAATAAATTTAAGAGAGTATTTCTATTTTTTATATATAATCTCAAGAATCACCTGCCAGACCACCCACACCTACCACATTTTAATAAAACAGGAGAAATAAATGAAATATTTTAAAATAAAAGCAAGAATAGAACATGCAGACACAGAACGATCATATAAGGACGGTAGGTACTGGCAGAACACATTGCTTGTCAAAGATATAGACAACTGCCAGAAGAAAAGATTAATTGAAATCTTTAAACCGCTTGTTGAAAAAGAAGGAGATTTACTTTTTGACTTGGTCGAGAAGGCGTTATGAGATTCTTCACCAATAATAAACGGGAGCAGAGTGGGCAGTTGTTTAAACCAACGATAACAAGCAACCCTCTTGCCGTAAAACTAGAGACTATAAAGAAAATGAAGAGAAATGGAGTGAGTGGATTATTTGCTCCAAAGATCACAGCTGCTGATTTAGAGCAGCACAAGCCAATAGTAGATGTTGGAGACTAGACAAGAGCCCGAAAATACCGGGTCTTCAGTTTCCAATAATATATAGGTAAAATAAATAGGTTAATGAGTATCATCTCGAAAGCGAGCAATAGCCTCATTTCCCTTTGCGTTGCAGGTTGCGCTGTTACAGTTGCTCTAATGAGACAAACGCTGCAATCACAACGAATCAGAGCTAAAACAGACTCTGGTATAAATAATTAGAGGACATAATATATGTACTTTGAACAATATAATAGCCCAGGTCAAATAATAAACCTGGATCACGTAGCCAGCATGAACTGGGACAATGGATTAACAGTTGAATTTGTATTGGCCAACGGCCAAACAATAACCTGGGATTATAAAAGCGAAGATGAGCTTTCAGAAGACCTGAATGTCTTATGCGATATGTTGCATGATGCTGGTCAGTATATCTCAGCAGCAAAGGGCCAGGAATAAATCATGAGCTTAGTCATATACCATTGCGCAATATGTGGACAAAACTTAGAAGGTGGATCAAAACAGGACCCTTGTGGAATATCCATTTTTTCAAATATTGACAAAGAAGACGAAAGTGAGATGCAAGAAGCATATTTCTTTTCCCACTATGAGTGTTTTCGCAAAAATTTAGAGCCAGGAGTACAGGAGTACTTGAATTTTGAAGGCCAAAGCCCGCAAACCCAAGAACCTGTAGAAAAATAGATCACATTATGGCTCATATCGTAGATATAAACGTGGTATGAGCCATTTACCAAAAATTTAAAATAATATTATAGATACAAGGAGATAATAACATGCCCAATA
>JABIFX010000105.1 GCA_018650445.1 Fidelibacterota bacterium
ATTATTGAGGTAGAAGGTGTCAAACAATTAGATCGATTAAAAGCAAAACTACTGGCGTCAGAAGGCGTGATAAGCGTAGAACGCGAGTAGAGCCATGGCTAAGAAAGGATAACCCATGTCAATCACATACACAAAAAAAGACGTAGCAAAAAAAACTGCTGAGAAACTAGGCCAAAAAATATTCCAGACCGAGGAAATCGTAGATGGCGTTTTTACGGTTCTTCGCGAAATGATGAGCGGTGATGAACCTTCAATCCGAATTGAAGTCCGTAATTTTGGTGTTTTTGAGGTCAAACCTACCAAAGCAAAACCTCGCGCTAGAAATCCTCGCACTAACGAAGAAATCTATGTTCCTGCCAGAAGAAAAACGCATTTCAAACCTGGTAAATTGCTCAAAGAAGTTTTGAAACAACCAGTAGACTAAACTTTTAGACATACTGTCACATGCAAGGGCGAATATTAGCAATCGATCCCGGGGGGAGACGTGTGGGCTTAGCCCTTACTGATCCTCTGAGGATAATTGCGAGTCCTTATGAGACGCTGCTGATTTCTAGTAATGATGATGCAGTTGAGCAGATCCGTGAAGTCATTCAACGGGAGCAAGTGACAGAAGTGGTGGTTGGAGTACCTCTCAGGCCCGGGGCAGAAAAAAGTGAACAAGCCAAACGGGTCGAAGTATTTATTGAGGTACTGAAATCCAGGATTGACCAACCTGTGTTTACCATGGATGAGAGCTATAGCTCTGTAGAGGCTGAAGAATCCTTGCATCGTATGGGTAAAAAGGTTGGTGATGATAAGGGTGCAGTCGATAGGATTGCGGCTGCTATTATATTGAAACAATATCTTCAGGAAACGCAAGGATAATGAAACGGTAGAAATATCATGACGAAGAGATTCACACCAGAAACACTCGCGATCATCTCAGGATTATTACTTACCCTCAGTTTTCCACCTTTTGATATGTTTTTTATTGCCTGGGTGGCTTGGATACCGCTCTGGGCAGCCTTGCAGCAGGACGGATGGCAGAAAGGTTTCAAATTAGGGTATATCACTGGATTTATTTTTACCCTGACGAGCCTGAATTGGATAGCTAATAACTCAGGAACCAATTTCTGGGTTGCCTCAGCATCCATGATGGGCAGCGTAGCCTACATATCACTCTGGTTTGGATTATTCGGCTTGATGATTGCCAGAACAGGTCGAAATCTTGGTACGAAGGGACTCTGGATGGCCCCCGCATTCTGGGTTTCCATTGAATTCCTGTATAGCTATCATGGGTATACCCTTGCATTTCCATGGCTGTCATTGGCTATGACTCAGAACTTTGCACTTCCACTCCAACAATTAGCGGAATATGGTGGTATCTATGCCATCAGTTTTTGGGTTGTTATGATCAACACCATTCTCTTCCAACTGGAGTTTGGGAAAATCACCGTTCGAACCCAACAATTGGTCTGGGGTGTTTTGGGCTTCATAATTGTAGGTTCCTTCATTTTCGGAGCGGTACGCATGAAAGTGGTGGGAGAGTTAAATAGCTCAACCATCAGGGTGGGAATTATTCAGACCAATCTGGATCCACATCAAAAATGGGTTCGCGCAAAAAAGAACAAGCATGTTGAAGCGATTCTGGAGCAATCAAGAAAAGCTGTCAAGGATAGTGCTCGCATTATCATATGGCCAGAAAGTGCCGTACCTGCTCATTTGGCTTATTACCCACAGTTTGATCGCAAGATCCGGAAATTTGTTGAGAATAACGGAGTATCCATCCTGGCAGGCGCCCTGCATCACGAAGAGAAGAATGGGGATTATCAATTCTTCAATTCAGCCTTCTACTATTCTCCAGGTTTGCCAGTTGTAATCTCCAGCAAACAGGGTCTGGTTCCCTTTGCAGAACGTATTCCCATGGTTGAAACCTTCCCAATCCTGGCAAATCTAAATTTTGGACAAGCGAATTTTCAGCCTGGTGACGAATCAGTTGTGTACCCCATGGGCAGTCGAGATGAAGTCACTGATCTTGGTACGTTAATTTGTTATGAATCTGCTGATCCCTACATATTCCGAACTTTTATTAATAACGATGCCGATCTCATGTCCATCATCACAAATGATGCCTGGTTGGGCAATACACCGGGTCCATATCAACACCTAGCTGCAGGAAGACTCAGGGCCATAGAGCACCGTGTAAGTATTGCGAGAGCTGCTCAAACTGGTATAAGCGCCATGATATTGCCCAATGGTATGATAGCTAAATCAATTCCTCTCGGACAAAAAGGTGAGATTGTCTACGATGCCCCTATAGGTCTGGAGAGAACCTTCTACAGCAGGCATGGGAATGTTTTTGCTCTGACGATTCTCCTGCTCTCTTCCCTGGGACTTCTCTGGGTGGTCCTGGGTAAAACCTCCAAACCAGAATAAAATTTTTATTGAATTTATGCCTATACCTAACTTATATCAGGTATTCCCATCTTGAAATATATTCTGATTATTTGTTTGATATATGGATTGGGATTTGGTCAATCCAGTCATCGGGGTTTGACTACCGAGCTCCTCAAAGATTTGCAAAGGGCAATTGCTGATTCTACATCACTGCCTGGGGATAGCCTGAATATATCATTCACGGATGAATCAACTCTGACAGCGTTTTTGAATTCATGCTTACCAAAGACACCAAACCAGTCCGAGATTGGTCAAGTTGATATTACAAGCAACGCTATCACACTATCAATAAATCATAGCACTTCAAAATCTATACGGAACTCAAGATACCTTCGTCAGTTAGAACTCCATGTGCGCTTTATTCATGAACAGACAGAGTATGCCTGGCAGGGAATAATCTCAGATAATCTGTCCAAGGCTCAGCTAAAATCGATTCTCGATGAAGAAATCCCTTTCGAGGTTAAAGGGAATTATTCCAGGGGTGAGCCTGCAGTAATCCTGATTGTTTTGACAACATTAGGTGTATTTTCCCTCGGTGCAGCACTCTTTTTTATAAGGACTTAAAAATTGCGACATCTTAACATAAAAGTCTTACTGGTAGCCATATTGGCAGTCTTCCCAATAATTGGGGAATCGGCTGATGGGTTGATATCTAAACCTTCCGTCCTGAAAAGTACACTAATTCCCGGTTGGGGAGAGCACAGTTATGGGGCTCATAGCAAAGGATATCTTTTTAATGGCATTGAGGCTGCGCTGTGGATATATGCCGGTATCGCCAGCTCAACAGCCAGGAGCCATGAGAATGATTTGTATTATTTTGCCAGTGAATATGGCCAGATAACTGATCCCCAAAATAAATCTGATGTCTTTTTAGATCGTGTATCTAAATATGAAAGTATGGAAGCCTATAATGAGCAAATGCTTCGGAACCGACAATGGGATCGGATTTATTCTGCTGAAAATGGGTATAACTGGAGTTGGGAATCAGATGAAAAACGTGTGGAATATTTTGATATCAAAACCGAACGTTATTTGTGGAGGCAGCGCCTGACGTACACCTTTGGCGCTATCGCACTAAATCATCTGATTAGCACTATGGATGCGCTATATCTGAAGCGTTTGAATACGACAATGGTTATTCAACCCGAGGTGACGGATGGAAGCGCTGGTTTAAGAATTGCTCTGACCTTTTGATGGCTGGACTGATTTGGCAGACAATAACTCCTATACAAAAAAATCGAGTTCAGATGTAGATCCCTGGCTAATCTGGTTCACCTTTTTTGCTTCAGCCCTCGTATTTACCTCACTCTTTATTGTTTCATCATCCATGTGGCACATTGGGATCATTGTACTTACGCTGGGAGTTCTCTGGACAACTTCTCCATCTCCGCTGCGGACACTCGCTTTCATCCTGGGTCTGGTTTTATTTTTGGCCCTGCTGCAAATCATATTCTCTCCATTTATGCGAGACCTTTTCCTAAAATCGTTGGAGAAGGGCTTCCTGTGGTCGGATTGGCAGTATTTACTTTTTGCCGTAGAACGATTTGCCTGGCCCCTGGTCATTGTGTCAAGTTTTCAATCGAGACTTAGCAATCCAGCTACTATTGCCCAGCTGACTATACTCCTGTCACCTCTGAAATGGTTGGGTTTTCAGATCGGTAAATTGCAAACATTGGTCGTGCTGTCGTTGAGGTTTATTCCCTCTCTTAAGATGGAGTGGCAGCGATTTTCCAGATTTCAGCTCTATTTTGTTTCAGGTTCTCCAAGAAAGACCTATCTCCAAAGATTAAGATTCTGGCAAGGTGTTTTTAAGGCCCTGATCGCTCAAACTATTCATCGGTCAATGACACTGGGTGATTTACTTGCGATACGGGGGCTACCCACCGTAAAGTCGAATATTACTTCAAAATATATGCTCCTATTAAGTTGCGCCTGGTTGAGTATTGGGTTGATCTTCCTCGCATTGGATGAGACGATGATCATTATTTGGTCTATCATGACCATCTGGATGGGTTTAGTCACCCTTGCCAGAAAACAAGAAGTCATTATATGAAGATAGCTCTGCTCATTCAATATGATGGGTCAGCCTACCATGGGTGGCAGATTCAAGTAGACCCTGAAACGATACAGGGCCATATAGAGAGAACTTTGTGCAAGGTATTAGGTCAGGAAATTGGCCTCATAGGTTCGGGAAGGACAGATAGTGGTGTGCATGCTCTGGGGCAGGTTGCACATTTTGAAGTTGAAACCTGCTCTATTCCGGTGGAAAATCTATGGAAAGCACTCAATCGCCAACTTCCTGATGACATTAGACTCATTGCATCATCGAAAGTTAGTGATGGTTTTCACAGCCGCTTTGCTGCCGTGCGGCGTCAATATTTATACCAGATTACCACTGCACCCAATGTGCTGGATCGCAATACGCAATGGTATGTCCGGCACCCCCTGGATATTTCTAAATTACACAGCTTAGCACAGCTTATTTTAGGCGAGCATGACTTCTCAAGTTTTTGCTACGCTGGTACTGAGACAGAAAATATGGTCTGTAATCTGGCGCTGGCTTCCTGGGAAGTGTCTCAATCAGGTGTTCTGAAATTTACCATCGCTGGAGATCGATTTTTGCACCATATGGTACGTATGCTTGTAGGGAGTATGATTGAAGTTGCCCGCGGGAAGTGGGATATTGAACACTTCTCAGCGCTATTGAACAAACCGAATCGACAATCTCACACTGTGACCGCTCCAGCAAATGGACTTGCTCTTCAACAAGTTAGCTACCCAGAAGACATTCAACCCTCCTGGAAAGTTTGAAAGGATGGACTTGTCAGATCAAGCATTAGAGCTTATTATTTAGATTCAAGATTTGGAATGATAATACATCGATGAAAAAAATTACCACATTAATCTTCGCATTAGCCCTGTTTCTAGGAATGCTGACCCTTTCTCTCAGAGAATTGAGAAACTGGCAGATACCTGGCGTTAGTGAATATACTACCGCAATTGTTGTAGATGATAACCTAGCTCCTGCAAACATTTCACCCGCTGAGATTCCCGAGAAGATCTCTTTATACGATTCACGGGAAACTGCCATTACACGAGGAATAGCAGATGTTTCACCTACGGTTGTAGGTATTTCTACAACTCAGATCAGATATTCTCAATCTCCGCTCATGTCCGATCCCTTCTGGCGCTTCATCATGCCCGGGACACCACGTTGGTTTCAGGAAAAAGAAGCCGTCATTGGGTCAGGTTTTATTTATGATGAAGATGGATATATCATAACCAATGCCCACGTTGTGGAAAATGCTGTGGAAATTATGGTTACCCTGGCAAATGGCAGTCAGCACAAGGCTGAGGTCGTGGGGATAGATGAAAAAACAGATCTGGCAATTATTAAAATTCTTGATCCAGGAAAGTATCCTGCGGCTGAACTGGGTAACTCCGATCAAATTATTCTGGGTGAGTGGGTTATCGCTCTGGGAAACCCATTTGGCCTGTTTAGTGAGAGCAAAATGCCCATCGCAACGGCAGGTATTATCAGTAGTCTTCATATGGACTTCGGATTCCAGCAATCCGGTCGCATTTATCAGGATATGATTCAAACCGATGCCTCAATCAATTCAGGAAACAGTGGGGGACCGTTGGTTAACGCTGAAGGACAGGTCGTGGGAATCAATACTTTTATCTTTTCTGGCGGGAATCATAGTGGTTCCATTGGGATTGGATTTGCCTTACCCATCAATAGAGCCATTGGTATTATTGATGAGTTGAGAGCCAAGGGGTTTGTGGATAGAAATTACTCCACTGGGATCAGCTATCGCCCCAATAATCCTCGAACTGCTCAACTTCTAAACCTGGGATCAAATGTAGGCGTGGTTGTAGTGGGAGTAAAAGATGGCTCACCTGCTCATAGAGGAGGTGTCGAAGTTGGTGATCTTATTGTGGGTCTAGATGGTCAACAGATCCAAACTGACGATGATATTTTTACCTACTTTAATCTTCAGGATCTGAAGAATGGTGATCAGCTTACTCTAAATATTTTACGTCAAACAGAGAGTATGGCCCTGCCCATCATACTCGGTGAGACGGTTGTACCGTCTGAGTGATAAGCAATTCAGTATTTCATCAACCATATCTAATATTTTGGCAAGTAAATAGCATCGATCATTCCCTTGGAAATCATGGCCTTTCCCATGGAAATGCGTGTTTTATTCTGGACACCTATCGCTTATCTTTGCGCGGTTTAATAGAGAGGAATTATTTAGACAATTATGGCTCGTGAAGGATATCCAAATATTGCATTTGTGTTGGGGCTTACACTGATCCTAACCACAATAACTTTTTTCAATGAGGGTTCTCTTTACTGGAAAATCCCATCAATGCTTAGCGGCGTACTCTTACTTTTTACTTTATATTTTTTCAGAGATCCTGAACGCGAAGTTGTCATCAACTCCAAACACATCTTAAGCCCCGGTGACGGTGTCATTGTTGAAATCAAGGATGTTGAAGATGATTATGTGGGTGACGCAACTCTCATCACAATGTTTTTATCTCCCTTAAATGTGCACATCAATCGAGTTCCCATCTCTGGTAAAATTGGATTTGTCAATTATAAATATGGTGCCTTTAAGGCAGCCTTTGCTGAAGATGCCTCAGAGGTGAATGAGCAGAGCGTCGTGGGTATGGAGAATGATTTGATGAAGGTTAAATTTTCCCAGATTGCTGGTGCTGTTGCCCGTCGAATTATCAATTACCTCCGAGAAGAGGATGAAGTGACCCAGGGAGACCGATATGGTCTTATCAAATTTGGAAGCAGAATGGATGTGGTAATCCCCAGAGCTGCCAATATTCTGGTAGAAATGAAGGAGCCAGTACGTGGTGGTATCACCATCCTGGCTAAAATGGATTAATTATGGTACGAGATCCCGCTCGCAAAAGACGACCCCTCAAGGAAAATCCACGTCGAAGATTTATCCCCAACTCGTTTACAATCTTTAATATGTTTCTAGGTTTTATGTCCATTCTCTCCTCTGCCAATGGTGATTATTTCTGGGCCGCATGGTTCATTATATTTGGTGCTATCTTTGATGGATTTGATGGAAAAATCGCCCGCGCTCTGGACAGTACATCTGATTTTGGAATCCAGTTTGATTCTCTGGCAGATATCATCACCTTCTGTCTGGCACCCTCAGTATTTGTTTATATGGTCTGGGCTGAACCCCTTGGGCAACTGGTGGGCGGCTTTTATGCCTTCATGCCTCTCATGTTGGGATCAATTAGATTGGCAAAATTTAATCTCGAAGCAGAAGGCGACCAAAAGAGTCAATTCTATGGTGTACCCACACCTCTTATGGCACTGACAGTCGTTGGTATCTGGTTATTCATGAGCCAGATCCATGAATATCCTTTTTTAAAATGGCAGCCACAGCAATTTGGTGGTGATGCTCGATTCGTATTACCCCTGGTCATGATTATATCAAGCCTCATGCTATCAAAGATTCCATTTTCAAAATCACCTCCCATGAGTTTGAAGGGGACAGCAAAAGAGAAATGGGTGCTTATATCCAGTATAACTATGGTTATTCTGGTCTTTGTCAGCAAGGGCTTTCTGATGTTTCCTCTAGCCGTTCTCATGATTCTATCCAGCTTATTTAAATGGACCAGAACCCACCGTGATGAAGTGGCTGAGGTTGAGTAATGGATCCAAGGCGTCGCAATATTAAAATAATTGTTCTCATGATCTTTAGCGGTGCCATCATTGGCTCTGTATTGGGGGATGTAGCAGCAGCTTTGCTCCCTGAAAGTGTGGTCCGAGATTTCTTTGTACTATCATTTGATACCTCAAAATATGGATTGGCCGAACCCTTTGTTCTCGATCTTCGAATTTTTTCCCTCACCTTTGGATTTACTCTAAAAGTAAATTTTATGGGTGTCGTGGGAATGGGTGTAGCCTATTATCTTTTACGTTATTATCGGGTGTAGTGAAGTGTTTAATAAAAACATATTTGAAATATTTATTAAGGAGTAATCCATGAGTTTACCTGGTGGCTGGGAATGGCTAATAATCATCTTATTTATCTTGATCTTCTTTGGCGCAAAGCGCTTGCCTGAAATGGCCAAGGGGCTTGGCAAAGGTATCCGAGAATTCAAGGGTGCTTTGAGTGGTATTACCGATGAAATTGAAAAAGCTGGTAATACACCCGCTGAACCAAAAGCTGAAGAAAAAGCCGAAGAAAAGACTGAAAAAAAAGAAGACTAAACCTCATCCTGAATTTGTAGAAGTTGCATCCATTCTACTTATCTGAATATTTCAATATTTCTATTGCCCGGGCTTTGAGGAGCTCAAAATATGGATTTAATGTTCATTCCATCTGCATAGGATATTCTCGAAAAAAAATGTCTGCCCTAAGAAACAATTTATAAGTCAAAGACTATAAAAGATGTTTTGGATAGACTGCTGGTTAATATGAAAAAAAAGATAGCGTAAAATATAGTGATACTTGCATTTCAATACCCCGGATTAGCCTGGCTGTTTTTAAGTATACCAGCCCTACTCATGGTCTATATATTTTACTCACGGAAGCGATTCGGGACGCTCAGATTTTCTTCCCTGCTTATGTTCGAAGGAATTTCAAAAACCTCAGGCATGTGGAGAAAACATATTCTCTACACCTTACGAATTCTGGCTATTATGTCAATTATTATTGCCCTTATGCGACCTCAGGAACGCAATGCCCTGCAGGAGGTGAATGCTGAAGGTATTGATATTATGATGGTCATAGATATCTCAGGGTCAATGCGGGCCATGGATTTCAAACCAAACCGGCTGGAAGCTGTTAAAAGGGTTGCACAGGCATTTGTTTCTCAACGAAAGAATGATCGCATTGGTCTCAACGTTTTTGCTCGGGAAAGCTTTATGCAATGTCCCTTGACGACTGATTTGAACAGGCTGAATGAATTTATCGCAGGTCTTGAAATCGTGAATGAAAAATTTGATGGTACCGCCATTGGGATGGCAGTGGCTGGAGCTATAAATCGATTACGAGATTCAGATGCGAAGAGTAAGGTCATTGTTCTCCTCTCAGACGGCCGCAATAATGCAGGTGAATTAGATCCTATAACGACATCTGACCTGGCTAAAGAGTTTGGTATTCGAATCTATACAATTGGCGCTGGTACCCGTGGTACTGCTGCCATGCCGGTGCAAACAGTGATTGGTGTGAGAAAAGTTCAGGTTCAGGTAGATATTGATGAAGAAACTTTGACTAAAATTGCTGATATCACCGGCGGACACTACTTTAGAGCTACCGATGAAAAAAGCCTGGCGGCCATTTACCAGGAGATTTCTGAAATGGAGACCACTGAGTATAGCGTCAGAGAATATGTACAGCATGCTGAGCTCTTTTATTATCCGCTTCTTGTGGCACTTTTCCTTTTGATTATTGAGTTCATTTTAGAGCGCCTGGTTTTCAGGAGATTCCCCTGATGATCCAATTTGAAACATATCCCATATGGCTACAGAGTCTGCTCTGGTCCATTATTCCTCTGATGATATTGGCTGGTATCTGGTTTCGCCTCTCGCGTAGAAATTTATTGAAGAAAGCTGGGGATCCTGAACTTATTGAACAACTCTCCAGGAGTGTTAGCAAGCGCAAGAGATTGGCCAAGGATATGCTCCGGTTATTTGCTATCCTGGTGCTCCTATTTGCGGCCTGGGGACCCAAATTCTCTGATGAGTTAACGGAGATTCATCGTGAAGGTGTAGATATTGTCGTGCTGTTGGATGTGTCCAATTCAATGCGTGCCCAGGATATAAAGCCTGATCGTCTTGAGAAAGCTCGCTTTGAACTGAGGAAATTGATCAAAGAATTACGAGGAGATAGGATTGGATTGGTGGTGTTCGCTGGACAAGCCCATCTCCAAACACCCCTTACCTTGGATTATTCAGCATTTGATATGTTTTTGGACATTTCAGATGAGTCGTTAATTGGTGTCCAGGGTACCTCCTTTGAGAATGCTCTGGAAATTGGTCTCAGTGCTTTTGATCCAGATGATCAGCAGCATCGTGCGATGATTGTGATTTCGGACGGTGAGGATCATGAAGGAAATCTTGAGGAAGTTCTCCAGCGAGCCCGCAAAGAAAACGTCATTATCCACACTGCAGGAATAGGTTCTTTCTCAGGTACACCTATCCCTCTCTATGATGATAGAGGAACCATAAAGGGCTACCGTAAAACCAGTAGTGGTGAAGTTGTAACAACCAGACTCTATACAGAAACGCTCCAATCCATAAGTGTAGAAACCGGTGGAAGATTTGTACATCTCAATACGGCTACTGCAGGTCTTGAAGATATCTATAATGATATCCTGGGAATGGAGCAGAAGGAATTCAGTCGCCATGAATTCACCAATTTTAAAGAACAATTTCACTGGTTCGCCTGGCTTGCACTCCTCTTTTTGGTACTTGATTTATTGATAACTGATTTACATAGTACTGAAAGAAACTGGGAAGGAGATTACATTCGTGATTAGCCTTACCAGAAGCCTTATAATTTATGTGATGTTGATTTTATTCCCCATGTTTAGTGTATTCGGTCAATCCAATGCAAAAAAAGCCTTCGATGAACAGAAATATGAGGAAGCTGTTGAAGCCTGGAATAAGCTGCTTGAAGAGAACCCGGATTTAAAAGATATTCATTATAATCAAGGAAATGCTAATTATAGATTGGGTGACCTGGAGGAAGCCATTGGCTCCTATGAGCAGGCCTTGAGTCTGAAAGATAAAAACGCGCTTGCTGATGTATATTACAACCTGGGAAATGCCTATTTAAATAAGCAGGATGTGGAGAAGGCTCGAGATTTTTATAAGCAAGCCCTTCGAATTCGCCCTGACGATCAAGACGCAAAAGCAAATCTGGAACTGTTGAACCATATGCCTCCACCACCTCCTCAAGACCAAAATTCTGAAGATGGGGAGGACGATAAAGAAAAGCAGGACAAAGAGGATCAGGAAGAACAAAACGACTCAGAATCTCAAGACCAGAACGATGAACAACAGGAAGACCAGGAGCAGCAGAATCAAGATGAATCTGAGGGTGATGAAGAAGATGAACAGCAATCTCAGGATGAGCAAGAGCAGGAAGACCAGCAGCAGCAAGAAAATCCCTCAGAAGGCGAGGAACCTGTCGACCAGGAAGAGTTAATGAATGCCCAGCAATTGCTTGATGCCCTGAAAGATCGTGAAACTGAAAATATGCGCGAACAGATCAGACTAAAGACCTCAGGTAAAGACAATGAAAAAGATTGGTAATGAGATGAAGCAAAAGTATTTCTTCCTCCTCATATTTCTTCTTGTTGGCTCCGTGGCTTATGGCCAGGTCAAAATCACCGCCAGTATAGATGCCAAACAAATTCTGGTAAAAGAATCATTTACCTGGAAACTAGAGGTTGAGGGTAGTGATATAATGCCAAACGTGCGACTGGGAGATATTGATAAAATTGCACTGCTCTCAGGACCCATGCAATCATCCAACTACACTATTGTGAATGGCAAAACGAGTAGTAAAAAAACCATAAGTTATACATTTGTTGCCATGGAAGCTGGTCAGGTTGTGTTTCCAGCGGTGGATGTCAATCTCGGCAATACAAGATACAAAACCAAACCTTTGAGGCTTGAGATTGTAGCGGCTCGCGGATCTGGTGCACAGCAGGCTTCAGCCAGTCAAACAGTCTACCTGAGGGCTCTCCCATCTAAATCCAGCGTCTATGTGGGCGAACCACTTACTGTTCGCTATAAGCTGTATACAAAAGTTGGAGTTTATAACTATCAGGTGGAGAAACTTCCAGACGCTGTTGGTTTCTGGGCTGAAGAAATACCGCAGTCTGCCCAGCCTAGACTAGTCTCTGAGCTGATTGATGGTGTTCGATACAATACAGCAGTTTTGAAAACAGTCATGTATTATCCTACTCGATCTGGGGAATTGGTCATCGATCCTTTAAAGACTGAATTGGAAATTGAGGTTAAATCGAATCAGAGAAGCACTCGACGGTTCAATGATCCCTTTTTTAATGATCCCTTCTTTAGTGGTAGGAGAAAGGCGACTAAGGACTTTCTCTCCAACACCATTAAGATAAATGTGAAGAGTCTACCAGAGCCAAGACCCTATAAATTTAGTGGGGCAGTAGGTAATTTTCAAATTCGAGCTGGTCTAGATACCAATGCTGTTTTTGCCAATGATGCAGTTGGATTGAGTATCTCACTCACTGGATCAGGTAATTTTAAATCTCTGCAACTCCCTGAGCCAAAACTTCCTGATGGAATTGATATTTTTAAGCCAGAGAGAACTGAAAATGTCAGCATCCAGGGAATGAAGCATACGGGCTCAAAGAAATCCACCTATCTACTGGTACCTCGTATTCCTGGAGAAATTCTCATTGATCCTATTAAATTCACTTACTTCGATCTGAAAGCACAGAAGTATATCACCAGGACTTCAGGCAAGATAAAAATGAGCGTCTATGATGCAGAAGGCTCCCAACCTGTGGTTACCTCAGGGTATAGCAGGGAAGAGGTTGAATTAATGCAGGAAGACATTCGTTATATCAAATCTGCAGATACAAAATTTACAAGAGCCGATACCACTTCCATGGGGCGAACATTCTGGATGCTTCACATTTTGGGCTTGGTGGCTCTTAGTGGAGCCTTTGCTTGGGAATATCAATCTCGCCGTCTCGAAGGGAATGTTGACTTACGGCGTCGGGCCAATGCGATAAAACAGACCAGGAAACAGATAAAGAAGGCCGAGAAGCTCTCAGAAGATTCAGAAGAATTAAGAGCACTGTTGCATCAATGTATCACGGGATTTATTGGCGCTCGACTAAATGTGTCAGAGAATACGTTGGATACTTCAGATTTTTCTGAATTGTTGAACAAACATGGTATTCCTCAAGACATTATCGATGAGAACAGGTCTTTTCTAGAGGATCTGGCCATGGATCGGTTTGCTCCAGGGGCAGTGAAGCGTTCAGCTTCGGAATGGATTTCTGCTACTCAAGAACTCTTCCAAAAGTTAAGGAGGGTCCTGTAATGAGAATCTTCCTGCTTTGGTCTTCGTTTTTATTTATGATGGTTACTTCTGTTTTTGCTGTTGATGTAGGTGGTCTGATGGCTCAGGGGAATAGCCATTATGAAAATGGGGAGTTCGAATCCGCCATTGTCTCCTATGAAAAAGTGTTAGCTACAGATATGGTATCTACAGCCCTTCATTACAACCTGGGATGTGCCTATTTTTCTGAGAAGGAGTATGGAAAAGCCATTTTACAGTTTGAAAAAGCCCGACAATTGAGCCCCAGAGATCCAGATGTGATGCATAATCTTGAATACTCCAAGCTATTTCTCAAAGATCGCTTCGAGTTGCCCGAGCCAATGCCTTTTATCGCCTGGTTTAAAACGCTGCGCAAAAGTCTGTCTCTGGCCGAATTAAAATTCCTCGAAGAAATTCTATTCAGCCTGCTGATTCTGGGAATCATCCTCAGTCGACTTGCCCGAGGAAATTACCTGGGACGTGTGATTGTATCGGCAACAATTGTAACAGGGATCCTGCTTCTGGTAGTAGGTGGCTGGCTCATCGATAGATCAATTTCCTTGAATGAGAAACATGCCATTTTATTGGTTGATGAAGCGAAAGTAACCAGTGCACCCATACCAGGTTCCAGTACTTTATTTGTTATTCATGAGGGGACTTCGGCCAAAATTTTAGATGCGACAGATGCCTGGTATGAACTTAGATTGGAAGATGGAAAAACTGGATGGATAATTCATGAAGCTGTTGGTCTATATTAGTTTGCTAGTTCCCCTGCTTGTGTTGGGGCAGAATAAGGTCAAGTTAGATGAGTCTTTTGACCCGACCACTTTACACGATTGGCCTAGTTCAAAAGCCCGGATTGAACAAATAAAATCCTTGAGAGCCTATTACACCAGTATGGGCGATAACATTGATACGGTCGAGGTCACAGAATACTCCAGTTTTGTTTTTCGCGTCCAATTGGGCAGCACAATTAATTATGATGAAGCTATTGCACTGGAAACAAGAGCTGCTTTGACCTTTGAAGACGAAATCATGATTCAATTTGACAGCCCATATTACAAAATTAGAGTCGGGAAAATGAACAATCGGGAAGATGCGCAAAGCTTGCAGCAATTTGCATTTCAAAATGGATTTCGACGATCCTGGGTCATCAGAATTGAGAATACACCCGAATTAGAAAATTAGAGTGGGAGAATTATGTCCGGTCATAGTAAATGGTCCACCATCAAAAGAAAAAAAGCCGTTGTTGATGCCGCAAGAGGTAAAGTTTTTACAAGGATCGCCAAAGAATTAACCATTGCCTCTCGGGCTGGTGGTGGCGATGAATCAACAAATCCACGTCTCCGCACAGCAATTTCTACAGCCAAAGCCTCCAATATGCCAACTGCCAACATTGAACGAGCCATCAAAAAAGGCACAGGTGATCTCGAAGGTGTCATCATTGAAGAAATCATTTATGAAGGCTACGGCCCAGGCGGTGTGGCGCTCATGATGGAGGTTGCTACAGACAATCGCAATCGGACCGTTTCCGAGATTCGTCACCTGCTCAGTAAGCATGGTGGTAATCTGGCTCAGGCTGGCGCTGTAGGGTGGATGTTTGATACCAAGGGCATCCTCCAGGTTCCAACAGATGGTGTCGATGAAGATGAACTCATGATGGCCGCCCTGGAAGGTGGAGCAGAAGATATGTCTAACGAAGGTGACTTTTTTGAAATTCTATCTGCGCCCAATGACCTCGATACGGTGAATGAGGCTATTATTGCAGCTGGTTACACTGTTGAGGTAGCTCAGGTTCAAAATATCCCCAACAATTTTACTGAAGTTAGTACAGAAGACCTTCCCAAGGTTGTACACTTGATGGAACTCCTTGATGATCATGAGGATATGCAGAAGCTATCGGCCAGTGTGAACTTCACTGATGAAATGCTGGAAGGACTGGAGTAAAACCTGCGAATCATCGGCATTGATCCCGGTCTGCGGATTTTAGGTGTTGGGGTTGTTGACTACGACGGAAACCGTTTTAAGTCTGTCTATTCGGGCGTTATAAAAACCAAAAACAGCGATTCATTATCAGATAAATTAGCCGTCCTCTACAAAGGTATAGCCGAATCTATCAAACAGTTTGAACCGGATGTACTGGCTATTGAAGAAGCTTTTTATGGTAAGAATGCGAGAACTGCCTTACTCATGGGCCATGTCCGCGGTGTTGCCATGTTGGCTGGAAAGCATGCTGAGCTGGAAGTGCATGAATATGCCGCCCGTAAAGTCAAATCTGCTGTTACTGGCAATGGAGCTGCAGATAAAGAACAGGTCTTATATATGGTGAAACGATTGCTCAAACTCAAGGAAGATCCAGTAACCATGGATGCTTCTGACGCTTTGGGAATAGCAATCTGCCATGGTCTAAATTACAAACTATCAAAGTTGGGTCTCTAATGTACGAGTTTATTTCTGGTAAGTTGGTGAGTAAACAGCCTGATCATGTTGTGGTTGAAACATCAGGTATTGGATATCGCTTGAAAGTATCCCATAGTACCTTTGAACAATTACCGGGTCCAAGTGCGAATGTCATGATTTACACCCATCTCCACGTCCGTGAAGACATCTTTGATCTATATGGGTTTGCTCAACGAGATGAACGAGAGTTCTTTTTCAAACTAATTGCAATTTCCAAGATTGGACCCAAGGCAGCCCTGGCGATTCTATCTGGGGGCTCACCAGCTGATATAAGCAACTGGATCATGGCTGAGGATGCCAAGACCATCGCGAAAACTCCAGGAATTGGACCCACCACTGCTAAACGGCTCATCCTTGAACTCAAGCCAAAGATTGAAAAAGGCATTGGTACCAGTGAACCAGGTGGATTGACTTCCAGTCTTGGCACCAGCAGTATTGAAGATGAAGCCATCATGGCTCTGGAGGCCCTGGGCTATTCACGGGCTGAGGTCTACTCAAAAATTCGCAAAATCGTCAAAGACAGTGAAGTTGAATTGACCACTGAGCAATTGATCAAGCAGACCCTCCAAAAGTAATCTCAAAATATTTATAACAGGATGACATAAGCTCTGCACTGGCGGAATGCCTGTTGCAGTATCAGCTTAGGTATACGGATCGTAGCATAATTTTTGCCTCATTAAATAGATATGATTTACGATAAAATTATTATTGGCGGTGGTATCGTAGGTCTGGCTACAGCCCTTGCAATCAAGGAGAGGGACCCAGATTGTAAGCTGGCCATCCTTGAGAAAGAAGGGGATACTGCGCTTCATCAATCCAGTCGCAACAGCGGCGTTATTCATGCTGGCGTATATTACAAACCGGGTAGCATGAAAGCACGCTTCGCTCTGGCTGGTAATGCTTCCATGATCGCCTTCTGTGAGAAGCATGACATCCCCCATGAACAATGTGGAAAACTCATCATAGCGACTTCCCAGGAGCAAATTCATGCTCTGGAGCTACTGAATGATCGCGCAACTGCCAATGGTCTTGAAGTTTCAAGAATTGGACAGGAGGCCGCTCAAGAGATTGAACCGCACATCAACTGTGTCGAGGCCCTCCATGTCCCATCAACGGGGATCGTCGACTTTAAGGTTGTCGCTGCAAAATATGTCGAATTGCTTAAAAAATGTGATGTTGAGTTGATTCTTGACTGCCAGGTTAAGGATGTGAAGCAACAGGACTGGGGCTACAGTCTTTCAACAACCCTGGACTTATACCAGACGAAGTATCTCATTTCAACTGTGGGTCTCTATTCAGATCGTATGGCAAAACAGTCAGGCGTTGATCCAGGAATGCAGATCATCCCCTTCAGAGGGGAATACTGGCATCTGAAGGAGAGTAAGCGGTCGCTGGTTAATAATCTGATATACCCTGTGCCCAATCCCAATTTCCCCTTCCTGGGTGTGCACATGACCCGCCTCATCGATGGCAGTGTTCATGCTGGTCCCAATGCAGTTCTGGCCTTCAGTCGAGAGGGCTATGGATGGGGAAAGATTAATGGCATCGATTTATTCGAAACCCTTTCCTATCCTGGATTTTGGAAATTGGCAACTTCTTATCTTGGAGAAGGCTTAAAAGAGATGTATCGCTCTGTGGTGAAGTCTGCTTTTCTGAGAAGTGTTCAAGAGCTTATACCAGAAATTGAATCCAATGATCTTATACATGGTGAAGCAGGCGTGAGAGCCCAGGCATTGCGACCCGATGGAAGTCTTATCGATGACTTTCATCTTATAGAGCAAAAAAATGGTATCTTTGTTTTAAATGCCCCATCACCAGCAGCAACTGCCAGCCTGGAAATAGGTCAATATATTGCCAACAAAATATACTCTGCTTAGATAGAAAAATCCTCAAACATCATCGGGTATACCGGAGCATGGTCACGTTACCATCTGCAGCAGTGCAAATAATGCGCTTCGAATCAAGTACTTCGAGTGTATTGACCAAGCCGTCGCTGATTCGGTGTCTCCAGACCAATTCCCCAGTGGATCGCTTTATACAGAAAACACTCCCATTATCTGTGCTAAAAAAGATGTAACCATCTTTCTCCTTCATGGCATTGGGTGCAATGTCATAACCGAATCCTATATGTTTAACCCAATCCAATTGAAAGGTATCACCTGTCGTTTTTGCGGAGATGACTGAATCTTGCATGGTTCTGGCAAATACATGCATCCCATCTACAGTTATCCCAATGGATTCTCTGACCTTGTGACCAGATTTACGCCAGATAGTCTTACCATTGGAGATATCGATGGCTGTCATGACACGATCAGGGGCTACGATAAACACTTTATTTTCTGCTACAACTGGCCAGCAAGCAGCAGGTGAGTACAACAATCCAGGTCTACCCTCAGTCCATTGCCACTCAAGCTGTCCATTTCTAGCATTAAGGGCATAAATTGATTCATCCCAGGCACCATATATTACTTTGCCATGAGCCAGAATGGGTTTCGTCTCGATGTATCCTGATCCTTCGCTAAAGGTCCATTTCGTTTTACCATTTCTCAGGTTTAGAGCATGAACCTGGCCATCTCCATTCCCGATATATACTTTTCTACCTTGTACAAGTGCAGAGCTAAAGACAGGCGCGTTACTTTTAACCTGCCACAGCAATTCACCATTCCCCGCCGAAATACATGAAATTGTTGAATCCACTGAGCCTATGACAACTCGGGTGTTTTTCACAGCAGGCGTTGAGTGAATGGCTCCTCCTGCTTGCCAACTCCAATTCACATGGCCACTATCAATATCCAGGGCCAAAAGTTCGCCACCAACGGTGCTGATAAAAGCCTGAGTAGCATCAACAGTTGGAGCTGATGTGATCAGTGATCCTGTTTTGTGTTGCCAGACAATCTTAACTCCCGAAGTATCATTCTCTGAGTAGTCAGGGTAGGGCAGACTCAGGGAATCCTGAGAGTTGTTATCACCCAGGGGGAGACGATGCCAGAAATGAGTGCTATCTGCCAGGGGAATCCTTTCAATAAAGTTGGCATGATCGGGGTGCAGATCAACAATACTATAACCTGTGGGCTGCTGTCCACGTCTTAATATTGAACGACTCATTACACCTGGAATGCCCTCATAGGAAGTGACACGATTGGCATGACCATGTCCGTGTAACACTGCTTGAATATTAAAGGGTCGCAGTACATCTCGGAGTGCATGCCAGTTGTCAACGTCAGGATTTAGAGGATAATGCATGACAATGAATATCTTTTGACGAGGATCAGGCAAAGATTTGAGAATAGATTCGATCCAGGAAATATCAGCTGGATCAATGTAGCCTGCTCCCATCCGCAGAAGCGGACCCTGATGTGACCCAATAAAACGATATTCTCCAACTTCGAAGTTGAACCGATCAGCTCCCCACAACTGTTCAAAGAGCAGACCGCCAGAAGAAGACCATTTCAAGTCATGATTTCCTGGGATGATATAATAGGGGATTTTGAGGCTATCTAAAATGGATTTGGCCTGGTGCAGGTTTTGTCCGACATCGAGCTCAGAGATATCTCCAGAGACGATGACAAAAGAGATACTATCATTTTCATTAATATCATGTACAACGATACGTAGATCTTCCGCTCCAGTCCCTCCGCCTATATGGGTGTCTGTGAGCCAGGCAAATTTAATTGGCGCAGCCTTGTCAACTTGGCCAACAAGTGTTCCCAGGGCGAAGACGAAAGCGAATAAGAGTCTGTAAGGTAAAGCCATATTGAATCTCTTTTTTTGCCAATATAATTCATTGTTATGGGTAGGGAAGCTGCATTAATGAATCCGCTTGAAAAATCATTAATATTAGCTGTAAGAAGGCATATTCGCCCATCATACTCAATATTGGGTAGATTTTCAATTTTGACCTGATCTTATCACCATTAGATTCAAAGCTGAATAATTGTGTAAGGACCCACGCTCATGAAACTAACCGCTTTTAACGCCATTCATAAATCACTTGGTGCTAAGATGGTACCATTCGCAGGTTATGAAATGCCCATTCAATACGAAGGCATCATTGCTGAACATGAGAAAGTTAGAAATCAGGCTGGTTTGTTTGATGTCTCCCATATGGGTGAGTTCTGGGTGACAGGGGAGCAAGCTCTGGAATTTGTAGAATATGCCACCGCAAATAATGTTGCATCAATGGAAAAGGGCCAGGTTCAGTATTCAACAATGTGTCTTGAAAATGGCGGCATTGTTGATGACCTGCTAATTTACCGTTTTGCAGATCGCTTTTTGCTGGTTGTAAACGCCTCAAATCTTGAGAAAGACTGGAACCATTTATCCGGTCTGGTTGAGAAGTTTCATGATGTGCAACTCACCAACGGCTCCGATGGAATTGCATTACTCGCTCTTCAGGGTCCAGAATCATTGAATATCCTGTCCAAATTGACTTCAGCCAATCTCGATAATCTTGAATTTTATCACTTTGGGATAGGTGATGTGAATGGTTTACCCATGATAATCTCTCGAACTGGCTACACTGGCGAGTTAGGCTACGAATTATATCATGATCCAGAGGAATCAGAACAACTCTGGAGTGCTTTAATGGAAGCTGGTGAAGAGTATGGATTGGCACCAATTGGTCTGGGTGCTCGGGATACTTTAAGGATGGAAATGAAGTTCTGTCTTTACGGAAACGATATTGATGAAACCACCACACCCCTTGAAGCCCGTTTGGGTTGGGCAACGGACCTTGATAGTGGAGACTTTCTAGGTCGCGATGCGTTGATCAAGCAGAAAGAAGCGGGACTCTCCCGCTTTCTGGTTGCCTTTGAAATGCTGGATCGTGGACTTCCGCGTCATGGATATGAAATTTATGCAGGGGATGATAAGGTTGGTATTGTCACATCAGGTGGTCAGAGCCCATCTTTGAAAAAGGGAATTGGCCTTGCCTATATTGATAAACCGCATCATAAAGTAAATACAGAGCTCAGCATTGATAACAGAGGTCGTCGTCTCGCTATCAAAGTCATCAAACCACCATTTATAAATAAGAAAACCAGTTGAATCTATGGTAGCCAAAAAAAAGCAAATTAGTTTAGAAGAAAAAAGCCGCGAAATTCTTGGTATTCTCACCATGGTGGTGGGAGTATTTGTGCTCCTCAGCCTGGTAAGTCATGAATCCACTGAAGAGCTAAGTATCATGCCGGGAGTACACTTCCATAATTGGATGGGTTATCTGGGGATTTTTATCTCCTGGGCATTGTTTAAAATGTTCCTGGGATGGGGCTCGCTCATGATCGCCATATTAATTGGTATCTGGGGCTATGTGGTTTTCTCTGAAAAAGATTTTCAACCCGTTTTCCGCTTTACCGGTTATAGTTTTGGAACCACGCTGATCCTGATGACGCTCTTCGCCATGATTGCTGAGAAGAGTGGTATGGCTTCAGAGCAATTATTCAGACATAGTGGGTATCTTGTTGTAAGTATCGGTCAGCTATTAAAGGATTTTCTGGGATTTCCAGGTGCGATTCTCATTCTATTAAGTATTGGAATTGTCACTATACAAGCCTGGCGCGGTTTTTCATTCCGTCATGTCAATGATTGGATTGAGGATCGAATTTCTCAACTTCGCAACAAATTCAACCTGGCCAGCAAGAAACGGGCAAAGGTTAAAGATCTCAAGGCAAGGTCACAGGCTCCCATTCAGCGCGAAGAGGAAGTTGCCCCCTCAAAAGCCACCCCAGCACCAATACCAGGACCTGCAGCGGCAGCAGTACCTCCACCGATTCAGCGGGAAGAGATACCTCCACAAAATTTAGGCAAAGCTGAACAAACCACTCTGAAACCTAATGAAATAGAAATTGAAGACGCTGTGATTGAAGATGAAGTGGACTATGATGAAACACAGGATAGCGTCCCTAAAAGAGAGTACAAACTACCTTCAGTCGATTTGCTCATGGAACCACCTCCAACTTCAGAAGGACAGTCAAAAGACATTCTGCTTAGCAAGGCAGAGTTGCTGATTCAGACGCTGGAGACTTTTGGCGTGGATGGGCGCGTAACCAACATTGCTCCAGGACCCGTTATTACCAGATATGAGGTTGAACCAGGTCCAGGAATTCGTGTTTCAAAAATTGCAAATCTCTCTGATGATATCGCCAGAGTGATGGAAGCCCAAAGTGTCCGAATCATTGCGCCAATCCCTGGGAAAAATTCTGTGGGTATTGAACTCCCAAATGATGAACCGGAAATTGTGTATTTCAAGAGTGGTATCAATTCACCAAAATTCTCTGAACCTGCCTCAGTATTGACAATTGCTCTGGGCAAGACAACTGCCGGCGAAATATTTGTGGCTGATCTGGCTAAAATGCCTCACTTGCTGGTGGCTGGAGCCACCGGTTCAGGTAAATCAGTATGTATTAATACCATCATCACGTCACTCCTTTATCGTGCGCGACCTGATCAGGTGAAATTCATCATGATTGATCCCAAGAAATTGGAGCTCTCTACTTACAAGCGGTTGCAGGGCTATCATTTGATTACCAGCGAGTCCATTGACGAGTACGTAATTACTACCCCAAAGAATGCCATTCATGCTTTGCGCTCCGCTGAGTTGGAAATGGAGAAACGCTACAACCTGCTTAGCAAGAAAACGGTTCGAAATATTGATCAATACAACGAGCGCGCCACGGGTAAAGATGGCTACGATCCTTTGCCATATATCATCGTATTGGTTGATGAACTGGCTGATCTAATGATTACTGCAGGCAAGGAAATTGAGGAGCCTATCGCGCGTCTAGCCCAGATGGCTCGTGCTGTGGGTATTCACCTCGTGATCGCTACTCAGAGACCATCTGTCGATGTTATCACCGGTGTGATCAAAGCAAACTTTCCAACACGTATTGCCTTCAAAGTGGCTCAGAAAAATGATTCTAGAACCATCCTTGATCAAAATGGTGCTGAAAAATTGTTGGGACGAGGAGATATGTTATTCCTCGCACCTGGAGCACCTGCCCCTGTCCGACTCCATAATGCCTTTGTGACTCTAGAAGAAATTGAGGATGTCCTGGATCATATTCAGGAGCAGCCCAAGCCAGAAGAAGAACTGTTACCAGGTATAGTCGATGACCAGGATCCCACAATCGCTGGCACGGAAGGCGGGGGAGAGGTTGATCCATTATTTGATGACGCCTATCGTCTGGTTGTTCTTCATCAACAAGGCTCGGTGAGTATGATTCAGCGAAGATTACGTGTGGGTTATGCTCGGGCTGGAAGACTTATCGATGAGTTAGAACGTGCAGGAATAGTAGGACCTAACACGGGTAGCAAGGCTCGTGACGTACTGGTTGGACCTGAAGTCCTGGATAATCCTTCATTCGATGAAGATATCCTTGATGATTAAGTCAGCCATCCTTCAGCTTAAACTATATCGTTCCTCAATAGTAAATCTCTCAGGGTTGGCAATTTTTCTATGCCTGAGTGTATCGCTATCTGCTGCCAAACCACCCAAAGAACTCTCAAAGGTCATTGATCATTTTATGAACCTTGAAGCAACAAGTGTAAAAATCAATCAGGTTATTGATTGGCGATTTTCAAACAAGCGCGACACAGTTAGAATTCAAATGGATATCAATGGTGGTAGAAATTTTCATGTGATGCTGGCCGATTTTGGAATGGAAATATTTGTGACTGAAAGAGAGATGATTACGCTCAACCACATCAGGCAGCAGGTTTTGTATGAAAATACTACTCCAGATGCCTTGTTGAAGCAACTCTTTGTGGGTGGGGATCTGAATCAGGCTCGCTTTAAAGGCGAGAAAAAACTTAAGGATGGCAGGCGCAGACTTAATTTTACGTTTGTAGATGATTTCTCTGATTGGGAAAGTCTCTCTACGGTTTTGGGCAATGATGACAAACTTGAAAAGCTCATTCTGGTTGATTATGACGGAAACAAATATATCATTTCACTAATCTATTTGGTTGGGTATGAAGGATTTCCTATCCCAAAAATTGATGAGGACTATCTGCACTATCAAATTGCAGATCTGAGGCGGAAGTAATGCGAATAGTTGAGTTGGTAAAAGAACACCCCTGGAAGTTTATAATCTCAATAGCAGTGAGTCTGGGACTGGTTTATTATTCATTCAAGGATCTTGAATGGGAACCCTTCTGGCAGGCAGTATTATCCATTAATTATTGGATATTGGCTGCAGGTGGTCTCTTACTTATTTTCAGTAACGTGGTTCGCGCAGCCCGCTGGAAAATTCTGTTAAGTCCACAAAAGACAATTGGAAGCAAACACCTTTTTGAAGCAACCATGATGGGTTATATGGGCAACAATGTGCTCCCTTTTCGACTTGGAGAAGTATTGCGCGCCATGGTGGTATCCAAGCGACATGACCTCAAGGTAAGTGGTGTTGGGGCTTCCATCATTGTAGAACGTGGATTGGACATGTTTTCATTTCTCATTTTGGCTGGTATCTACGCGACACTGGTTCCAACATTTGAATCTGCACGCCTCCTGGCTATGCTGGGACTGGGCGCTCTCCTAATGATTATCATATTAGGTTTTTGGGTCAACCGGCAGCATGAAAAATTCAAAGTCCGTATTGAAACCTGGAGTCAGGGTTTTATCGATGCGGGTCATCCGAAACGAGCTGAACATCTTGTATCAATATTCAAAGGTCTGGAGACCATCTGGCACATGCCAAAACCCTTCCAGGTCATCCTCCAAACTGGCTTTCTCTGGCTACTGTATTTTTTGGTGACTTTCCTGGGGCTGGCTGCTTTTGATTTTGGATTGGGTGTGATGGACTTGTGGAAGGTGTCATCTATTCTGCTGGTGTTCACCACCTTGTCCTTGTCCATTCCTGCAGCACCTGGTTATGTAGGTACCTATCACGGGGCCGTTCTAGCTGCATTGATGATATTCAATATTGACAATGATGCAGCGAAGGCTTTTGCCATCGTTATGCATCTCATGAATTATTTGCTATACACGCCCTTAGGAGCCTGGTATCTCATGAAAGCGGGATTAACTCTTGATCTGGCCAAGAGCCAGGATGATCCGGTTGACTAAATAAGCTTCGCAGGCGCTTATAGATTTTAAGCATTCTGGATTTATGGGGATCAAAGCTGTAAAAACTTTTGGCAGGCCTGCCTGAGCTCCATTCCTTGCTTGACTGTTTGCTAGTCAGCAATTAGCATTGAAGGCTAAATTTTAAACATAAAAGCTCAGTGTATATCCATTGTTAGATAATCGACATTTCATCGTTTATGTTTCTGGATTCCTGGGGGATGAATAACTTGGACTTAGGAGCAACTTATGAACGAACTTAATCTGACTGCGAATCTAATCTTGCGTGCACAAAGAGCAGAGTGCTTTGCCTGTGCGTGAACGTGATTGGGACAAAATCGAAGAACTTGTCACCAAAATTAATTCAGTCAATTCAACCTTCCAAATATTGGCATCCCTGGTATTTGGGGTATCATTTTCAATCATCACCCTCCTCATTCTAATGATGGTTGGTGATACCGGTGTCGAATCTGCTGCGATGATTACTGGGAATTTTGTAGTCTCTGTGATTGTGGGAATTGCCGTCGCATTGACCATTTTAGCAAGACAACAGAAAACCAATGTTGCTAAAGCTATAGATGTAGTTCTCAATGAAATGGATCTTGTACAGAAAGAGTTTAGTCCAGTCAGCATGGCTACTCAGGTAACTGAAGAAGTTAAGGAATCCACTACATCCGTTGCCGACCAATTCCTGAAATAGAATTAAGTCCGCCAAGTCCTTTATTTTATTAGAAAAGAATGTTCAAAAAGCTGGTAAATCTGCTTGCTCACGCATAGGCGGGCAGTTATTTTCGCACGCTTTTTCGCATCTTAGTTGGTGCCACAGGAGGATTGCGCTTTGTTTTTGAGCATTTGGTCATTCAAGGAGTGATCATTCAATCTAGCTGTGAAAGGTAGGATAAAGTGGGGCGATTATGCTCTAAACGAAATCAAAGATTTCGTTGGTACTCGCAGGTGGTTAGAGTACTTGTCACGACAGATATGTCGGTAGAGTCAGAGTCGTAGTTTTTTAGCAATAAGGGGCGGAACTGGTTTATTAAATCAGTTATGCTCTGGAGAAAAGATTTAAAGTGGGGCGATTAGCTCAGGTGGTTAGAGTACTTGCTTGACATGCAAGGAGTCACTGGTTCGAGTCCAGTATCGCCCACAGGATTATGAACGCGAATGGGAATATACAGATCACATACCCAGATGGCCGAACTGAAGAGTTGCCGTCCGGGATTCGTGCATTCGAAATTGCTCAGGGGATAAGTCCTCAATTCGAGAAACAACTCATTGCTGCAAACGTGAATGGTGATGTGGTAGATCTAGCCACTGCCATTACAGAAGATGCTTCAATAAACTTTCTCAAAAGGACTGATGCTGAAGCCCACGAAATTCTACTTCATAGTACATCCCACATCATGGCTCAGGCTGTCAAACGTCTTTATCCTGAAGTAAAGGTGACCATTGGTCCTTCCATAGAGAATGGATTCTATTACGATTTCGATATTGAGAGCCCCTTTACTGATGATCAGCTCACTGCTATTGAAGCTGAGATGCAGAAAATCATTGATGAAGATTTACCTGTCCAGAGATTAGAACTCTCACGAGACGCGGCAGTCGAACGCTTTGAAGCAATGGATGAAACTTATAAAGTCGAAATAATCTCTGAGTTACCAGAAGACGAGATCATTTCAGCTTATGAACAGGGAGAATTTATTGATCTCTGTCGCGGACCTCACTTACCTTCAACCAAACGTGCAGGCGCATTCAAGCTATTGAGTGTGGCTGGTGCTTATTGGCGAGGAAATGAAAATAACCGCATGTTGTCTCGAATTTACGGGACAGCATTCCCTAATAAAAAAGCACTCAAGAAGTATCTCAACTTACTTGAAGAAGCTAAGAAGCGTGATCATCGCCGATTAGGTAAGGAACTGGGTTGGTTTAGTTTTCATGAAGACGCCCCTGCCAATGCCTTCTTCCACGCAAAGGGAACAAGCATTTATAATGGAATCTTGGATTATGTCCGAGGTTCTAACCAGCAGCATCAATATGAAGAGGTCAACACACCTCTCATCATGAGCGCTGAAATGTGGAAACGCTCAGGTCATTATGACAATTACCGTGAAAACATGTATTTCACAAAAATTGATGACCGTGACTTTGCAGTAAAACCAATGAACTGTCCTGGACACACTCTGGTCTACGGAGATGTACCAAGATCTTATCGCGATCTTCCGGTGAAGATGAGTGAGTTTGGTCGGGTTCATCGTCACGAGAAGAGCGGTGTCACTCATGGGTTATTCAGAGTTCGTACTTTTATCCAGGATGATGCCCACGTTTTCTGTACTGAAGATCAGATTCATGCTGAAGTTGATGATATTCTGGATCAGGTCTATGAAGTCTATTCAGTATTTGGATTTGAAAATGTTCATGTTGAACTAAGTACCAAACCTGAGAAAGCCATTGGTTCACAAGAAGTCTGGGATAAAGCTGAAGCTGCCCTGGAAGGTGTCTTGAAAGAGCGTGGTATCGAGTATCAATTGAACCCAGGTGATGGTGCCTTCTACGGTCCAAAAATTGACTTCCATATCAAGGATTCGCTTAACAGAAGCTGGCAATGTGGAACTGTTCAGGTTGATTTTTCAATGCCGGAACGTTTTGGTCTGGTTTATACCGGCGATGATGGTCAAGAGCACCAGCCGGTGATGATTCACCGTGCTATTGTGGGTAGCCTTGAAAGATTTATGGGTATTCTGATTGAGCATTATGCTGCAAGAATGCCAGTATGGCTGGCGCCTGTACAGGTTAAGGTCATTCCCATTGCTGATCGTCACGAAGAGTATGGTCAGGCAGTTGTTGATCAATTGAAAGCCGCTGGTATTAGGGTAGAAGCCAATTGGAAAAATGATAAAATTGGTCAGAAAATTCGACAAGCAGAGCTTGAAAAGGTTCCATATATGTTTATTCTTGGAGACCGAGAGGTTGAAGGGAACAAAATTAGTGTTCGTCGTCATGGTGTCGGTGATTTAGGCAGTCTTGACCTTACAGAAGTGAGCGAACGAATTTTAGGTGAAATAAGGGAGAGAATAGATCAAAAAGTATAAGGTATACGCTAAGGAGGAAGAACTCCGCATCAATGATGAAATTGACACTCCAGAGGTTCTTCTTGTAGATGAAAACGGTGAACAAGCAGGATTAGTCCCCGTACAAGAAGCCCTGGTAAGAGCAGAAAATGCCGATCTTGATCTGGTTGAGGTCGCCCCAAACGCCAAGCCTCCTGTCTGTAAACTTATGGATTACAGCAAGTACAAGTATGAAAAGGCTAAAAAAGCCAAAGAGGCAAAGAAAAAACAAAAGATTATTCAGAACAAAGAAGTGCGGTTCAGACCAAACATTGAAGATCATGATCTCAAAACAAAGGTTTCCAAAGCACGTGAGTTTCTGGACGATGGAGATAGAGTAAAAATAACGATTATGTTCAGGGGTCGCGAGATGGCCTATCTGGATCGTGGTCCTTTACTCATGACAAAAATCATGAGTCATCTTGGTGAAG
>JABIFX010000093.1 GCA_018650445.1 Fidelibacterota bacterium
ATAATACACTTCTACCTAGCTAAAAGCAACGTTCAATCCATTGTTCCTCAAGGTTTTTTGCATTGTTGACACATGACACATTTTTCTCGGCACGATCATATGCCTAAGGGCGTAAAGGGAAGGCAGTTCGCGGAGTTTGTGCTCCCAATACTAAATGCTTCAATAAAAATAGTATCACACCAAAATTGAATGTCAAAAATCTCTCGCACCTGAAAATTGAGGTTAGCGTGAAAATGTATACCCTAGATGCTTACCACCTAACTTCAGTTAGGTGGTTACTCGACTTTAATAAATCTTTGGAGAACATATACCCACCTTTATATTGCCGCGCTAAAACAGGCCAGGAAGCACAAAAATTTCTGGTAAAAATTAGGTCTTGTATTTGATGTGTCTCCTTCGACTAGCTCAGGATGACACAAGTTTTCCGAAATGGGAAAATCATACAAAATACCTTGAGCTTATTTTGAAAAGTATTTATCCCGTTTACGATAAGTGGGAATATGAACAAATGAAAAAGGATTGATCCTTATGTCTGGAACTTTGCGGATGCGCGTCTTTCTGGTAGTGCTCTTGATTAGTAGTGCTGCCTATATGTTGAAAGATACCATTAGCTATTACACAATGGATGAGACCCAAAAAGAAGACCTCATTGAGAGTGGTGAGATGGATGAGATCCGTAAGAATATCATTCATCAAGGATTGGATCTCCAGGGCGGTATGCATGTTGTCCTTGAAGTCGATTTAGAAGAATTAATTAAAACCCGGGTGGAAGATGGGGATGCTGAGATCGAAGCGCTGATTTCCAGTAGCCTTGAAGAAGCTCAAAATAACGAGACTGAGTTTTTCCCCACCTTTGCCAAGAACGTGGATGCGACCAACATTCGTCTTGCTCGTTATTTCCCTATCTACGAAAAAGGTCCAAATTCAGATGTCATGGATGCTCTGGAGGCTGATGCCAAAGATGCCGTTGATCGCGCCGAAGAGATTATCCGTAATCGTGTCGATCAGTTTGGTGTTTCTGAACCAACTATCCAACGCCAGGGTGCCTGGAGAATCGTAGTCGAATTGGCTGGTATTTCTAATCAGGCCCAAGCCCGAGAATTGATTCAAGCTACAGCCCTTTTGGAATTTGTCCTAGTACACGAAGATCCTCAGTTGCTTGATGAAGTTATTCGTAATATTGACAAAGCCTGGGCTGCGGATATGGGTGAGGAGACTCCTGAAGATTCTATTGATATCGTGGCTGAGGCTGATACGACTGTTGATGAGGTCGCTCCCAGTTTAGCTGATGTTCTTTCTGGGGATGAAGGTGATTCTCTAAGTATCACCGGTACAGGTGATGTAGGAAGGCCTTTCTCTTCATTGATTAATGTGGGTAGCAACACCATCTGGGTTCCTGAAGAAAATGTACGCTCAATCAAACGTAAACTTGAAAAACCTATGATAGCTGCAGCTGTTTCATCAGATAGTAAACTTGCCTGGGGTGTTTCACCACGTGACATTACGGGTGATGGCCGTATGCACAGAGCTCTCTACCTCATGAAGGGGTCTGCTGAATTAACCGGTGATGTAGTAACTGATGCTAGAGAATCCTTGGGTGGGTTTTCAGGAGCAGAATTTGTGGTACATCTCTCTATGAACGATGAGGGCTCACGCGAGTGGACCAAGATTACCGCCGGAAATGTTGGTAAGCGGATTGCCATTGTCATGGACGGAAATGTTCACATGGCTGGTGTTATCCGTGACAAAATCGCTGATGGCCGCACTCAGATTGAAGGTATGAATGATCTCCAGGATGCCAAGAAACTGGCAGTTGTTCTGCGTGCTGGAGCCTTGCCAGCTCCAATGATTATTGAAGAAGAACGCACCATTGGTGCTTCACTTGGAGCTGATTCAGTAGCGGCTGGTACGCAGGCCACTGTATTTGGATTCATCCTGGTTGTTATTTTTATGGCAATCTATTATAAAGGTGCTGGACTGATCGCTGATATTGCTCTCGTTCTGAATCTTGGGTTTACTCTGGCAGTTCTTTCTACTCTGAATGCTACTCTAACACTACCTGGTATTGCTGGACTCATTCTTACAGTAGGTATGGCGGTGGATGCCA
>JABIFX010000075.1 GCA_018650445.1 Fidelibacterota bacterium
ATCTGAGCCTGCCATGATATGTGGATCTAGGAATAACCTATTCTGTAGCTCTTGATCCATAACAAAATAGGCTCCACTCGCCCCTTTAGGTCCTATGTCATCAATGAGTACATCTTCAAAAGATTTTCCTAATTCTGTAGCAACCTGTTTCAGAGTCTTTCCCGCCCAAGGGGCTGTTCCAAAAAGGGTGGCTTCGGGACCATTACGCTTGTCAATCCGCTTTTGTAAATAGCTGGACAGTTCATCACGTTGAGTGCGAACTACCTCCTCATAGTTGAAGGGGGGTTTTGCCCAATCTGGAAAAACAATTCCAATACCTGTATAGCTTGCCTGATAGGGATACATGTCAGCAGTTATTAATACACCTCGTTGGCGGGCATCATGCATTTGCTGCAAGATTTCTTCAGCCCTTGCACCACCATGTCCATAAACAACTTTTAAATGGGAAATGTTAACTGCACAATTTCCCTTTTCGCCCTGTTCGATGAGCTCAGCAATAGAATTTTGAACCTCCTCATCGTCTTCATTACGTGTATGACTGCTGATTATCCCAGCTCTTTTGCCAACGGGTTTGGCGATGGCAATCAATTCATTTAATTTTGAGAAAGATCCTGGTTGATATTCAAGTCCTGTGGATAAACCAAAGCACCCCGCTTCAAGTGCCTCATCAACCAGTCTGGCCATTTTCCTTTTGTCCCTATATGAAGGTTCTGGATCAAGTTCTACACCTGCTTGATTCCGAATACTGCCATGACCAACATAGGTGCCAATATTTATTCCTAACTCGGATGCATCCACATCCTTCATCCATTCAGATATGTTCTCACTACTAACCCCATCCTGCCCTAAAAAGATGGTGGTCACTCCCATAGCTGAAAAATTCTTGAATTCTGGTGTTTTTAATGGATTACCATGTGCATGATTATCAATAAAACCTGGAGTCACAACCATATCGGTAGCATCGATGATTGTTTTTACAGTGATTGCGTCTGGATCTACATCCCCAATGAGAACAATCTGTTCTCCCATAACCAGTATATCGGCTCGGAAACCAGGACTCCCACTACCATCAATGATAGTTCCATTCTGTATGAGAATATCATAGTTGTTTATATCTGTCATAAAATCTTGCCCGCTGATGGTCATGATGGAAACCAGTGATAGTGCCAGCACCATTTTCAAAAGTATTCTCATGATTCCTTTCTGAAGAGCGCTTCAATCATTTCTTTGCAATGAATCGTCAGAAATATCCACCAGAGAAAGGATATCAGGATTTATTATTTCAACAGTAAAATTTTGTGTGTCGTAGTGAAGTTTCCCTGCACCAGTTTTACGAAATAAATTCCGGCTGAAACGTTACTTCCTGACTCATCCAAACCCTTCCATGCAATTGAATATTCACCACTACTTTGAACACCCTCCACCAGCTTTTTTGTTTCCCTGCCGTTAAGGTCAAGGATGACCAGCTGCATCATTCCTCTTTCAGGAATCTTGTAGCGCAAGATGGTTTCAGCATTAAAAGGGTTGGGATAATTATTCAGATAAAAGTTCTCCGGGAGGACTTGAGTCCCAATTAAATCAACAGTTTCATTAGATGCCCCAGGGCTTGGATTGTCAAAATTAACCCAGTCCATGCCACCGTCTGGAGATCTTCCATAAGAAACGTCTTGTTGCTGGGGCCCAAAATTCAATGCATCAATTATGGTGAGTCCATCTGTATCGACCAGAGCCAGAAACTCTCCATGTCGACTCAATTTAAAATTGCAATGGAGGTCGGACTGTTCCTGATCCTCGTCACACCAGACCAGCAAATATCCTCCGGACTCCAATGCTACCCCGCCAAAAGGAAACATCCATTTTGTGAGATTAGTAGCATCATCTGTGAGATACATACCACCTAGATAGATGGGTGATGAACCAGTATTATATAATTCCAACCAATCATCGTATTCACCTGCTCCATCTGGATTCACAGTCACATTATCCGCTAAGAACTCATTAATACGCAATGGATTCAGTGAACTTCCTGGCACCTGGATGTATTCGAAATTACTACGGGGATAAAGCATGCTCTGTCCATTCAGATCCACAGCACCAACCTGAAACCGGCCATGACCCATCTCACCCAGGGGAGGAATAACACCCACCCATCGATCCGCCTCTTCAATTGATTCTGGATTTTCAAGTGGTGCAAAATGCATTGGATAAGACATCACTACGGTCAAAACTCCTGGATGATAAGCAATGGTTAAACTATCAATACCTACATCACTAAATGCTGCCACGCTAACATATATACTGTCATCTGGTCCCGGTATGAGAGGCCAGTATTGTAGATCATAGATAATGGGAGGGGCGGTTTCGTATACAAGTTGGTTGTCTAATGATGCATGGCGTTCATTAACAAACTGCTTGAGTCCCTTTTTGACATGCTGATTGGCATAAGGGTTGTGTGAAAAAGATTGGTGAAAATCAGGAATGCTAAATCCATAGTCCAGGGTTCTGAAGCTATCAAGCTCTGCCCAAGGAGTGATCATATCCCTCAGGTTGTCCAGGTGTGATTCCCACAGACTTAGATCGGTGATATTGTCCTGGTAATACTCAAGAATATGTGTGTATAAATTTCGATACTGGGTATTGCCCATGATTTCTTCCATGAGTGGTCGAGAACCAGGACTATTGCCCTGGGACTCTTCGATGGTCATAAAGCTATATGGATTCACCTGAGTCCAATCCACGTTAAACCAATCAATACTGAAACTATTGTCATAGTCATAGGGAATGAATCGTATCCGTTCCAGGCTAGGATCATGATACAGATAGTAATTGTTTCTCAGAAACCAGTAATCATCCCAATTACCCATGAGGATATTCATGGCTGCATATTTCAGGACATCTGGAACCACCAGGACTTGCTCTAATGAATCGGGAAATAACGCAGAAGGGGTCTCGTGAAGAACGGTGATCAATCTGGCTAGCTCACTATAATCATATAGGTCTTCATTGGTTTTCAATTCGTAAGGACGACTTTCATCCTGATAGGGATGATAATCACTGGCGTTGGGTCCCCTATAGGTGAGATCTGCAGGCCAGAGACATTTCCACAGATTTCCTGAATCATCTTCGAAATGATTTTTTAGAAATTCCTCATCGATATGCTCTATGGAAATATATAGACCGTAATAGACATCATTTATGTAAACGGCACAGTGGGCAGCTCTGGTGGTGGCCATCCCATTCTTTTGATAATGATCCCAGGCTATTTTACTACGCATAATGGAGGGGTCATTGTGCTCTCCATTCAGGTTCAATTTTTCCACATCGTAAAATTTGCGTCCAGGTTCAAAAGTATTGAATGAAATCTTAAATGATTTTTTTTGGGCATTTCTTGAGGTGTTGCCCCTGAGGCGAAACCCAACATTTTCGATAGTTTCATCAATAAAGGCATTGCTGAAATGGACAGTTGAAAGGTGCATAGAGTCGCTCTGTACATGGTCGTACATCCAGATGAGACCCTCTGGTTCCATCGTTACTTCAATGATGGCAACCTGGCTGTCATCGTATAGCAAATCAAGATCATTGGCGGTCAATATTAGAGGAAGAAGAAGCAGAAGTTTAATAGTGATTTTCATGCTGATAATCTAGGCAAAATCATGACTCCAAAAACCATTTGTTCAGATGGATCAAGACATTTCCATGCTTGTCACTATCCTGACCATAAACCCAAGGGCAAGCTAAAAGTCTACTGGAGGAATTATGATTTTACTTCGGTAAGGTGAACCTTACGGGCGGTAACAATTCCAATATTCAGTTCAAAACCTATAATGATGGCAAGGGCATAACAAAAAATCATCAGCATGATAATTGGGAGGGTTCCTATGGAACCATATAGTGCATTATAGCGACTGAAATGATCAATATAGAATCCAAAACCTGTTGTAATCAAAATTGACAGGGCTGTCGCCAGACTTGCCCCGGCTGAAATAAATCTATACTGACTTTTTTTAGAAGGTCCCCAATAATAGAGAAATGAGTAGGCGAAATAGAAAACGCCCAGGATAACAACCCACTTACCGATGTTTACCATATAATAGAGCCAGCCCTGTATCATGAGTTCCTTGAGAACCAAGAAATCCATCAATCGGTGAGTGATGGTCATGAGAGAAACACCTATAGTGACCAGAGAGACCAGGGATACCATAAGAATGAAGGCAACGGCTCTTTGCATTAACCAACTCCGGCCTTCTTCAACATGGATTGACACATTAAATGCATCGATGAGGGCAACAATGCCATTGGTTGAGAATACCACAGCAAGGGCAAATCCAAATGACAATAAGCCACCATGTTTGATGGTAATGATATCTTCAATGATCCTCTGGACCACCACATAGGTACTGGCTGGCAGAATGGATTGGATCATCAGAAGCAAATCACTTTGGAAGTCATCAATGGGAATAAGTGGTATGAGGGTGAAAAGAAAGAGGATGGCAGGAAAAACAGCTAATACCAGGTTGAATGAGACTGCTTCCGCCCTTGAAATCACACGGCCATCACGGATACCTCTAAAGAAAAACAAAAGTACATTAAATACTGGAACCCGATCAAACCCAGGAAATGATACCTGCTTTGCCTTGTTGATGTAGGGAACTATCCAGCGAAACTGTTTTTTGTGATAAAAGTGATGCTGGTCATTCATAATTATTCGGAGAACCTACAAAATAAAATTCTGCGATCAATTTCTTTTAACATTAGGGCAGGATATATCTAGAAGTTGTATTCTCGATTCAAGACAGCGGAGCGGGCTTCAACCACAGCGGCTTCCGCATTAAGCGTGATGGCTACGTAAATTTTTAAAATTGCTGAATATTCCTCAAGCTTTGAGATAGTTTCACTCTCTCCATGCCACTCGAGATGTTGATCGCCCTCAGCCACCTTTTCCTTGTATCTTTTTATCCTGGAATCAATACGCTTAACTACAATTCGCGTGTAATTCTGTCTCCGATAGATATCATGAAGTTCTTTCATCAGTCGATTATCAAGCATTTGGGGATTAAGAAGAAAAAGGTCATTAATCTGGTCGCGCAAAGGATTGATCTTTGTGCCTTCTGTGGCCGCCTGGGCGTATAGCTTAGTCACTTCATTGATCAACCCGATTGTCTTTTCAGAAATTCCGCTCACCCGATAATGTTTCATCTCCTCAAACCATTTTAGTTCGGAGCTTAAGTGGTCAATGGTTTGTTGCTCAAAATGAGGAGCAATACTGCGGATTAAGGTGACCAGATAGTTCATATTGTCTATGAGCTGAGCCCGTAGACGACTGCGCTTCTGTCTGGTACGTAGAGCGGATTCAATGATTCTCACACTTAACCATACTCCCAATA
>JABIFX010000092.1 GCA_018650445.1 Fidelibacterota bacterium
CAGAAGGAATAGCAGCTAATGAGACAGAAGTGGTTACTATGAGGAACAAAAAAAAGTGCGTGACACTTTTCCCCATAGATAAATATTGAAGGGCTTTCCCCATGCGCATCCTATTTGATCATGCATGATACAGTTTATTACATGCATTTTGCGTCGAGGGCACTCACCCTCAACAAATTATTCAGCGTTGAATATAATCAAGAAATCTCACGAGGGAATTGATCCTGGTTACACCACAAAATTTTACAGAAATGTAATTATTGGTTTTGGTGATGTTTATGAATACAAAAAGGGCGGAGAAACCTCCACCCTTTTATAAATTATAATTAAAACATAATGTATTATCTCAGCAGGGTCATCCTCTGGATCTGAACGACTGATCCAGCACTTAAGCGAACCATATAGACGCCTGAGGAGACAGCATTGTCATGGCTATCATAGCCATTCCATCCAAAGCTATGAGCTCCCGTTTCGTGGTAACCTGAACTCAAGGTTTGTACCAAAGCGCCTGTAATATCATAGATTTCCAGAGACAGTTCCACCACCTCATTCTCCAGAGTGAAGGATAAATTCACATCAGGATTGAAAGGATTGGGAAAGGCTTTGTGAAGTTTGACATCAGATGGTTTCAAGTCAGTCCCTGCATCCTTCACAGTTACCTTGATTTCCTCATGGCGAGTCATCACGCCTTGATAGTCAACATCAGCGAGACGGTAGGAATATGACTTACCAACTTTCACCTGCTTATCGATGAAGGAGTAATCGTTCTGCTCAGTAGTTGATCCTTGGCCAAGAAGCTTTTGATTTGTTGTGAATGAGGCGATTTCATTCCAGGTCTTGTCCAGGTGACCGCCACTTCTCTCAATAATAAAACCCTGATTCTCTATTTCGGAATCTGTGGTCCAGAAGAGTTTTACTAATCCCTGGGAAGAGGTAGCTTTCCAGACGGACAGTTCAACAGGGAGGGAAGAATCGTTTTGGCTAGTATTCACCGCTCCTTCAGTATGAGACGTAGAAGCAGTCCACAAGTTTGAGTTGTCATTATTAAAATTCGTACCATCTGAAAAATAGGCTTCATCATCGCTAATTGCCGAACTATATGTCCATGTCACACCAGAGGGTGCGCTAACATCTCCTCCATAAGATATGTGATCTATACCAATTGAATTTGAACCGTCATAAGTACCATCATCATCATACCATAGTGTTAAATTATCGGAGCTACTTAGGTTTAAATCATTTACTTCAGATAGTAATGAGTTACCTGTATAGAGGGTCATAACGCCATCAGAATGATCCGTATCATCTGTACCAGCAGCATCATGGACTACGACATAAGTACCTTGAGGAATTGCTGAGAAAGCACTATTAGCCGTAAAACTTATTAAACCCTCGCCTGGAGACCCCATTGATGCGGGCTCTTCGTCGGTAAGAATCCAATTCCTCATATCAACCCCTCCTGAAACCACGACTAGTAATTCAATCCAATCGTCCGCTGAATCTCCACCATCAAATTCATTGATAATTACATCATTGGGATCGGGTGTGTCTGCAGGGGTTGCAGATGCTGTTGTACCATCAGAATAATCATGGGCTGAGCCAGCATCTTCATAATACACAAACGCCTCATAATGATAGGTCGTACCATTAGTTAATCCAGTAACTGTCTGACTGGTACCAGTTCCTTTGAAGACAACATAGTTGCCTGTGCCTACTTGACTACCAGAAGAGAACTCAGCATTGGCAGTGTAGCTAGATGGATCTCCTGAAGGTGTAGCATCTACTGCTGACCCAGATTTCGCCAAAACAATCACTTGATCCCACCATGTCGTCACCGCGCCAGTGTAGTTGGTCCAGGTTACTTCCGATTGGGTATTATCCGAACCAACCGCAAGGGACGTTACATCTTGAACCTCTGCATCATCATTTATATCACTGGTACCACTAGACCAATCAGAGTCATCGTACGCATATGCTTTGAAATAGTAGGTTGTGCCATCTGTTAGCCCTGTCACAGTTAAATTTGTACCAGTACCAGAGTACAAGAGTTTACTGTTATCGTAATCACCAGCACTATCCCAACCTGCATTAGCATCACTGTACCCTGATCCTGCACCGCTAGGTGTATGATCTACGGCACTCCCACTGCGCCCAAAGACGAGGACATTATCATACGTCCCGGAAGGTGCAGTCCAAGTCAGACTAATTTTATCAGAAGTTGCATATTCTAATGCAAATACGGATGGATTTGCTACACTGGAGCTACTAGTTGTGATTACAATGTTGTCAAGGTAGATCCCTTCATCTGTGGCCTCAAAACCATTAAACTCTAATGTTATATCTAAGGTTGAATTGCTTGACAAAGCTATCTCACTAGTAGTGAATGTCTCGAAAATACTTGATGAGGTTGTGCACCCACTGGTACCTGTAGTTAGGGCAGGGAGCACATCGTCACATTCTCCATCCCCGTCAAAATCAGAGTCTAGAGATGCAGTTTGATTGTAGGTAGCGCCATTATTTTGTACCCACATTAAGTTTTGAGAGGACCCTCCATCTAATGAATACTTGATGAGGAGCTCATCACCACTATCCCAATCATTATAGTGATGAGCTATCATATCAATAGAAAACGTAAAATTTGTTGCCCCTGAAATGCTTATCTGATCAAGCGTAATTGTAGGGCTTGAAAGGTTCATATCCTCAACTGCCCAAATGTTGGTGGAATTTCCACCTATATCTGGATCTGGATTGATTCTGTTAAACACATCAATAAATGTCGTCCCTTCAGTGCTTGAGGCCGTATAGCCACTATTCTCAGTTTCAAAATCTATGGTGGTCGTTGCTGCATATGCAAATTGTACCACAACAAGCATGATCACTCTTGCCAGGAACTTTCTCATTTTTCTCCTCCGAATTCTAAAATTTTACACATCCATATTTTGGATATCATTATGTGTGTATTCAAATCTATGATGGATGGAATTAGTGGTTTTCTCTCCGTTTTTTATAGGCTTACAACTTGTAATTTGTCGCAATGTTTTTCAAGAATGAATTTATAACGATTCAAGATAGATTGTTGGTGAGCAAGGGTTTATGACCATTATAGTCATATTTAGAGTGAGATTGCCGAGAATAGAAGGGTGATAAGATGCCCTGACAAACACCAAAGTATTTGGTAATATAGAATGCGCCCCTCCATTTCAAGAACACTTCGACCAGTCTTCGCTTTATTCTTCGACGGGCTCAGGATGACAAGCTACGACTTGGCAGGCAAGCTCAGTGTGACACCTCTTAATTTTGGTAAAAAAAAAGCCCTGACCTTTTTGATCAAGGCCAGGGCTAGATGTTTTTAATTTTGATAGAAGTTATGAACCTGAGAAACTCACCTTATCAAATACCATGGTAGGTGTTCTAAAGGAGGAATGGATCCAGGGATCATTACCAACCTCAGTGAGATTCATAAGCAGGTCATTATAATTACCTGAAATGTTCATCTCGGTAATTGATTTTACCCGCTTGCCATTCTCAATCAACCAGCCCGCTACACCCAGTGAAAAATCACCTGTGGTAGGGTTGGCATTTCCTCCAAGCCAGTTTGTAACCAGAATAGCTCGATCCAGACTGGCTTCAATCTCAGCCCCTGAGCGCAGG
>JABIFX010000074.1 GCA_018650445.1 Fidelibacterota bacterium
ACAGCCTCATCAATATTATTTGGTTTCTCTGATCGCATATGCTGAAAGTTATTCCGTGGATACCTCCCCGAAAGTATAATTCGACTTCGGAGTGTTAATATACACACTGGTTCCAGGTTCGAGTCCTGGGCGGTGTACATACATGAAACCCTTGCAGAGTAAGCCCTGCAAGGGTTTTGTCGTTTTAGGCACTGTGACAGTATTTTTCCTAAAGGTAGTCAAGTGTGGTCGTTCGTATCCAGGATTGGGATACATTTTGGGATGCGTATTCACCTATAGTATATTGTTACATAACATTCACAGTCAAGTAGTCATATCTGGAGGCAGGATGAATTACGATCACATTAGCACGGAAAAGGGAACCTGTCCAGCATGTGGCTGGCCTCTCGCCATAATCCGATCAAATTTTGACCCTAGATCTTATAGCATTTCATGCGAAAATTGTGGACTGTATTCATTAACTGAAAAGGCAAAGGAATATCTTGGTAGAGCAAGTCTCTTGCCTGACGAAGGACAAACAAAATTATCGCATTGGATAAGAAAGAATCAACAGACAAAAGAGAATCTGAAACTTACCAAAAAACGGGTTATCTCCATTCAGACCAAGAGCGTACTGCCAGAACTATCTGAGCAGTGTGATATATTATTGTTCCATTTGGTGAAGAGCTTACAGTCTTTATCAGAAAGTATCAACATTTCAGTTTATGAATTACAGTCGTTAGTTGGAGCTGTTGGATGGCAAGCCGCCCGCACTGTTGTTGCAAGGTTATGGGAAAAAGCATATATCGATTTTAGTACTGGTACACGTTCTGGTCATGGTGAGATTGGTGAGGAATTTAAGTTACGACTAACAATTAAGGGATGGTACTATTTCAATTCCCATGTTGAAAATAGTGATGTTTTGCAACACGCTGAGTTAACAGATACTGTTATTGTTTTTATAAGAACTTCTACATTTGGTGAAGATAATCCATTTGGGTTTGACAGGATGATATTTGAGGAAGAAGACAAAATCATTAATAAATTGGTTAAGCGCCACAATGGGGAGCTTTCCAAAGAGTTTGGGTCTATGTTGATGATCACTTACGAATCTGTTACGGATGCTATTAAATGTTGTATCGATATACAAAACCAAGAAAAGGTTACATTCAGGAGTGAATTAAAAATTGGGATCCATCAAGGTGAGGTATATTTAAATAACAATCTGCTCCTGGGGGGCAATATGGTTATCTCATGTCTTGCAAGTCGATACAGCCCGACCAGCGGGGTGGCCATAAGTGAAGATGTATTTAACTCAATACCAACCAGCAGTGATGTAGAAACTACAAAAATGGGCACCCTAAATATTGATGAGATGGATCGAAAAATAGCTCTGTATGCAATCACATCCAACGGATTACCTGCCAAAGATTAATTGTGTTCAGAATAATTCATCAGAATTACTTAATTAATTTTGGTTTACGTGAAGTTTTTAACTAATCATGGGATTGTTAATGAGTCTTCTCACTGACTTCCTGAACAGCCTATCGAGTACATTATAGAAATAGATACGGGAGAGGTGTATGGCAAGCGCTTATTGTGGAACAATATTCGAGCTAAAACAACTTTATCAATCAGGGCAACTTGAGACTTTGTTCTCAGAGAACTACCGAAATCATTTCGGCAATCCATCCCCATCACTTATTAGATCGTGGGTAAATTCAATTCCAGAGCTTCTGAAGGCACTCCCCTCACCAGAATTTGATAATATATTAGTTCTAGTTGAATTGCGAATGCCAATCGGAGATGAAAAAGCAGATGTAATTCTACTTGGAGGAACACCCTCCAATCGAAAAGGTGTAGTTATAGAATTGAAACAGTGGTCTTCAGTCGCCTCAACAAATAGCAATCTTTTTATCTCCGTTCCTGGATTGGGTCGAGAAAAACATCCTTCTGCTCAAGCATTGAATTATGAGGGTAAATTGAAGATGTTACACTCGGAAGGCGAGCACTATAGTTGGAAATCTGTTTGCCTTTTGCATAATCTAGATTCTGATTATAGAGAGATCCTTGAACCTGGAATAAACGCAGGAATATTAGAGCGATCACCAATATTCTACAAGGGGAGCGAAAATCACCTCGGCGATTATCTTTGTGAGCATCTTTTGCCAGCAGGATTAACATTGGCGGAGGCTTCCCAATTTGAAAATGCACCCTATAAGCAAACACAAAGTTTCTTCAATATAATTCAAGAGAACGCTGTTGAAATTGCCGATTCTGTAACAGAAGCGATTGCAGATACTGGCGCTGGGCTAACATCTGAACAAGAAGCATTAGTTGAGGATATTTTAATTTCTGCCACAGCTCGTGAAAACCGAGTATTTATTGTGCAGGGCAGTCCAGGATCAGGAAAATCACTAGTTGCAATTCATCTTCTCCTAAAAGCTCTGAGCAAAGGTCAGCAAACCCTCCTTGCTCTTCGCAACAATAGGTTAATGACAATTCTCAGACAATGTCTTAATCAGGCTTATCCAGGTGCTTCTGGAACAACAATCTACAGTTCTGTTCCACGAACTGGGCGTGGATTGGGTGATGTAGGCTATTCATGGAATGGTGATCTCGTTGTTTGTGATGAATCACAACGTTTCAACGAACAAAACCTACCCATTATCATGGAGAGAGCCCCGACAACTGTCTTTTTCTATGACGAATCTCAAATTTTAAATCCACCGGAACAGGGAAATAAGCAAAATTTCAGAAAGTATGCCACTCAGGTAGGAAAGGAACTAGTCGAACTTAGACTCTCAGCATTTTTGAGATGCAGGGGAGGTGAAGCATACCATTCATGGGTAGACACACTCATCACGAACTCGAATATTCCATCTGAGGACAACACACTTCTTTGGCAAGAGAGTTATGAAGTAGAAATTTTTGATAATATTAACGATATGATTGATAAACTCAGGTCCAAAACTAGTGATCATAAGGTTGCGCTTCTTGCAAGTTTTACTGAATCAAGAGGAAATATGAATGCTTCCTTTCACAAAGATAATATCAGAATTGGGTATCCACTCGCTAGTGGACTAGATCTATACAAAGATTCAGGTCTAAATATTCCCTGGTTAATGAATCCCCAAAAAGATTATACTCCCTTTTGGATTGGTGGAAAGAGTAATGATCTAAATAGTATTTCTTCAATTTATGGTTGCCAGGGATTTGAAAGTGATTTTGCTGGTCTCGTTTGGGGAAGAGATTTTGTGAGACGAGGTGACCGTTGGGAGGTCGGTGATTCTAGGGTGATAACTGATAACATTGATGGGCTTAGATCTGCAACAATCTCCGACCCCGAATTGGCATTTAAGTTATTACAAAATCGGTATAGAATATTCCTGACAAGAGGTATGCTTGGGACATTTGTGTTTTGTGAAGATGAAGAAACAAGAGAATTTCTCAGGGACAGAATGCATGATCTAGCCTAAAATTGAGAGATAGTGTTGCTCCTACTCCCAGTAACCTTTTTTATTTAATTCCTGTTTTACATGATCTGATTCTTGGAGGATTTTTGCTACCATATCAGCTCCCAATCTATTAATGAGCTGGCGAATATATTCTGAGGATGTTAACGGCATTGTGAATCTCCCTAATTAATTGAATAATCTTATTCTAGGTATCTGGATGCTTAACTTAAAGAATATAGTCCAAAGGTATAATGTTTTCACTCAAATTTCATTTTTGAGCTGTGACAGCGCAGACTACGTTTGCGTAGTCTTATTTAGTTGCTACCCAGGCAAAGGGGACACCCCTTCATATAACAGTTCTTATGCCGAGAGGAGGAATTCTCCATACGCATATAGTCTTGAACTAGATATGTTTTACGATCAACGAGAAAGATAGATTTCACAATGAAGTAAATGAATTGCGCGTGATGCATATATAACATATCAGACTACAATAGATAGTTCTTGTATTTAAATGTAGTCATGCATATATTCAACGCAAGATGAGGAGATATACTGTGAAAGAAAAAGACGCTTCAAATACTAACCATCTAATATCAATGAGTGAATCTCAGGGGCTTTTAGAATCACAACGAGATACAAAGAATAGCATCAGGACCACCTTTAGAATTCCTCCTGAAACAATTGAGAGATTCAAACAACTGGCTCCAGGATATAAGCTTATTGATGCTTTTGAACAAATGGCTTCGATGATTCGTAACGAAAAGACCAGATATGTACTATCACATGAAAACATATTACCTGAAATTCGGGATGTTGAAATAACCGGTGAGCGGAAATCTTATTTGATAAATAAGAATTCATCAAGGGTATTATCAAAATTTTCAAAGGAGAATCAAGTTCAACGCGATCAATTAATCGCTTATTTGTTTAATATGTTCAATGAACACAACCTTGAGAAGAGCCTGAAAAGACGAGAAGTATACAAATTAATTAAGGACAAACTTGAGTTTGCTTTTGACCTTTTGGAAGAAGCCGAGAAGCTTGCTTCAACATTACCACGAAAAGATGACCCATTAATTGAAAGCGTTGGGTATGGCTATTCAGCACTCATGAACTCACATTGGTCTATAGACAAATTTCTTGAATCAGGAGAATGGGAGGAACCCTATGGAATTATCTAATCACGCTCACTTACGGTCCCGACAGAGAAGTATACCGTTCGATATCATAGACTTTCTATTTAGATATGGTGATCCAATCGAACAACCTGGACGAGCACTTGGGTATCGACTAAACAATGATCTGGCTTCTTCAATGATCCATGATCTAAAAAAAATGATCGGGTTAATCGAGAAAGCTCGAAAAAAAATTGTAATTACCAATGAACCTGGATCGAAGGTAATAACAGTAATTAATCAGAAATGAGGGGGTAAATATGTACTTATTCAAAACATCTGGAGCAACATTCAAAAGTGTGATCGAAAACCAGAAGCATGCCTTCAGGGGTAAGCCAAAGGAGATTAAACCAGGAGAAATCATTTTAGTAAGTAAAAACAAGAGTTCTTGCGTAAGTGGAGAGAAGCAAATCCAATATATCATGCATTATGATGGAGCAAGAACTGCAAACTACTCAGAGGTAGAATCTCTCTGGCCAGGTAATAGTGGACGATGGAACTGGATTATTGATTGCAAAAACACAAAAAGACTTTCTTTACCTTTTGATTTGCAGGAAATCATTGGTAGAAAGCAATATTCTCACTACAGGGTCGTACAGACAGCCTGTCGTATTTTACCTGATGATGAGAAAAAGATCATGAAAATATTAGTCGATTTCATCCCAGAAGATTAATGGACAGCATTCATTTTATGGTGAAGGCAGGAGAAATTAAATTGGATAACACAGTAGAAAATCTAAAGCTCGTATTGAAAAAATTCGTTAATGAACGAGATTGGGAACAATTCCATTCCCCAAAGAACTTAGCCATCGGATTGTCAGTTGAAGCTTCAGAACTGTTGGAGATGTACACCTGGTTGACTGATGAAGAGAGTGAAAGCTTACCTACCCAAAAGCTTTCGATGGTAAAAGATGAAGTTGGAGACATTCTGATCTATTTGGTCGAGTTCTGTTCATTGATGGAATTAGATCCGGTAGAATGTGCTTTTCAAAAACTGGAAAAGAATTCATTAAAATACCCAATTTCTAAGTCTAAAGGGAATGCTACAAAGTATACTGACTTTTAATAATGTAGTCGTTAAGTGATGTTATGTCGAGTACATCTTGCTAACAACAAGATGTATCATCGTTCACGATACTTTCCGATGACTCATTCATCGAAGAGTATGTACTCGATTAATCCTCTAGTTTTTTGGATAGCTTTTAGCGTTTCTTTGGATCCGACTTCCTCCAGTCCGTGCAGGATGCGATTTCTTTTTGACAGCAATTTTCGGAGGTCTTTAGCTTGTTCTCTATTAATAATCCTACATTGGACAACCTGGCCTAGTAGATTACTCATCTTGGACCTTCCTACACCCACCACATGATCTCTCTCATAAATGAGTTGGAGTGCTTCATGCCCTTGCCTGCTAATAAGCTCTCCACCCAGGACATCTTCAATAACGGTAACACATAACACATATGCCGCTCGATTAAACCCATAAACCCACGCACGGGTCGCCTCTTTATTAAAATCTGAGAAATTATATCGATTAGGATCTACACTCACTACAGTTGGTCTCAGTCGCATCGCTCGCTCAAGGATTGAATATATAACAATCCATATTTTATCGTGATCCTCCTCATATATATATTCGACAAAGGTATCTTCATCATAGCCAAATTCATACATCATGTGAAGCATTATGCCATTTGCCAATTTTTCTGCTTCAGGAGGCACTTGAACAATTTCACCAGGGCTCCAGACATTCATTTTGAATAGCTGTTTTAGTTGTTTTTCTTGTGGCTCATCAAGGTTAATGAATTTTCCTTTATTGGCGACAAGCTTGTCCATAAACGGACCTAAAGCATTCAGGAATTCCGTAAATGTGCGTTGATAAACGGTTTGGGGAGCTTGATTGCTGTTATTCTGATTTCTTTCTGATAGCAAGCTCTGAATTACTGACCGCGTTGAAGTAATCATCTCTAGAGACTCATCTTCTGTTACACTTCCCAAATCATGAAGAATTTTGTTTCGAATGAGACGAATATCCTCGACCTGCGCATACTGATCATCTGTGAGATATTTCCTGTCGTGCGCCGCACGAATTACTTCGTGAAATGACCGGGTCGTGATACTCGATGGAACACTAGTAGTATAGTTGAAGGAAAGTGCAAAATCTTTTTCTTCCTTTGATATCTCTCCTGTTATCACTTCTTCTAATGCAGACCCACACAAGACTGCAGCGGCTCGAAAAAGTCCATATGCCCAGCACTTAATAGCTTCAGCATAAAAGGAGGCAAAGCCATATGTAGTTGGGTCCGAAGTCACAATAACGGGCCTTACTTTGGAGAGTCGGACACCTACAGTAACTATTAACGGATTGATTCTATCTCCATCTTCATTAGCACGCATTTCTTTAACAATGGGTCCGTTATTGAATATTTTCCACATTACATCAAAATCATTAACAATTTGACGCATTTCATCAGATGAATCGATCTGAATAAGACACCCAGGATGCCACACATTTTCACGGTGTATCCGAATCAGTAAACTTTCTATTTCCAGGACTAAGGATTCTCGAGATTCACCATAAATATCCAACTCCTTTGAAATTTGGAGATATTTCTCTACAAATTCTAAAAACAGATCATTAATATTTTTTGTCATATACAATGGCTCGAGAGTGAGAACGAAATATCTTTATGTATTATGAGAATAACGCTGTTTAAGGCTATTTTACTTTTCCTATTGATATTCAATTCCAATAGATTTGAAAAATAATGACCAATCTTCGCCACCATTAAACCACCCATTGCTACCGCTAGAAGATTGCAGTCGAACAATTTTCGGTGTCCCTAGTCTCACGATTTCGGGATGATCTTCACAAAACCAATCATGGGCATTTTTACTGTTAAAAACCAAATATTCAATGCGTGAGTACTCATTTAGCAGATTCTCAAAAGAATTATACTTGGCTTTCTTTATGGCAGTGTCTTGATTCCCACCAGATCTTTCAATACAATCAAAGATATCCCATAAACCAATATTATTTCTAAGTAGATGCGATTCCCTAGTGTCATTATCTAAAGTTTCAAAATCACCAATCATCCGCAGAGCCTGCCCCCAAAATCGTTTTGTTTGATTTTGATAATAGAATCCTGCTTCGATTGACTCTTTGGCAGGGAATGTCCCACAAATGAGCACTTTAACATTTTCATCCAGGACTGCATCAAGCCCGAAATCGGGATTCGCCAGCTCATCTTCACTATCGACAATTAGTGGTTTTTTCCGCTTGCTCGACGGGAATTTTGATCGGGACGATTGGCTTATGGCCTTTTGTACATGAATAGCAGGTTTAATAACTTCAGAACTTCCAATTATCTTAATCTGCCCCGATTTGATTAAATTGTCAAAATCCTCAACTGTGTATCCCTTTTTATCAGAAAAATCTGACCAATAGAAACCAATTTGCCTAATCTTTCTTCGGATACCTTTTTGTGCGGTACGGGTGGCAACAACCTTATCTTTGATTAGTTTTCTTAGTTTATCGATTTCAGCCTGAGTGAACTTATTTTTCCCTTTGATAAAATTTCCTTTCCACTTGTGGCAAACTCATCCCACTGTATTAAGTGTTACAAAAACCCTTAACTCTTAACTCTTGAGTTCCTCAAATTTCGCCGCCATTGTGGGGTTCTTTTTGGTTAATTTCTTAACGGTTAGGTCATCAGCTTTATTGTTAGCAAGACGAAGGTTGTTTTCAGAACCAAGGAGCGCATCTTTGGTCTTCTGTAGGTGGTCGATAGTCTTGTCGATCTCCTGGATAGCTATCTTAAATTTCTTTGATGCTAGATCGTAATTTCGAGCGAAACCCTTCCTAAACTCATCCAGCTCATCCTCAAAATTTGTGATATCAACATTCTGTGCTTTTACTACAGCGAGTTCATTTTTGTATTTCAGGGAGTTCTGGGCGGCATTTCGCAACAATGTAATTATCGGAATAAAAAATTGTGGTCTAATGACATACATCTTTTTAAAGCGGTGTGAAACATCGACAATGCCAGAGTTGTAAAGCTCACTATCTGGTTCAAGAAGGGATACGAGGATCGCGTATTCACACTGCTTTTGATTACGGTCCTTGTCAAGTTCCTTAAAAAAATCTTCGTTTTTCTTCTTAGTTGCCGTTTCATCATTCTCGTTTTTCATCTCGAACATGATCGACACACTCTCTGTATCCGACTCATCTGAGTCCCGAAAAATGTAGTCGCCCTTGCTACCTGTTCGAGCGTCGTTGTCTTTTTCAAAATATGCTTTGGGAAACGCAGTTGCTCGAATACGGTTGAATTCAGTTTCGCAGTGCTGCTCGAGAGTTTCTCCAACCATCTTGGTTGAAAGACGGGCCTTCATATCCCGGAGACGCTCAATCTCGCGATCACGATCCTTAAGCTGCGTCTCGTACTTATCCTTGAGTGCAGTCTCGGCAAGCTGCTTCTCTAGCGTAGCTCGTTCAAGGTCACTTTTCAGTTGATCGCGTATCTTTTCAGCATCATTGACCGCCTCGGTGATTGCATGTTTCTGCGCAACCTCTTTAGTGCTGAGCATTGCCTTAAGTTCTTGAATCTCTGCATCCTTTTTTGCAGAGGTCTCTTGCAATTGATTTGAGTGATTTGCCTTTACTAGTTCCGAAGCAGTTTGGTTATCGTGGTGAGCCTGCTTCAACTCATTCGTGAGTACGTCGCGTTCTTTTTCAACTACTTTCAAAGCCTCGGTCACAGCAAGTTGCTGCGAGATATCACCAGCGTCTAGTTTTGCCTTCAACTCTTGAATCTCAGTGTCCTTGACTGCTGTTGCCTTCTGCATTTCGCTGCTGACCTTTTCCTTAGCGAGCTCAACCGCATTCTGTTTGTCCTTCTCAGCCAATTCAAGCCGCTCATGCAATTGCTGCTCAAACTCGCTATCGCGAACCTGCTTCAAAATGTTCGCATACTCAGTTTCGTCAATTTTGAATGCTTTTTTACAGTGTGGACAGATCACTTCATTCATGTTTAATTCTTCTCCTAATAGTCAATGATTTGTATAATCACTGTTTCATGGATCATTCGCAAGTTCTATCAACTTGATTATTCAAGCTCAATCCTAAATGACGTCGGTTTTATTACTGCAGTTTCTTTTACCACTCCCTGCTCCAATGTGAGAATAATTTCCTGCTCATAGACCGAGTTGAAACCTGAGTGGACATATTCCAATAATCTCCCATTGAGGATGCGTAATTCTCCTGTGAACCACTCTGCAAAGAGAGCGTCCTTCCCTTCTAGGCGAAAGTGCCCTTCCAGTTTGGTGAGATACAGCTTGCCCTGGCGTATGCTCCAGGATCCGATATATTCTCGCCAACAAGCTGTGGAAAAAATAATTTCTGTTTTGTTGTCTTTTGCCAAATTATCAACTTCTTTTTCAGATGAGTGACGAATCCGTGGGTGATCCTCTGGAAAATGAGGACAGCTAGCTAAGCGCATACGTTTACCTTGATATCGGATCTTTTCGTGGACTTGAGCGGTCATATCAGATGAAACTCCAAAATGTTTCTTAGTCTTTCCAGGTGATACCTGTGCGATAGTTGTTTATAAAACACTCCAACATCACTTACGCTTAGAAAGTGGAATTTCTTTGGTTCCTGGAGATGGTTTTACTTTTCGACCCTCCATGTAAGCCTCCATTTCGCCCCCCTGCAAGATTGCTTCAAGATCAGCACCAAAATTGTTTGGTGGTGAATTCAGCCTGAGTCCCACGACGGTGCCCTTGTAGGAGAATTGATCTATCGTTGTACCATCTTTATCCATACGCAAACACCCCTCACCACTACCAAGGAGGAATTTTCCATATTCTAAACCTAGCCTGGATAATACGTAGAGTCCATATCCAGAATTCCCATGCTCATTCTTATCACCCCTGGGACCGGTTGTCCTGGAGACTGCAGGTTCAATAGCCAGTTCAAGCGCATCAACAGGATCTTTAATCCCAAAGGCACTTTTTAAACTATTGAAGATTCCAATACCCCGATCTATGATGGCTATCTCTACCCGGCCACTCGTCCTTCGTTGGCCACATATATATGCGTCTCTAGCCTTAGAGTGCTCAAAAACATTTCTGATAATTTCTCTTAAGGCATATGCGAGCGTAATTCTTGAGTCCTCATCTGATTCAGAAGGAGACAATACCTTCGCTAATTTCTCTGCTTCTGCCATGATGACGTGGCGGAGAAGCTTATAGGGCGGACTTACTTCAAGCATCAATTCAGAATAGGACAATTTCGTGATGGGCATGTATCTATTATTACCTACGGCCTCCCCGATTGCTTTGCCAAAGGGCACATCGATAAAATTGAAGAAACCTAAATGACCTAGATAGGAATGGGCAGGAATATCTTCTGATATCCCTTGAAAATGAGTCACCAGTTCTAATGATTTTCTGTACTCGCGAAGGGATTTGATGTTGCACCCAATGGTGAGAATCGCAATTGGCGAAGCAAATTCTGTCCTGGAAAAATTAATAGCTAATTCAGTCGCATCTCTCATCTCTTCCAGTTCTAATGAAAAGTTTAAGATGGAAGCATAATCAAATTGTGGCGGTGTATAAATTTGAGTCATTTTTCTACTTTTCGTTCTGTCAAAACAAGTCGAATAGTCGGGAACTATCTCTGCCCAACAACCAAGCCTCGTTTGATCGACACTTTCTCAATGGTTTCATGCCCATACAATCCGACTTTCAACCCCTCGAAAACCGGCTCAACAATGATAGTCAATTCCTCACTTACCCAATCTGCAAATAAGGGCTCATCACCCAACAACTCATAGTCACGTTCCAGTTTGAGCAGATAAAGCCTACCATCTTTGATTTCCCATGTTCCGACATAGCCACGCCAACAGGCTGAGGACAACATTCTAGCTTCACCCTTTGCCCAGATCTGCTTATCTGTTAACTCTATAATCCGTGGATGATCCTCTGGAATACCAGGAAAGGAAAACATGGTTTTCTCTCTACCGTCATACATGATATTTTCGTGAAGTTGGTGTGTCATCTACTGCTCAATCCTCAAACTAGATTCCCAATGCTCATATATCATAACCATAGCAAGCGTATCCAATTCACAGTATTGCAACAGCGCATTTCTTAACGCCTCTCGCTCTTCATCAGTCATATCTGTGAACTGCATCTTGGCATAGGCCATCATGGCGGCCCCACCTTCTTGTATATTTGCATCCTCCAGTATCAATTCATCCTGATTTAGATCCAGGTCGCCATATTGTCCGGGGAGCAGATGATAGGGATTCTCCGGCTTGCCAGTTTCAGGGTTCAGTTCCCATAGAACACGACCCTTGAGATGGGTTCCAAAATCCAGAGGCCTGGAATAATTCTTTTTAACCGCATCCCCAGTCATGACCGCCGGTAAAACCTTCTTGATGGAGTTGGATCCACCCATGTCGGGATGGTAGTAATACTTGCGAACTATCTGGAGTAGATCCACCATGTTCCTATAGCCTGAACCTTTGACGCCCCCTTCATTCCATGAAGTGATCGTTTCAATCCATTCAATCAGATTCCCATACTTAGATTCATCATCATCCAGCATCTGGGTTTTGATCTGATTCAGAACCGTATTTTCATGAGGAGAATATTTAAAAATGGTACCATCATCTTTTTCCAGGACAGCTTTCAGTTGACGGACAAATTCATAATTGGGAAAGACACCCTGGTTGGTGTCGATCCACTCATGATGCTCCATACTCCCATCTTCATGAAGCGTGTGCGCGGAAAACTGAAAAGCGACCTGCTCATAAGGCTTCCTGCCTCTGGTAAATGGCAAGGCTACCATGCTGGTTTCAAAATCAATAAAGTGTAGCGGGAAGGTCCAGGAATTCATTTCATTGCGGAGTTCCGGGGCAAACACCTCAGACTTCTCATCAGCTAAAGTCAGATCAACCTGGAGTAGTTGTCTTTCATTCAGATAGAAGTCATAATTGGGTAAATCTTTGAGCTCCCGCAGGGAAAATACACCCTGGTCCATGAGGGTCTTTGATTTCCGGAAATTCCAGATATCAAAGATGGTGGGAGTATCCGGATCAAAGCGGGTTCCCAAGGAGGCTGCCATGCATTCATGAAAACCGCTCTTGAGGTCCGGTCTCGCTGCGTTTTTATATTCACAACCCTTACACTTGGTCCCCGTAGTGATATGATAACGTTCATCCTTTGAATAATACTTCCCATACTCGGCAATCCGCGCCTCAAAGCCTTTCAGCTCTTCCACTGATTTTTTGTTGTCCTGAAAATGCGAGCCTGTCATGATCTGTTGGACAAATTCAGAAACATCAATTTGAATCAAAAGAGGATCACCCAGGGCGGCTTGAGTCACAGGTTCCGCCGTGAAGATTTCCATGCGCCCACGTGCATCTTTCCTAATCCTGAAGAGCTGATTCAGACCATCAACTGTGGATTTTTTGTTTTTATCCGTGAGCATGAGATAGGGCACAATCTCATGTCCCGGCAATGCTCGCTCAATGACCCAGTTCTGAAAGGCTACATCAGCCAGATAGGGATACCAGCCTTTGGCAATAAAATCGCCCTTGGCTGTGGTGAATTCATCCCGGCTTTTAAAAGATTTAGCTTTGACCTCGATGAGCTCAATTCGTTTGCCTTCCTTCTTCAGGACATCCACACGAATAAAGGTGTGTTCAAATCGGATGGCTGCTTCATAGATGATGACATTTTCCTGCTCCAGTAAGGCGTTGGTTTGAGCCAAGGATTCTTCATAGCCCAAAGATTTGATATCATGACCACCAGGGAAATAGTATTTGGCCAACTCCCCCACCTGATACCCCCCTTCACACAGAGCTTGCATGAATTCATTATCATCCATGAGGTTGGCATACTCAGATTTACCATAATAAAAGAGTTTGGTGGGACATTCCAGGGCAGACTTAAATTTAGACTTTGTTAAATATCTGACTTGTTTACTCATCTGATTCATCCTCTGCTAATCCATAACTTAAATTTAAACGTATCGATACCCTTTAAAGTCACCCCGATGATCACAAAGTCTTGGAATTGTTTTAAAGTAATAGCCTGGCGAGGGGTAGAAAGGTTTAATTCTGCTCTTAGAGCAATAGAAATCTCATTTCGTTGACTATGTTCACATCGACTCATCAAGAATAAGTTACATATCAATACGTCATAATATGTCTTTATAGAAAATATCTTAGAGTTCAACGGTAGTTTCAGTATAGAGAGGAATTGTCTTATGCCCCAATCACGATCTAAGTTGAATGTAGTAGTAAACGATATATGGTATGTATTAGTGGTATTCATTATGGTGGCTTGTTCTGAACCAGATACAAATCAAGGGATGCATTTTGAATTGGATCCACGGCTTACAGTCGATTCAAACGGCTACTATCATCTGGAACTCTTGAGAGAGACTTGGCAAACCACCCACCGTATCAGTGGCCATATAAGTTTCGAAGGTGAGCCATCTGAGAATGTCAGAGTGGAATGGACATCTTCGCATTACTGGCGCCTAAATGATACGCTGGGATATTACATCGACTTTGCTTACACGGATCAATTGGAATATGTCGCCTTGGACACAACTTATATCACGGGATTCAGTGACTTCGTAGTGCCTACAATCAACTGTTGTTCCTACAGCAATGCTGATGGAGAAGTTAACACCATGATTGCTCCGGTTAGATCCATGATTGGAGATACGATGACCGTGGGGTTTCAGTTTAGTGATGAGGATTTGATTGGTGAGATTTTAATAGTGCTGGACTAATAAAATTAGGCGAAGATACAAATGAGGTATCCTAATTTATTTATTTTTGGGATGGTCCCTCTTTTTCTTTTTACCAGTGATTACATCCAAATAATCCGCGTTCTCCCATTCCTTATTAAGGGCTTTATACCTCTTAGAAATTTCATCCCGTTTGCCTTTTAATTCAGGGTGGTTATCTATATACCTTTTGGTGGCATTCTTATCTTTCCTCAGAATAAAAATCATAAGATTGTCTAGTATGGCTAATAGTCCCAAAATTTTCTCTCTTCCTTTTATTCGTATTTTGCATTGCCTTTTAACTTTTACTTAAATTTCATGTCATCTACATCTACTTTTTTCCACGCATCGTTAGCTTCTTTCACAAGCTTTTTGAGTTCTTTTTTTTGTTGTTTTATTTC
>JABIFX010000174.1 GCA_018650445.1 Fidelibacterota bacterium
AGCACTTCGATAAACTCAGCATAACACCTCAACCATCAGAGAAGGTTCTCATTGGAGAGTTGAATTTTCCAAACTGGGATTTGAATCTTCTAGGCTGGGATTTGAATCCCAGCCTAGATTACAAATTTATTGCTCGATCTGGGTATAATCCAATTCTGAGCCAAAAGCACTATGGGGGATGAGGTAAACCGCCAGGGTTATGACAGCGGCTGAGATAATCCAGGCTTTGGCATTGCCCGTTTTATGCTGTCTCCAGGCCGCCAGGATCCATGAGAGAAAGGCAACTGCTGTTTTATTATCGGTCAGATCCGTTCCCCAGGGCCATCCTGTCCAATAGGCATCGAATGCATACTTTTGAACAATGGGTCCTAGAATCAAACCACCCAGCATGAGAAATGTACCTGTGAGGAGTGTATATCTCAGTGTGGCTGGACTTTCAACCCAGGCCGCCATACCTGTGCGAGTTGCCATGAGCATCGCTGAAAACATGAAAAGGATGTGGGGAATCAGAACGCCAGCAGGTACAGCACCTTTAAAGCGGATGATGACGGGCTCATCGGTCAATGGGATTGATTTTCCACCTGCAGTTACCAGATTCACTTCATAGATAATTTTACCGGCAGGTGCTTGTGAAGGCAGGGACGCCTTTAAATGTCCATCCACCATCATAAATGGGGTCAGTCGCCATTCATCATGGCTCTTGTAGCGCTTCCATTTTAATGTGGCGTTGAATTCCGGTTTTGAAGCACCCAGATCGATTTCAGCATTCTCTCCAGTATTCTGCGAGCGCAAGAGGTGATAGCTTACCGATTTATCATTGACCTTGATTTCGCCCGTCACTGGGTAAGTCGGACCAGTTTTTCTCTGATACACCACTGAAGAAAGTGTAATGATAACAGCCAGTATCCAAAGTAGCCAGGCTTGTTGCTTAGTGTTGTTTGACATGGAGGTACCCTTAAAGTTGTACTATGAGGATTAATTTTTCATCACCGCGCATAATTTCCACGCTAACCCGTTGTCCAGGCTTTACTTCTGCCATACGACTCATATAATCGTAGACATTCATTACTGAAAGACCTTCCAGGGCTATCATAACATCGCCAGATTGCATGCCGGCAGTCGCTGCTGGTCCGCCGGGAACCACACCACCTAATAGGAAACCATTGGCTTTTGCAGCAGCAAAATCTGGAATAATACCCATTTTAACCTTACCACGTTTGCCACCCTTAGGCGGACCTTTGGGACCTGCTTCCTGAAACATAAAAGTTTCCGGCATTGAGCTCAAATCTTCAATCAGCTCATATGCATAATCAGCGATAGCTTTTTCACCTGAAATATTAATTGTCTCAATATCATCAGCTGGAGTGTGGTATTCCTCGGTGATGCCTGTAAAGAAGAATAAGACCGGTATATCTTCAACATAGAAGGCGGCATGATCCGAAGGGCCATATCCATCTGGAGTCGTAGACAATTGAAATTCACGACCGATGGCATGATCGCGAAGAAATTCTTCAACTCCTAATCCAGTCCCAGTTCCACCAACCGTGAGTGATGGTTTCATGGGGTTGAGTCTTCCCACCATATCGAGATTAAACATTTGCTTGATCTGGGTTTTATCGATAAGGGGGTTTGATGTGAAAAATTTGGAGCCGAGCAGTCCCATTTCTTCAGCACCAAAAGCCATAAATAAGATGCTTCTTTTTGGAGTTGATTTACCCAGAGCCAATCTCTCAGCTATTTCAAGAACTGCTGCAACACCTGAAGCGTTATCATCAGCGCCGTTATGGACAGCTGAAGTATCTGGTCTTCGGGAACCTGAACCCTTGCCACCCCATCCGAGGTGATCATAGTGAGCCCCGACGACAATATATTCATCTTTTAGTACAGCATCAGAACCGGGGAGAAGGGCAATCACGTTTTGAGTAGTGACTTCTTGTTGGATAATTTCAGTAGTTGCTGAAAGCATAATATCTAATTCCAGACTGGCAGGTTTTAAATCTGTATCCAATTTAGTCTCAAGGTCCACTATGGTTTTTGAGGAATTGGCCAGTAGCTGGTCAGCAATTTCCCTTTTTGCATGCAGTACTGGGAGGGTGGCCTGGGAAAGATTGCGTTCAATCCGAAGATCAATAAGTTCATCTTTAGCATCAAATTTACTCCCACTCACATAGAGAACACCGGCGGCACCATGATCGCGAGCAACCAATAGTTTGTGACGTAGCGAGGAGTATTTATCAAATTTACTGGAAGCAGCTTCGTTTTCAGGGGTACCTCTTAAAACCATTACCCACTTGTTTTTTACGTCAACATCAGCATAATCGTCCCAACTCAATGTGTCAGCATCAATCTCAAAACCGTAACCAACAAATACCACACCTGCTTCAAGACTCGCACTGGATGAAAAAGCCGTAGGCGTATAGTTTTCTCCGCTAATACCTTCAACCCCAGGTGCGCTGAAACTGTTGTTTGGACCGAGAGCAACTGAGGTAACCAAGTTAAAATACTGCTTCCCATCTTCTCCAAGGAGTTCGAGACCAAGTTGTCTGAAATGATCTGCTATATACTCGGCAGCCTGATCACCCGTGGGAGTACCGGGCTTGCGGCCTTCCAGCTCATCTGAGGCTAAATAGGCGATGTGATCATA
>JABIFX010000070.1 GCA_018650445.1 Fidelibacterota bacterium
CAACTGGGAAAGTGGGTCTGAGTGCTTTTTGAAGATGATTTAAGGCACCCTCCATGATGGACGTGGTATTAGTTGCCAACCTCTCAGATTTACGGGCTTTCAAATATTTGTCTGCTGCATCTTTCAAAGTGAAATGAACAACCTTAACTTCAGCTTCGTTGCCCGCCCAAACAAATGAGAATTTAATTCCTGCCTTGATTTCATCAGCTTTGTCCTCAACATCCAGTTTCCGAATAAGTGCTGTTTTGTAGTCCTTAGTCATAAGTGGAGTCTTAATCTCGCAAGGATGTGATCCCTTGGGGAGGTGAGTCCTGGCTATGTAGAAACCCAACTTTGTTCTCATTAATCCTGCCATATTTACCTCTTATAAGTCCTGCCCGAACAACATGTTATGGTCATCCGCAGTATACACTGCCCAATCCACATAAAACAACGATATTCTTATTCTTCTTCTACGAATCCCATATTTGGACGAGAATCGTTTCATTCGTCGAGCCCATGTGATGATGTATCCAATCGAAAGAAATCACCCTGAGAGTGGTATTGTGCGATTCTAGCGACAGCTTCCTTGTAATACGCTTCATTCAATTCGTAACCGATACATCTGCGACCTTCCATATCAGCTGCGATCAGATCTGTTCCAGAGCCAGCAAACGGTGAAAGGATCAACTGACCTGGATTGGAATACACTCTGATAAGCTCACGCATCAGCAATAGAGGCTTTTGAGTTGGATGATTGGAGCGCTCCGCTTTAAGCATATTGGGTTTTGAGGGAGCCGAGATCACTTGTTTTATAAAACGGGCTCCAGTCTCGTTGACATCCACCTCTGGTTTAGTCTCCTGGCGGATAGAGATTTCTCGATTGATATTCTTTTTTCGATAGGGGTCTCCAGGTTGGAGAGTCTCATTTGGATTGAACACAAGTTCGCTAGGTCTGACCCCCTTCTTCTTGATGACCAGCATGAACTCAGCATTTGGAATCGGACTATACTGAGAGACAGGTAATGCACAACTTTTCAACCAGACGAGTTCATGGCGTATCTCAAGTAGACTTCCAAAAGTGATCTTAATCTTGTCTCGTAATCGAGCGTTGCAGAAAATGATCGCTTGGCCCATTGGAGTTAGCAGATCTGCAAAGACCTCTTCAGTTAATTCCCAATCAAGTGGAGTGTCCCATTCTACTGTCTTCAGAACTCCATAGGGTGGATCAACTGTAAGCAGGTCAACGGTACCTGGAGTAATCTGCTTACTTTCTTCATAGAAATCACCCAGATACAATCCTTCCACGTCTTTACCCTGAGATGGTGACTTTTCCTGCTTTGGAGTTGAGTTTATGCTTTTTCGTTTTTCAGTGCTTTTATAATATTTAATCATAATAATAATCCTTAAAGAAGAAAAGAAACTTATATAGTAGTTGGGGTCAGGTTAAGAATTTCATCCTCGGCTGATTCATCTGACGAGATTTCTGCGTTGTCCTTACCTGTTGATTCCGCATAGCTTACGCTTGTCATTGCTTTACTCTCGGTCCCTGAATCATCACCGTTCAAAGGTATGGTACGATTTTCCGGGTTATAGAGGTCCCGGATTAGACCAATCCAAGTCAATAACTGCCCTCGATTGCTTGACAAGAGTCGCTTTGTCATATATCCGTTTTCAATCAGCTTTTTAATAACACTGCGTGCCTGGTTAATTGTGATTTGAGATCGGTCAGCCAGACTCATATAAGAGCAGACCAAAGAGGCCACTGGGATATAAATTCCGCACCAGCGCTTTTCTTTCGTGTTGGTCAAAAGGAGTAAATGTATGAACCCACGGAACTCAGCATCAGATAACTTTTTCACCACACTCAAGACAGGGACAATCTGATTCAAACCGTGTAATAGATTTGGAGATACCGAAGAGCAGTTCTGGTTTACTTTGACTCCCTGGAGCATAATCCTAAACCATTGCTCACCACTTATTGGTGGATTGTTCTTACGATTCCAGTTCAATAGAAGAGTCAGTATTGTATTTTCATCGTATCCCACAAATTTGGCCTTACGAGCAATTTCAAATGCCTTATTGTGACGGTTGCCGTTAAAGGCTGGTTCTTCAAGGAGTAAATGCAGCTCCTTTAGGGGACTTCGATTGCTTATTAATTGAACCTCTTCCCAGAGAGCAACCAACTCGGGAATCTGATCTCTTTTGGTATCTTTGACCATCCAATCAGGAGTCCTGGGATTCTGAGCTAAATGCTCGATTTGATTAACAGACAGTTTTAATAGCTCATCATGCCTCAGTGGTATTTTGTAAAGCCCTGAATCCTGATGAACACTATTTGCCAATCTGAACATGCGGTTTGATGAATAAATACACATGTCGACAGCTGGCTCAATCCGCATACCACCGATTAGATGTTCTATTAATGCTTTTATTGATTTTTCGATATTGAAACCAGGGGTTATCCCAAAAAGAGAGGGTGACATTTCAATATGAAAGCCTTTCTTCCCAGAGAAATAGATCCCAATACAATTTTCATCAATACCATATTTTTGTATGAGGTCAGTGATAAAATCATGTGTGGCGGATTTCAATGACTCCCTATCCCCTTTGCTTCCATCTATATCTATAAAGATTTGCCTGGGGTATTTGGGACCGCAATAATCGCGAGAAGTACCTTCCTTCTCAAAGAATTGTACGAACCTTTCGTTATAGCACATGGTGTGAGCATAAGCAGGTTCGCTATAATGTTTTGGGATTGAATCCAGCCTTATAGTTTTGCCTCGGGAGAAGCCTCCCACTGTGATTAACGTGTAAAAAAACTCAGATACTTTCATATTTTTTTTCATGATTAATTTCCCTCCAATG
>JABIFX010000119.1 GCA_018650445.1 Fidelibacterota bacterium
CAAACAAAAAACGCTTCAGATGAGGAAGCGTATTAACATGAAATCGCAGCACCATGAGGTGTTTGCTTAATATGTTGGAGGCCCGGAAAGTGTCTCTTATTTTTTAAGCGATCTTGTCCGAATTACTTTGACGACTTACAGTATAGATGTTTGGGAAAAACCTGGGCTTAGGATAAGAAAGAAAAACAGTAAGGAATAGGTTGCAAGCTTAGCACTACTACGATGGCAGAATGATGCATTTGCAGGCAGAGCCAAACGGGTAGAAGTTTTATCTTGTAAATAATTTACTATCCCATCAAAATTTATACCTGCGGGTCTGTTTAAACATATTTTCACTTTCTCGTTTCTCCCCTTAGTTTTTTTATTTACCTACAAAGGAACTTGCAGGCTAAACCAGTCTCGTTTAGACGTTATCAATCTTCAACCCATTCTTCAAGCATCTCTGAGATACGAGTAATTTCCAGCACGAGCTGATAAAACTCCTCTAAACGCTTAGGGTAGCCATAGTGAGCGTAAACGGTCTTCGTATGCTTGCCCAGCATGATGGTATAGGTGGTTGCCTCACCATCCAGGATGTCACCAAAGCCTTGTTCTATAGTCCCCTCCGAGGTTACGGTGAGTTCAGATTCCTCACTGTAATCATCTTCCATTTGAAAAAAACCGATCTCAAGTGCTGCTGCAATAAGGTCCTTTACCTCGTCTCGCTGAATGTCTGTAGTCACTGGTTCAACCAAGACATAACCACGGGGCTTGAGTTCAACCTCACCAGTTCCCAGAATAGACAATTTGAAGCTACCAGATGGCTCCATGAATACATTTCTCTCTAAGAGTATTTCAATATCTGAGAGAGCCACTGGAAACATTGATTTATTGTCAGACATGGCTATCTACAGCATTTGCCACAATCGCATCCGCCAACTGAACCTGGGTGATTTGAGCATCATTCAAACGATCTTTGAGGGAATCGCAGATTGCCATGAGTTCATCCACCTTGGCAACAATGCGGTGTTGCTCTTGGAGAGGTGGTACAGCCTTGATGTATGATCTTAATTTGCCAAGCGAAACGAAAGATTGCACAGCTCCAGTTGCCTCAGCCTTCATTCCTGAAGAAGAATGTTGAAGATAAATTAAAAGGAATGATGGTACAGAATTTGGAACACTGTAATATTTAAATAGAGCAACGTTCTTTATGCTAAAAGCCTTTTCGGTATCAACAATAACAGGATTACCTATACTGCCAATCATTGCAAAAAGAATATCGCCCTTATTAACATTTGATCTTTCTATAATTTTCAAGTGATCTTCAGTCGAGATATAGGTAACATTCTCAAAGTCAAGTTTTCCTGAATATAGATTCTTACTTGTAATTAAAGGATAGCCTTCCGGGGTTGCTTTAGGGCTGTCGTGCGTTCCATCACGTACGTCGTAATAATCAATTAATCGTGTCCATTCCCACCCATCTGGCAACTCAAACAGCTTCTCATCCTCACGAATCACTGGTAGAGGTTTCTGTTTCTTGAGTTTCCCCTCTTCAACCAACCGATCTTTCTCATCAGCAATCCTCTCCAGAAGTACGCTGGCAGGCTCATCATCGGGGTCCTGTGGGACCAGCTTGCCCATGACAGCCAGTTGTAGGACGGTCTGTTTGAGTACGTCGATGCTTTCAGGGGTGGTGAAGAGAATATCAAAGTTCCCCTCAATACGCTGCCAGGACTCAATGAAGTCTTCATGATCTGTAGCATTGGTGAGGGTGTCCAGTAGGGTTTTGACCAGCTGCTGGTGGGTCTCACTGTTGTTGGTCTGCTCCTGCTCCAGCTTGTCACACAGCGCCATGAGTTCATCCACTTTGGCAACAATGCGGTGTTGTTCGTCAAGTGGTGGTGTAGGAAGTGGTATATCCAACATGGTTCGTTGATTTAATTTTGCCCTCGTCATTCCTTGGACCAAAGGTTCCCAATTCATTCGGTTGAAGTAGCTCGTCCAAAAACTCGCAGCAGTACCACAAAGGCATTCCATTACATGAGCATGATTATTTACCCAAAATTTACCATTAACTATATAAGATACTCCCCGGATGGGGTCAGAGAAAAAACCTCCATCCTCAGCCAACAGTATGCGCTCACCCTCGAACAGGAAATCATCAATCACTCCAACTTGACCATTTGCGCCGTAGTATGGATAGGGACCAATCCTGCTTTGTCGCTCCGCATTGTTGATGGGGACACGGATCGAATCTTGAACGTCAAGTATCCTGCCCAGCCTGGACCATGCCCAGCCTTGGGGTAACTCATAAGGCTTTTCATCTTCCCCGATCTCCGGTAGGGGCTTCTGCTTCTTGATCTTACCCTCTTTTACCAGTCGGGCTTTTTCCTTGGCAATCTTCTTCAGAAGTTCATAGGCTGGTTCATCTTTGGGTTCTTGTGGCACCAGTTTTCCCCGTACTCCCAGCTCTAAGATCAGCTCTCGGAGCTTTTTAATCCCATACAGGGTCTGTCCATTGGTTTTCTTGCCACGTCCGCGCCCACCACTTTTTTTGGGGACCTGTGCCGTGGTCCAGGTCTCAATATGATCTGTGACCAGGTTTTCGACGCTCAAGCGGAGGTCTCCCTATTCAATGCCTCGGAAAGAATGCTTTTGAGTTGGTCCCTTAAACTACCTATCTCTTTTTGCTGAGTAACATATTTTGACAGCAGCTCTTGAGGGTCATGATTTGCTGATGCTTCCACATGGGGATTCTTAATATCCAAGTTGTAGTTGCGCTCGTTAATCTCCTCAATGGAGACCTTCCAGGCTTGATCGGTTTCAATCCTGGATTTGAAGCCATCAGATTCATCACCCCACCAGTCCATCTCATTCTGGAACTCTTCAAAACGCATAGGTTTGGTCTTGTTGTAACTCACCACCCCCTCAGGATAGGGATGCTCATAGTACCAGATGTGTTTGGTGGGTTTGCCCTTGGTAAAGAACAGCAGATTGGTTTTAATGCCCGTGTAGGGGTTAAAAACACCATTAGGCAATCTTACGATGGTATGCAGGTTGCATTCTTCCAGTAATTTTTCTTTCAAACGGGTTTTCATGCCCTCACCAAAGAAGAATCCATCTGGAAGTACAATGGCAGCTCGTCCTTCAGTCTTTAAGAGTTTAATGATAAGAACCAGGAAGAGGTCAGCGGTTTCCCTTGTACGAAAGGTTGCAGGGAAATTGTTTTCTATGCCATCTTCTTCCATCCCACCAAAAGGTGGATTTGTAATAATACATTCTACCCGATCTGCATTTCCATAATCTTTGTAGGGACGACTCAGAGTATTGTCGTGACGGATATTAGTAGGAGTGTCTACTCCGTGTAAGATCATGTTGGTCACACAAAGCATGTGGGGGAGAGATTTCTTCTCAACGCCATTAATAGATTTCTGGAGGACTATCTCGTCCTTTGGGTTTTTAACATACTCGGAGCGTTTGTGATCAATGGTGCAGGCAAGGAAGCCGCCTGTTCCACAAGCTGGGTCCAATACCTTATCATGGAGCTTGGGATTGACTCGATTCACCATGAACTCAGTGACAGCCCTTGGAGTATAGAACTCTCCGGCATTACCAGCACTCTGCAAGTCTCTTAGAATCTGCTCGTAAATGTCCCCGAAGGTGTGTCTATCATCCTGAGCATTAAAATCAATCTCAGAAATCTTATTGATCACCTGACGCATGAGAGTGCCAGACTTCATATAGTTATAGCCATCAGCGAATAATTCACGGACAACTGTGGCACGTTTTGCTGTGGGACCGTGAACGGGTAATTTGTCCTTCAGAGTGGGGAAGAGTTCCAGGTTTACAAAATCAGCCAGAGTATCGCCTGTTATTCCTTCTGAGTCAGCCGCCCATGATCGCCATCGTAGATTCTCTGGGATAGGCGATTCATAATTGTCCTCCAGTATTTCCAGCTCTGTCTCTCGATCATCAAAGATTTTTAAGAAAAACATCCAGACCAGTTGACTGATGCGCTGGGCATCACCATCAACACCCACATCTTTCCTCATAATGTCTTGAATTGATTTTATTACACCTGATACATTCGTCATGCAGATTGCTCCAGACTAAAGAGGGCTCTTTCAAGCTCCACAATAGCTTCATCATAGTTGTCTTTACCACCAAAGACATTGTTAATAATTTCTATTGGGGTCCCAATATCGCTAAACGGCTTGAGCTTTAACACTTTTGCGTTTTCTAAGGTCGGGAGACCCTCATCGGCGTATTTGTCAAGCAAGGCTGTTAAAACTGACCTTGCCTGATCACCATATTTTGTGAAATAGTTGCGTTTCTTGACATTATCAGCACGCTCTTTACGGGTGAGTGGTGGTTGATCATAAGCTATATGTCTGATAAGGTCAAAAGCATCATAATCTTTACCTACGATTTCCTGTAGGTTCTCAATGATGACACCGTTTTCATATAAAAGGTCTATGATGACTTGCTTCTTTGTGGATTTATTCCACTTGTTTAAGAAATCATCCAGGGAGGTAAATTCAGAAGTCACTTGCTTCTTGGTGAAGTCTTTATACGATTCCGTAATCAACTCACCATCTGTATCATAATAGCGGTGAAGCTCACGAACAATGTTGACACTAACCTTGCTTACATACCTTTTTAGGTGCTTAGGTACAGGGTCATCGCCTTCGTCATCATCATCTCCATCATCTTCTGGGTCTGGTGGTTCAGGGTCATCATCTGGACCGGGCTCGTAAATAACCACGGGGTCACCATCGAACTCAGGGTCTTGAAAGAGTTTGGTGGCATTTTTAAAATCCATAATGGTAAAATAGTATTTATTGAAGGCTTCTTCGATGCGTGTACCACGTCCAATGATTTGTTTGAAGCTGGTCATTGAATTAATGTTCTTATCCAGGACTATCAGTTTACAGGTTCTGGCATCTACACCTGTACTCATCAATTCTGAAGTAGTGGCAATAACAGGGAAGGTTGATTCTGAGTCAATGAAGTTATCCAACTCTGCTTTGCCCTCTTTACTGTCGCCCGTGATGCGCATGACGTATTTGGGATTCTTTTTGGCCAAATCACCTGATGCATTCACGATGGCTACTCGCATGCGTTCAGCATGATCAATGTCGTCACAGAATATGATGGTTTTTGCAAAGGGGTCAGTTGCAAGAAGAAGTCGCATCACTCTGTTGGCTACCAGTCGAGTACGTTGATTAAGAACCAGGATACGGTCCATGTCCTTCTGGTTATACTCACGCTGCTCTAATTCCAGCCCGAGATCATCCTTCATTCCTGGAGGAGGAGTCCATCCTTCTACATCTTTATCAATATCTATTCGGACGACCTTAAAGGGGGCAAGGAAGCCATCAGCTACACCTTGCTTCAAGCTATAGGAGTATACAGGGTCTCCGAAGTAGGTCAAGTTTGAGACGTACTTAGTTTCTTTCGGCGTCGCTGTCATACCAAGCTGAATGGCTCCATCAAAGTATTCCAGTATCTCGCGCCATGCTGAATCATCAGCGGCACTTCCTCGGTGACACTCATCGATGATGATCAGATCAAAGAAATCACGTGAGACGTTCTTGAATATTTTATCTTCTTCATCAGGACCTGTAATAGCCTGGTATAGTCCCAGGTATATTTCGTATGAAGGGTCGATTTTGCGATTCTTGATCTTGGTCATGACAGAACCAAACGGTTTGAAATCATTTACCAGAGTTTGATCTGCAAGAATATTTCGGTCGACTAAGAATAAAGTGCGTTTGACCCTTTTGGCTTTCCAGAGTCTCCAGATGATCTGAAAGGTAGTATAGGTTTTACCTGTCCCTGTAGCCATGACCAGGAGGATGCGTTGCTGTTTCTTGGCAATAGCTTGCATCACTCTATTAATAGCTTCCACCTGGTAATACCTTGGTTCTTTTCCTGAACTATCAGTATGATAGGGTTGTACTATTAGTTCCTCAGACTCGTCGGCTATTCCACGGTGTTTTTTATATCGTTCCCATAGAACATCAGGATGGGGGAACTGCTCCAAAGCAAACTGTGTTTCTGTCTCTTCACTATCCTCAGCTGCATCGTTATGGGAGGCAAAGGCATCACCATTTGAGCTAAAGGCTGAGGGAACATCTAATATCTCAGTATAACCGAGAGCCTGCTGCATGCCATGACTGACCGTTTTTGTATTATCTTTTGCTTCGACAACTGCAACTGGAACACCTGGTTCCTGGTAGAGCACATAGTCGGCAAATTTCTTTTTCTTTTTATTTCGGCTGGACATGTCACCGCGCACGATGATGGGTCCGGGAGTGAGTGTTACTTCTCGTCTTATCTGGGTGAGTTGATTCCACCCAGCATCTTTAATTGCAGGAGTGATATAGAGATCACAAATATCACTTTCACTGAGTTCTTTTTTGTCTATTTCGCTCAAAATGTGCCCCACCAATTATGAATTGCCTGAATTTAGTGGGAAGATGGTATTTGACAAGGAATGACGTGGAGTGTCAGCTTGTGGCTGATTTTGTCAACTCTGAAGTTCAGCTATATTTATTACAGAGGGGTGGTGAGTAATACTAACTATTGTAATATATTTAACTTAGCTGGTATTAATGTCTATGAACCTACAAGCCGAGAGGATAGTCAAACTGCGCACACACTTTGCCGGATAGTTTTCAATTCGTTCTCTACAAAATACATTTCAGTGATTGACCGCATATAAGAAAGCAGGTCCTGGGTGCTCGCTTTTGAGTAATCGCGATCAGCTAATGAATCCAACATCCTTAGCATGATAATTTGATATTTTAAATAGTGAAGACTGTGACATTGAGCGAGATATGCTGAGGGTAGTTTCCTTTTAGCCCTTTCAATAATATCATTCCTGTTCCTCCAAATGAATTGTAAATTCTGATGTGTCATATCCATTTCATGAGCAACTTTACGAAACTGAGGTATCAGCTCTTCATTGTCACCATAAAATCGAAGTGTACAAATGAGTCGGATGATAATATCAAATTTCTGCTTAAGTGGGGTTCTATGGAAGGATTCAGCATTCATAGGGAGTAAATTATTGTCATGACGATTGGAGCACTACACAATTCATACATAGATTTCAATCAGTTAAAAAAACCGAGTGATCTTAATACTTTGCTTTATTGGAGATACTATCTGGAGTTAATTGGGATAGGAAAAATTGATCAAAAATTGGTTGATCTTTTGGATGAACAACTTTTTTTAAGTTTTAAATGGACAAAGGAAAATAGCGGTCTCCAGCCATATGAAGCGCTCTTTCTAATACTGAGCCTCCCCATTAGTCTTTTCGGTAAGAATATACCTGATGCCATTGAAAAAGTAGTGAGTGAAAATGAGGAATTAAACTATCTCAAAGATGAATTGATTAGAAGGGTTCTTCAACATTATTTAGTCCGTAACTACGGTGAGACAGGTAACAATATTCTCTACTTCCAAACTCATTTCCAAATCTCTAATGATGCGGTTCAGGCATTAAGAGAACGCTTGTCAAAGGAAAATTTTTATATCAAACAAAAAGAGAAGGCTTATCGCAGCATTCTAAGCAACCTTGATCCTCTCGATATTCTTTATGTCTGTCTGGAAAGTAGTTTCGATCCAATCCGATACGATCCTAATCTTACCTTTCACAAATTCCTGAAGCAATTCATAATGGAACTATCACCGGATGATAAGCATCTATACGAATTGTTAAAAATTCTTCCAAACAATGATTCAGAACATCTTGGCAAGGCTACGCTATTTATTGCCCAGAATGATGAGTACACTGTGTGGAGTCAGACCAATTCGGTTCATTTGATCTAAATAAATAAGAGATACTTTGGGCGGCTAACAACCCGAAAAAGGAGCCAATAATGAGCCCAAAGTCAGAAGTAGAGAGACGAGTAAAAGCGATCAAAAGAAA
>JABIFX010000160.1 GCA_018650445.1 Fidelibacterota bacterium
CTGGTTGAGTTGAATGTTGACCACTACTTTTTTGATCTGGCCATGCATCCTGTTGATGAATTTGGTGATCATGATTTTGAAACACCCCAGGCTTTGGATTTAGCCCTCATCAACCAGCATATCAAACAACTGTTGGCCGGTGAAGAAGTAATGACACCATCATATGATTTCAAGACTGGGACGAGAACTTTAGACCAGATTTCCATGAAGATAAAGCCCACGGATGTGATCCTTATCGATAGTCTCCACGGACTCTACGGTGACATGCTCAATGGGATCGATGAAAGCACAGTCTTCAAAGTATATATTGAAACCTTGCTTCAGATGAAAGGGGTCAACGGAAAATTTATTCGCTGGACCGATTTGAGACTCATGCGTCGCATGATTCGGGATGAACAACATCGTGCTTATGATCCACGTCAAACATTGACACACTGGCATTACGTCCGTAATGCAGAACTGAGGAACATCCTACCCTATATCACAACTGCTGATTATGTCATCAATGGAGCAGTTCCCTACGAATTACCAGTGATGCGAAATCGGCTACTGGAACATTTCAAGGAGTGGGAGCAGGACTATAAGGATGATCCCCGTCGCGTAGATGCCTATCTAAGAGCGAAAAGGGTACGGGAAATGCTTGAGTCAGTCACTCCCGTTACCGATGAATCAGCCATTCCTGAAACCTCACATTTTCGGGAGTTTATTGGCGGTAGCATATATGATGTGCACTAGCCTTTATCCCTGATGATTCATCAGCTTGTTTTAAATTTGAGCTTTTAGACACAAATAAAAAAGGGGGCTTGAATATAGAGGAAAGCAATGAACCCGTTATTACGTGTGATATTTTTGATGTTCTGCTTGCAAAAACTGTTTGCTCAAACCCCGTTTGAATCCCTTTTATCAACTCTTGACACGGTTTCCGGTCCAGCCGCCTATAAGCAATCACTTATAGATAGTTTTATGACGAAAGCCCGACAAAGTGCTATACCTATTATTGAAGACTCTCTCGTGACATTTATACACATGACGGACGCGGAGAATGTTGCTCTCGGTGGTGACTTCACTACCTGGGCAGCAAGTTATAAAACACCTATTAACCATATTGACAGCACAAATTTTTGGTATCACCAAGAAGTGTTTGAGCGAAATGCCCGACTGGATTATGCCTTTTATATAGACAGGGAATTCGTCAGGGATCAAGAAAACCCCCGAACTGCCACAGGAAGCATTCGCGCTGCATCTGAACTCGCCATGCCCGATTATGAATACCCGGCGGAAATTGAACTCAATGAAGCTGTACCTGAGGGTCATATGGAAACGATTCTTCTGGAGTATTTCGCCAACGGTATCGATAAATCCTACCGAGTAAATACGTATTTACCTCACGGATATGATTCATCAAGGGAAGGAGGTTATCCTGTTGTCTATTTTCAGGATGGGAGTGGATACTTAAGCCAACGTGGAGCGCGAGCACGAAACATCTTCAATAACCTTATTTTTTATCAAGAAATTGAGCCGGTAATATCAGTCTATGTAAATCCACATAATCGTGGATTAGAATATTTAATGGATCAGAAAGAGACGTATGCTGAATTTTTTGCTCTGCATCTTACAGCTTATATTGATAGCATGTACAATACGATTGAGAGTCCAGAGGGCCGGCTGGTTATGGGACCATCGTATGGAGGCAATATAAGTGCGTATATCGCCTACCAGCACTCAGACATATTTGGAAACTGTGGCTTGAATTCAGCTGCATTTCGTCCTTCCTATGAGGTGTTCAGGCTTTTGGCGGATGGTCCACCCAAGAATGTAAACTTTTATGCCATCTGGGGAACTTACGAGTATCCCATACATCTCGATCTCCGGGCTTTGAGGGATATACTGCTAGAGAAGGGCTATACCTTTAACTGGGCTGAATATCCCGAGGGGCATAACTGGGGATTCTGGAGAGCAAGAATTGATGATATCTTAAAATATTTCTATCCGTATATTGAGGAAGAACCTGTGATTCCACAGAAATTCGTATTACGTCAGAATTACCCTAACCCGTTTAATCCTAATACAACGATTAGCTATGACCTTAAACAGGCAAGCAGCGTAAGTCTGAAGATATACGATGTCCTGGGTCGCGAAATAAATACCCTGGTCCAGAATCATCAAAACTCTGGTTCATATCAGATTATATTCAGTGCTGGTGATCTAGCCGGCGGAATATATTACTACCAGCTCGACACGGAGTACTATTCTGGTGTTCGTAAAATGCTCTTACTTAAATGATGGCTCAAGTATGAATTTTTTAAAAAAATGGTTTTTCCGTTGGTCATTTATTGATGTCCCGGTTTTTGGTCTGGGTGTGGTACTGGTAATTTATCATATAAACAGCCTGGATGGCGTTAAAGCAGAAGAGCTCTTTATTGAATCCATTGTTCCTAATATTGGAACTGAATTGTTGGGAGTTTGGCTTAGTGTGAGAATCATTGAGTCCGTGCTGCGGGTAAGACAAAAACGTAGCCGTTTGCGAGCCCAGCTCATAGATAATATGAATTATCTGGTCACATTAATCCGCAGTATCGCTCCCCATTTTGAGCAGCAAACCATTGACCATTTGAGCTCCGAGCTTAAGTGGTTTGAAGAGATGAAGCATTATAGAGTTAGCGGAATTTCAGAGCAAACCATCGGGTTGATCAATGAGGTGACTAAACTTTATGCTCAGGCTGCCACAGAAGCCACAAAAATCAATCCCTTGCGCGACCAAATCAATGATCTTTTTCTGCTTAATCCCCAAATACTTGACAATCGCCTGATGAAAGAACTTCATGATATCTATCGGAGACAGAATTACACGCGAATTGCAGTTAAACGTATTGATTCCAGAATAAAAAGATACAAGGAAAAGATGGCTGTAGGCGATCAACACCCCGAGTGGCATGGAGAGAAGGAAACTATCTCGAAGATTGAGGAATATTCAGCAGTTTTAAAAGTTTACGTAGCCATCACCCTGAATGCGGAAGCTGCTGTAGTTGAAGCTCGCTCTGCGGTCTTGAACCGGGAATACAACTTCTAGATAAATCCTGACTCACCATGAAAATAAATTGATCGCAGAATTTAATTTTGTAGGTTCTCTGATTAATTATGAATGACCAACATCACTTTTACCACAAAAAACAGTTTCGTTGGATGGTTCCATATATCAACCGGGCCAAGCAGGTATCATTCCCTGGTTTTGATCGGGTTCCAGTATTCAATGTACTATTATTTTTCTTTAGAGGCATTCGTGATGGCCGCGTGATTTCAAGAGCGGAGGCAGTCTCCTTCAACCTGGTATTAGCTGTCTTTCCGGCCATCCTCTTTCTATTCACCCTCATCCCATTGATCCCTATTGATGATTTTCAAAGTGATCTGCTCCTGATGATTCAATCTATTTTACCAGCGAGTACGTATGTAGTAGTTCAGAGGATCATTGAAGATATCATTACTATCAAACATGGTGGATTGTTGTCATTTGGTTTTGCTTTTGCTTTGGTATTCTCTACCAACGGTATTGTGGCTCTGATTGATGCATTTAATTCGTCAATCCATATTGAGGAAAGTCGGAGTTGGTTGATGCAGAGAGCTATTGCATTCATTCTTATGGTCTCTCTGGTCACCCTGGTCACAATCGGTGTTTCTCTCATGACGATCACCCACAGACTTATGGATTTCCTGGTCCTCAAGGAACTCATGATACAAGGCTGGCTCTATTATATGGTAAATATCGGTAAATGGGTGGTCATCCTGTGTGTTTTCTATTTCGCTTACTCTTTTCTCTATTATTGGGGCCCTTCCAAAAAAAGCCAATATCGATTCATCTCAGCTGGAGCAAGTCTGGCTACCGCCCTCTCAATTTTGATAACCACAGGCTTTGGGTTTTATATTGATCATTTCAGTCGTTATAATGCACTATATGGCTCCATAGGTACCCTACCCATTATCATGCTGATGATTTTTTGTTACGCTCTCGCCATTATTATTGGTTTTGAGCTTAATATCGGAATTGTAGCCGCCCGCAAAGTTCATCTAACTGAATTAAAATCATAATTCCCCTACTGGACATTGAACCAGTCCAGGGTGATGCTTCGACCTGTCTGAAAAGCTCTACCATAAGTTGCAAAAATTGCTAGCAAATTACTTTTTAAATAAACGGCTTACATATCCAATCTATAGAGGGAGAGTAACACATGCCCAGGATTATTAAATCACCAACAATCATTGAATCAGCAGGTAACAAACCAAAACGCATAGAAGAATTCGTGGGTCACGTCAATTCTGACCATGGTGAGGTGAGCGTAGCTCGCATGGTGTCACCTGGTGGATGGGTGGAACCAGGCCAGCGACCTGAATTTATGGAAATAACCCTGGTTTTGAAGGGACATCTTCATGTTGAATATATTGGGGGTGCTTGCGATGTCATGGCCGGACAATCCTTAATCACTGATCCTGGCGAGTGGGTACGTTATAGTACCCCGGGGGAGGAGGGCGCTGAGTATGTCGCTGTGTGTCTACCTGCATTCTCTCCAGCAACTGTTCATAGAGATGATGAATAACGCTCCAGAGAAAATTTTTACTTTGATACTCAGGTTTACACGGGAAATTATCATCAAGTAATTATAGTTAAATCAATACACAAGATAGGGGTTTGAAATGAAATGTCCGGCATGTGCCAATACACTTGTAGCAACAAAGGTTGGCGAGATCACAGTTGATGTCTGTAAAAATGGTTGTGGTGGTCTCTGGTTTGATAGCCATGAGCTAAAACAGGTCAATGAAAGTCATGAGGCCATTGGAGAATCCCTTTTGCAGTTTGAAAAGAAGCCTGGCGTTTCAGTTGATTTCACTCAAAAACGACCCTGTCCCAAATGTGAGGGAGTGACCATGTTGAAGCATTTCATGAGCATTAAACGGGATGTGGAAGTAGATGAGTGCGGTAATTGTGGGGGGTTCTGGCTGGATGCAGGTGAATTGGGTCAAATAAGAAATCAATTCAAGACAGAAACTGACAGAACGAAAGCGGCAGAGAGTTATTTCAGCGATACCTTCGGTGAAGAACTGGAGAAAATGTTGGATGAAAGTCAGGAAAAGGCCGACAGAGCTCACAGTATTGCCAAGATGTTTCGCTTTTTGCTGCCATCCTATTATATCCCAGGCAAACAAAAGTGGGGTGCTTTCTAAGGTCTATGTCAGAACCTCAGGACTTAGCGGCAGGCAATTTCTCGAACTGGCTTAGGGAAACGCATACAGCGCTAAAAAATGATGCTGAAACGGATGTACCTTGTGGGGAATGTAATGCCTGTTGTCGATCCTCCTATTTTATCCATATCAAACCCAATGAATTAGATACCCTGTCCCATATTCCAGATGAACTTTTATTTCCTGCTCCGGGCTTGCCAGACGGGAATGTGCTTATGGGTTATGATGAGAAGGGTTACTGTCCCATGCTCAAATATGGAACCTGCTTAATCTATGATCACCGTCCCGCAACCTGTCGCAGCTACGACTGCAGGATATTTCCAGCGACAGGTATTCAGATAAGTGGTAAAGATAAGGTTCTCATTACACAGCAGGTTCAACGCTGGAAATTCAATCTAATAGAAGCTGATGAAATCAAGAAACACAAAGCAGTTCAAAAAGCTGCCTCATTTTTGAAGCATAAATCAAAGCTATTTCCACCTGACGAACTACCAGGCAATCCGACTCAATTAGCCATTATGGCAATCAAGGTTCATGATCTCTTTCTAGAGCAGGAAGAAGCGCCTCTGGACGATACAAAAAGAGTGGAAGCTGTCATCACAGCCGGGAAAAAATTCGATACTCAGAGTTAATCACCACGGACAAGAAAATTTGACAAAGAATCGATATACAAGTCAGCGCAAAGAGATTTTCAGGGAAACACTGAATTTGAACGGTGTTTTTCCAATACCCCACAAGGAGCTGAATTAATTGCTGCATATTTATGTCGATGCTGATGCCTGCCCTGTTAAAAACGAAGTATATCGAGTTGCTGATAGATATGAGCTCAAGGTCACTCTCGTCTCAAATTCCCGGATGCGTGTACCACAAAGTGCACGTGTCAAATTGGAAGTTGTCGGTGATGGTTTCGATGAAGCTGATGATTGGATTGTCGAGCATGTACAAGAAGGTGATGTGGTCATCACAGCGGATATACCTCTGGCTGGACGTTGCATTACGGCTGGAGCTGAGGTCCTGAGTAATTCTGGGAAACGGTTTACAGATGATAATATTGGACAGACCCTGGCAACCCGGGATCTACTGGCAGAGTTAAGGGGGGCCGGTGAATTTACAGGTGGTCCACCGCCGCTGACACAGCGAGACCGTTCAGAATTCCTCCAGAAGCTGGATGTGGTTGTTCAGTCCATTAGAAGGAGATAAGAAATTGGGGAGGGTAAGGTGGTAAATCAAAATATTGTCGAGTCGTTTCTTACAGAAAAAAAACTGGCATTGGCGGGAGCTTCTAGAACTGCAGGTAAATTTGGAAACGCCGTGTTTAAAGAGTTAAGCAGTCAAGGCTATGAATTGTTTCTAATTCATCCTGAAGCAGAAGCAATAAGTGGTGTTACCAGCTATAGATCCCTATCTGAACTTCCAACTGTGGTAGGTGGACTCATTACTGTGATACCACCAGCTCAGACAAAAAAACTGGTGCAAGAGGCACATGCTGTTGGGATTAAGAAAGTCTGGATGCAACAAGGCTCGGCATCCGAGGATGCCATTGGGTTTTGCCAGGAGCACGATATGGATGTTGTCCACGGGGAATGTATATTGATGTTCGCTCAACCCCAGGGGCTTCATAAATTTCATCATTGGCTTTGGGGTCTTTTTGGAAAACTTCCTAAAGGGCACCATAATTGATCTCTCAATTGATGTGGTAAATTAGGCACATTGACTGAAAAATGATTGAGGATTTCTCCAATCAGGATAACAACAATCGGGGGTGATTGGGATTAACATGTATAAAGAGTACCATGCTCTAGCTCTCCAGATAAAGAACCTGAATCTCGGGGAATACCTGGAATTTGGCTGTGGTGATGGTGGATTTCTTGATTTTGTCCTGGCTCAGAATAGCTCATATAAAACGATCACTGCTGTTGATATCAATCCTGAATCAGTTGACAAAGCTCAGGAGAAATTGGCTGGGCATGACATCCATTTTATTGTAGATAAAAAACTTCCTCTTGATTTAAAGATGAATTCTTTCTCTACAATTACACTTTCAAACACTCTCCATCACCTCCAGAATAAAGAATCTGTATTTGCTGAACTCAAAAGACTGATTAAACCAGATGGCGAGATCATCATTACTGAGATGATCAGTAATGAACTTGCTAGACCAGAGCAAACCTATTGTCGTTTCCATGCACTGCGGGCTGAGGTGGATCGACTACATGGGATTTTTCATGAAACAACCTATACGGCTAATGAAATCCAAGAGATGATTTCAGAGGCAGGGCTAAGGATTAGGTCGAAGGCGATATTGCTCAATGCTAAAGAGGCAGTGCCAGATAAAATTGAGGTAGCTGAAATGGAAACCATCATTGACAATTTGACTCAGGCTGAAAGTTTGAGACCAGAATTTCTCGCATTGGAAGAAACTGCCAGGAGCATCAAAGCACATTTGCGTCAGTATGGTATCAAGCGGCCCCGACAACTTTATCTCGCCACCACCACTTATTAGTGAGGTCATGTACAAATAGCTGAGCATAATAATTATCAATTCACAGTGTCAGGGACATCACAATCAGGCCATTTCAAGCTATATTGAATGATCAAAATAATGACAGGACGACTACATGAATATATCGACATTCTCTAAAATATTTCGCCACAACAAGAGTCTCATCGGCATGATCCATGTCCAGGCTCTGCCAGGAACCCCGCAAAACCATCTCTCTGTTTCTGAAATTGCTGCCCAGGCAGTCAAGGAGGCAAAAGTTCTTGCTGAATATGGCATGCAATCCATCATGCTGGAAAACATGCATGATATTCCCTATTTGAATCGTGAAGTTGGACCGGAAATTATTGCAGCACTGACCCGGATCTGCTCTGAGGTGCGGGCGGTCACAGATCTACCTCTGGGACTCCAGATCCTCGCCGGGGCAAATCAAGCCGCCCTGTCAGTAGCCCAGTCAGCAGAATTGCAATTCATTCGAGCAGAGGGATTTGTATTCGGTCATATGGCTGATGAAGGCTTCCTCCAATCAGATGCAGGTGAGCTTCTTCGTTTTCGGAAGCAAATTGGTGCTGAACAGATACTTATCTTTACCGATATCAAGAAAAAGCATAGCAGTCATTCCATGACCGCAGATGTATCTCTAGAGGATACCGTAGAAGCGGCTGAATTTTTCCTCAGTGATGGTGTGATTATCACGGGCACCCATACAGGCAAGCCGGTGAATCAAGAAGAGCTTGGTCGTGTCTATGCTTCTGCACAGTTGCCAGTCCTGGTGGGGAGCGGTGTAACACCTAAAGGCCTTCCTGAAATCTTTGATACTGCAGATGCCTTTATTGTGGGCAGCTATTTCAAGCAGGATGGCAATTGGAAGAATAACCCCGATCCTCAGCGTATCGAAGCTCTGGTTAAGGCACGTCACAGTTTGATTTCATGAATACGCTGATAGCTGAGAAAATATATATCAATGGCATCATTCTGACTCAGGATGATGAGCGTAGTCAGGTTTCTCAGATGGCAACCCGCGGGAAAACTATCCTGGCGGTTGGGGATGATCTCTCCCAGTATATAGATGCAGCAACGGAAACCATTGATTTAGAGGGTTCAGTCGTGGTACCAGGATTTATTGATGCCCATGTCCATTTTCTATGGGGTGGGGAGACTCTATTGGCCATTCCTGCCCATGATGCCTGTTCAAAATCAGAATTTATAGATATCATCAGAAAGTTTGCGGAGGGTCGACTTGCTGGATCCTGGCTAAAAGGCGGTGGGTGGAATGAGCACCATTTTACCGATCATAGTTTTCCCCATAAGCATTGGTTGGATGAGGCGGCACCGGGTCACCCCATGGTGCTCACACGTCACGATGGACATTCAGGTATTGCCAGCTCAGCTGCACTTGCCATAGCTGATATCAATGCGGAAACACCTGATCCAGATGGTGGGGTCATTGATCGGGATGAGCACGGTGAACCCACTGGCATCTTGCGTGATGCTGCCATTGGTTTGGTTATGAAGTACATGCCTGAGGAGTCAGAGTCAGAACGCATGAGGAATTTGGAGACATCTCAAAATTATTTGCTGGAAAGAGGTGTCACCTCAGTGGGTGATATGATTTTTGATATGAACCACTTTCGTTTTCTGCAAGACATGGCTCGCCAGGGAAAGCTCAAAGTACGAGTAACTGCTTATACTCCTATTCTAAGATGGGCTGAGATGAAAACCCTGCTGCAGGAGGGTATATATGAAGATGAGTATTTCCAATATAAGGGGTTGAAGGGCTTTAGCGATGGAAGCCTTGGCTCGCACACAGCTCTCATGCTGGAGCCATACGAGGACAGCCCTGATTCAGCAGGAATCTATGACGGTGACTGGAAAGATATAAATTTGATTCGTGAGTCCATCTCCGAAGCTGATAAGATGGGGTATCAAAGTGTGATCCATGCCATTGGTGATAGAGCAGTGCGTGAGGTTCTTGATGTGTTTGAGGAGGTCATCCAGGAAAATGGTCACCGGGACAGACGCTTTCGAATTGAACACGCCCAGCATATTCATCCCCAGGATCAAACTCGTTTTGAACCACTTGATATTATTGCTTCGGTTCAACCTGCTCATTGTGTGGATGATTCACTCTATGCCGACAAATTGCTGGGGGATCGTTGTGAATATGCCTATCCCTTCCGATCCTTACATCAAGCTGGCGTAAGAATAGCTTTTGGGTCTGATTGGCCAGTATCACCGGCGGATCCCGTTGCTACCATTCATGGTGCTATTCATAGAGCTGGTTGGCATATTAAAGAAGCAATTGGTTTGAATGACTCCCTGGCAGCACATACCCGCCTGGCTGCCTATGCAGGATTTCGAGAACATGATCTGGGAATACTGCAGGCTGGATATCTCGCTGATTTTGTGGTCCTTGATCCTGACTTTCAACATCTCGATGCTATGGATGAAATTCCAGCAGGGTTGATTCAAGCGGTTTACATGGATGGATGCAAAGTATGAAGCCTCTGATTGGTCTTAGTCCGGCATATTATGAGCACAAGGAAATGGATCGTAGTATCCTGGGCAAATCCTACACGGACAGCGTGCAGAAGGCTGGCGGGCTCCCCGTTTTAATACCGCCCATCATCGAGCGAGATGATCTGGCGCTACTGATCGAGAAATTAGATGGGATTGTTCTCACCGGTGGAGATGATCTTCATCCCAAATACTATGATGAATCACCTGATCCGCTGACACCCAAACCATTTCATCTACGTCGAGGTGATCACGACAGACAAATTTTTGATTATGTCTGGGAGAACAAAATACCCACTTTAGCCATTTGTCTGGGGATGCAGGAGGTCAATGTATTTTTAGGGGGCTCTCTGTATCAGGATATTCCCTCTCAGATCAAGGATCCGTTGGTGCACAAAATTGGAGACTGGTTTGAAGCCCGACATGATGTAAGTCTTGATAGCGAATCTCTTCTCTGCCTGCTGACAGGTCAACTGGTAGTGGATACAAACAGTGCTCATCATCAGGCAATTAAAGAAGTACCGGATATTTTACGTGTCACAGGTCGAAGCGCTGATGGTCTCATAGAGGCGTTGGAGCCCAAAGATAAATCCATTCCACTGCTGGCTGTCCAGTGGCATCCTGAATCAGAAATCAATGATGTCATTGGTATCGATTTGTTCAAATGGCTTGTATCTGAGTCTACCAGATAAACTTCTACGAACACCCTATAATTGCTTCGCTCGTTATTTTACTGTAAGCAAGTAAGCATAACATTCCCACCAGTTTAGGATTATAATGGCTTGCAATTTTTTGATATTGATAAAGGGAGAAATAAAGATGCACCGCTCACGATCACATCTAAGCTTACTGTCACTACTGATCGCACTCACGCTACTCATGTCCGCCTGTGTTTTTACAGGCCAGGATGCTGATGAAAGTAGCATCGATTTAAATGCCGAGATGCCTACTGATCCCAGTCTCATCGAGGGACAACTTGACAATGGTTTAAAATATTTTATTAAAAAGAATGGCAAGCCGGAGAATCGTGCTGAACTACGTCTGGTTATAAATGCAGGCTCAATTATGGAAGATGATGATCAGCTTGGCCTGGCCCATCTACTGGAACATCTCGCTTTTAATGGAACTGAAGATTTCCCCAAGCAGGAACTGGTGAACTATCTGGAAGGCATTGGAATGCGTTTTGGTCCTGATCTGAATGCCTACACAAGTTTTGATGAAACCGTTTATATGCTGCAAGTTCCCACTGATAGCGTAAACCAGATGGCGACAGGTTTCAAGATTTTAGAAAACTGGGCTCATAAAGTAAGTCTCGAAGGTGAGGAAATTGACAAAGAGCGCGGCGTTGTTGTTGAAGAATGGCGTCTGGGACAGGGAGCTGGTCAGCGGATTTTTGACAAGCAAATCCCCATTCTTTTTAAAGGCTCACGTTATGCCGACAGGCTTCCAATTGGATCCATGGATGTGGTTAAAAATGCCAGCCACGAAAGTGTAAGGCGCTTTTATAACGACTGGTATAGACCAGACCTCATGGCTGTAGTAGCTGTGGGAGATTTTGATCCTGCGGATATTGAAGCCAGAATCAAAGCTCTCTTTGGAGCTATTCCTAAGGCTACAGAAACCAGAGATCGCACAGTTTTTGATGTTCCCGGTCAATCTGAGGTGCTATATGCAGTTGCCTCAGATCCAGAGGCCACTCGCTCCAGTGTAAATATTCTCTTCAAACACCCTGCTGGGATTGATCGTACTGCAGGTGAATACCGTGAAAATATCGTGGAGCGGATATACCACGAAATGCTGAACGCACGTTTTAGTGAGTTATCCCAGAAAGCTGATGCACCCTTCCTGTATGCCTTCTCCACTAAATGGGGCTGGGCTAGAACCTCTGAAATGGTTGCTCTCGGGGCTGGTGTTGTGGATGGTGGTATTCCAGCTGGACTGGAAGCTGTTCTCATAGAGGGAGAACGTGTTCGTCGTCATGGGTTCACTTCAACTGAGTTGGATCGTGCAAAAAAATCGGTTCTCAGGTCCATGGAAGCGCTTTATCAGGAGCGAGATAAACAAGAATCCCGTGGTTATGCCTCAGAACTCATACGTCACTTCCTGAAAGAAGAAGCTGTCTCAGGTATAGAATATGAGTTTCAGTTATACCAGGAAACCATACCTGGAATACACCTGGGCGAAATCAATGCACTGGCACAGAAATTTATCACAGATGAGAACCGTGTTGTCATGGCATCTGGACCAGAAAAAGAGGGGGTCTCTGTTCCAGGAGAAGCTGAACTAGCTGCCGTTATGGCCAGCATTGCCGCCTTGAATATCGACCCCTATGTCGATCAGGTTTCCAATGAACCACTTATCCCAGAACTTCCCAAGGCTGGTACTGTTGTTGAGAAAAAATACCATGAAGATATCGATACCTACGAATTACGCTTAAGTAATGGTGTGAAGGTGGTCTTAAAATCTACTGATTTCAAGAATGATGAAATCCTTTTTCAGGCCTACAGCCCCGGTGGCTATTCTGTCTTTAAAGATGAGGATCTCATCACTGGTAAAATGGCTGATAAATTGATGGACTATAGTGGTCTAGGAAATTTCAGTCTCATGGATCTGCAGAAAATGATGGCTGGTAAAGAGGTCGCTACCACTCCATATATCAACGCCCTCTATGAAGGTTTGCGTGGTTCAGTATCACCAACTGATCTTGAAATGCTTTTCCAGATGATCTACCTGCAATTCACAGGTAGTCGTCAAGATGAAGAAGCAGTTGCAGCCCTGATGACTCAGTTTCGCTCACAATTGGAAAACAAAAGTCTCAGTCCAGAAGCGGCTTATAGTGATACACTTAGTGCAACTATGAATCTCTATCATCCCCGTCGTCAACCCATGACCGTTGAAAAACTTGATATGGTTGACCTCAACAGGGCTCAAGAACTTTATGATGATCGTTTCCAGGATGCTGGCGATTTTACCTTTCTCTTTGTTGGAAATTTTGAAAATGAAACCATGCTGCCCCTTATTCAGCAATATCTGGGTTCACTTCCTGCCACTGGCAGAAATGAAACCTGGGTAGATGAACGTGTCATGACACCTCAGGGTAGAGTTCAAAAAGAAGTCAAACGAGGTGTCGAGCCCAAAAGTCGTACTCGGATTGTCTTCCCTGGTAAATTTGACTATACCCGCCAGAATCGCTATGATATGTACTCCATGATGCAGGTTCTGCGTATTCGTTTGCGGGAGGTTCTCCGTGAAGACATGGGAGGTGTGTATGGCGTTAGTGTATGGGCTAGTATGTCCAAGGAACCCCAGGCAAAATACACACTGAATGTGACCTTTGGCTGTGCGCCTGATCGTGTCCATGAATTGACAGATGCTGTTCTGGTTGAAATCAAAAAGATCATGAAGGAAGCACCTGATCAAGTGAATGTTGATAAGGTAAAAGAGTCCCAGCGTCGTGAGCGCGAGATAAATATCCAGAAGAATTCATATTGGTTGAACTCCCTGACTGTATACTACCGTGAGGGTCGTGAACTTTCAGATTTTATGAAATTCAACGAGCTAATCGAAGGATTCTCAGCTGATGATGCCCAGGCCGCAGCGGCACAATACTTTGATCTGGATCGAATGGTTCAGGTGACCTTGAATCCTGAAGATTAATTCAGTATCAAAATATCTACTAGATGGCTCCTTTATGGAGCCATCTTTTTATCCCCCAGAAGTGCCTGAGAAATAGTATATATGCACATGAATAAGATAGTCATGCTCAACGAAGCCAGCCTATCTACTGCTGCCGGGAAACTCTGCCAGGCGGATACCAGGCTTCAGTCCGTGGTAGATCAGTTTGGTTTACCGCCATTATGGGCGAGAGCACCCGGATTTCCCACCCTGATACATATTATCCTGGAACAGCAAGTCTCCCTGGCCTCAGCAAAGGCCTGTTTTAATAAACTCAATTCAGCCCTGGATGAATTGAGTTCAGAATCATTTTTGACTCTAGATGATGCCACTTTACTGAGGATTGGATTTAGTCGTCAGAAAACCCGCTACTCGAGAGTTCTAGCACAGGCAATCGAGGATCAGTCTTTGGATATTGATAACCTGATTCACGACTCGGATGAAGAGGTTTTCTCAAAGTTAACTGCACTCACAGGGATAGGTCCCTGGACAGCGAATATTTATCTCCTCATGGCGCTGGGTCGCCCCGATATCTGGCCAGGTGGAGATCTGGCGCTTGAAGTGGCGCTTCAAAACCTTTTTGGGCTGGATCATCGACCCAGGGGAGAGGAATTTCAACAATTGGCCGAAGCATGGCGACCTTATCGCGCAGTTGCAGCCAGGATATTGTGGCATTATTATCTTTCGCAATAGGGTAAATTAAATCAGTTCAAGTAATGAGGAAAGATTATGTCTGTTAAGCATATGAAGGATTTACCATTGGAGCCTATATCAGCGGGAGAGAAGACCTCCAGGCAGGTTCTTATTTCTCCTGAAGAAGGCCCCAATTTTGCCATGCGTCGGTTTGTGATTGAAGCAGGTGGCTTTATGCCATTGCATACAAATTCAGTTGAGCATGAGCAGTTTTGCATTGGTGGTGAAGCGGAAGTCGTTATTGGAGAGGAGACAGTAATCGTTAGGGAAAATGATGTGGTCTTTATTCCAGCCGATGTTCCCCACAGTTACAGAACCACAAGCTCCGAAGCCTTCGAGTTTCTATGTCTCGTTCCCAACCAGAAAGACATCATCGACATTAAGGGGTAAAAAAATGAGCATTACTTACAAAACACTAGGGTCAATTCTAGGAATCCTGATTATTTTCACCACAATGATTTCAAGCTGTAACATTAAAGATGATCTGGATACTGAGAGACGTCGATTATTAAATGCTGACAAGCAATTTGCGCAGATGTCCCTTGATAAGGGGGCCGCTGAAGCCTTTAATCACTTTCTTACAGAGGATGCCATGGGAATGTCCCACAATCAGCATCCCGTCGTTGGACGTGAACAGATCTATCAGGAAATGAAAGTTGGCCAGGAAGATTATGAATTAGCCTGGGATCCACAGCGTGCTGAGGTTGCCGGTTCCGCGGATATGGGCTGGACCTGGGGCAAGTATGTGCTGAGCTTCAACGATGAAGACGGTGTTGAGCAAAAGCGTTATGGTAAATACCTGAATATCTGGACCAGACAGGAAGACGGCCAGTGGAAAGTTGCTGTCGATATGGGCAATTCCAGTCCCAAACCTAGTGAGTAGGACCAAGTAAGTTAAAAAATTAGAACGGGAGAGAATATGGATGCTCAATCAATTTTGGACCAGGTCACAACGTTTATTACTAGTTATACCTGGGATATTCTGGGTAGCATACTCATTTTCGTTGTGGGTAAATGGCTCGCCAGGAAAATGGTTTCCCTTCTCAGCAAGCTTTTAGCGAAGCAGCATGTTGATGAAACCCTCATTCGATTTCTAGATAATATTGCTTATTACGCTCTGATGGTGGTGGTCCTCATGGCTACTGCTGACAGGCTGGGCGTGGACACCTCTTCGTTTCTGGCTATTTTTGGAGCCGCCGGTTTGGCAGTGGGCTTGGCTCTGAAAGATTCCTTAGGTAATTTCGCCAGTGGTGTCATGTTGGTCTTTTTCCGACCTTTCAAAATAGGTGATGTCGTGACAGCAGGCGGTGTTACTGGCAAAGTTGAAGGGATCAGCATTTTTAACACGACCTTCCTGACATTTGACAATCAACGTATGATTGTTCCCAATGGTCAGATTACCAACGATGTTATCACTAATATTAATGCCAACCCCACTCGCCGCCTCGATCTGGTGTTCGGCATTGGGTATGGGGACAATCTTCTGACAGCCAAAGCTATTTTTAAAAACATCCTTGAATCTGATGCTCGCATTTTAGAAGATCCTGCGCCCTTGATTGTGGTCTCTGAATTGGCAGATAGTAGCGTAAATTTTTATGTGCGTCCCTGGGTGAACACAACAGACTATTGGGCTGTTAAATTTGATCTTACTGAAAAGATTAAGCTGGCTCTTGATGAAGCCGGCATCAGTATTCCATATCCCCAAACTGATGTTCACGTACATCAAGTTGAGAAATGATTTACTTCAAGGAATTTAAAACCCAGAACAAAACACAGCTCTTCTGGCTATTATTTGGTCTCACCGTTCTCACAATTGTGGGGATGCAAATGACGGGATCAGCTCTCGTAAATGAGATTGCTCCAGGGGGAATTATTACTTTCGAACTTATAGGCACTCTGGCTGGGAGTCAGAGTGTTGTTGACTCCTGGCAGGGGCCAGCCATGATCTGGGCTGGTATCAATATGGGGCTGGACTTCCTGTTTCTTTTCCTGTACAGCGTAACCATTGCATTGGGGTGTTTGATCCTGGCTGATAGAATGCCGGAAAAATTACAAAGCTTGAAAGCCTTGGGGAGATGGCTGGCTGTTGGAATCCTCATCGCTGCCGGTCTGGATGTCATTGAGAACATTTCGCTTATTCTGCTGCTCACTGGATCCGAGAATGAGTATTTGTCACCTCTGGCTCGCTGGATGGCCATTCCAAAATTTGGATTGGTGCTCCTGTCTTTATTGTACATCGTGGGTGGCGGTGTGAGAGACCTGATGAGTAGGATAAAATTGTCGAGCGGGACTGCTTAGAAAAATTCTACAAATATTTTGGATGAAAAGACGTCAGCTGTGCTAAGATTTTATGATGGCATGTTGAAGCTGTGAGCGAAGCTCCAGTACAACTTTCACATAATTTTTAGAAGGGTTGTATTTCCATACCGCTCGCCAATTGGCAGAATTCTCTGAAAAATCAGTACTACCGATATCGTAGTTACCACGTTTGAGGAGATAGTTGGCGATACTGGCCATTACGTCAGCCCATTCAAAGGGTTCTCGAACCCCATCACCATCCATATCAACGGCATAACTCTTAAAACTGGTTGGCATAAACTGTCCATATCCAAAGGCGCCGGCATATGAACCTTTTACATCATGTGGACCCAGGCCATCCACACGGCAGATCATAAACCAGGCAACCATCTCATCCTCAGCCCATTTTGCCCGACGGGGAATATTGTGAATGATAGTATGCAGGGAATTAAAGACTGGGTAGGATGAGGCATAAAGTCCGTATTGAGTCTCTACGCCAACAAAGCTGAGGATCAGAAAAGGATCCACACCATACTGCTTGGCCACACTGTGTAGGAGTTCGGAGTGTTCGTTGTAAAATTTTACACCACCATTTACCCGTTTATCATTCACGAATATGCGGCGATAGTCGGTGTAGTCCATTCTTTCTGCTGGTTTAGAAAATTTTTCTGAGATGTTGGGTTCAATTTTAATGCCGGAATTAGAGAATACCTGCCAGGCATAAGCAGCTGGTACACCACTGCGACGCAGGCGTTTAATAACCCGGCCATACACCTGTCTGGCCTGCTCATTTTTTGAGATAAGGCTGACCATGTCTTTTTCAACTTGATTGGACCAACTGGCTGGAGCAGGACCATGTTTTGAGTCCCGATCCGCATAGACGAACAGACCCGCCAGTAGCAAAATGATGGTGAGTAAATTTCTCATGTATCCCATATAGTAATTCTTAACCACATCTACAAGTTACTTCAGGACAGTAATCTTCCGTGTGATCGAGATATCATTGGCATCCATTTTTATCAGATAAAGACCTGAGGATACATTCGAGGCATCCCAGTGTGTCACATAATGTCCTGCACTCATTGAAGCATTCATGATCTGATCCACTTCCTGGCCCTGGAGATCATATATACGAATACTCACATCAGCATTTGCAGGCAGAGTGAAGGGAATGCTGGTCGAGGGATTAAAAGGGTTGGGGTAATTGGGTTGTAGGGCATACTCGGTTGGAGCCCCTGCGCCTGCTTCATCCAGAGCCAGATAGTCTCGGGAAATAGTGCGGAATGAAACACTCCAATCATCACCACCTATGCCATCTTGATTTCCATCCAGTGGAAATCCCGCCATGTCTATGGCTGTGGCCGCAATTGTGATGGTATAATCAGTAAAAAAATCAAGTGAATCTGAGAGTATGAACACCAGTCGCTTCGAGTCTTGAGTAAAATGAAATGCGCCCTCAGCATTGGGCTCAATCGTAAAAGCCTCTACTACAGAAGATCTATTCATGGCTTTCGAAAAATCAAAATACGGAATACTCCAGGGAGCCCACAGGGAATCACCTTCTGCAGGATGGGATTCAACGATGACTGGGGGAGTTGTGTTGAGAAGTTGGGTGGTAGTAAAGCTTGTATGGTTTGCAGTCACAGTAACCATAGATGTGTCTGGCGAGAAATCCTGGGCAGTAATAATCACTTCATAAATACCAGGTGACAGAGTATCCACCTTGAAGTAGCCATTATTATTTTCGCCACCGGAATAATGATAGCCGCCAGGCTCTATGGAGACTTCAATATTGTTAATTGGTTGCAATTGATCACCCAGGCTGGCCAGCGAAAAGTAAGGTACTGTCAGATCAGGATTTCTGACCAATCCAGCAATTGCACCAACAGAAAAACCAGGCTGTCCAAAATACGCCAGATAGCTTCGGGCCATCGCCATCGCCTCATGCTTCCGATAGTCCAGATTCATCAATCGCCAGGATTCGGGGATATAGTCATGGAATGAACCTTCAGAAATAGTAGCTGGCATATTGGCTGGAACAAGGACCCCATAGCCATAAGTCCAACTTGGATTTAAAGTAAGATCACCAATGACCACAGTACCCGTAGTTTGATTTACATCATGAATCAAGGGACACATGATATTTGCCATAGTTCGCGCCAGTGGAAACGTGGGTGAATTGCTGGTGCCGTTGTATATAACCATGGCATAATTCGCGGTTCCGTTAAAACCATTGCTATGATTGCTGTTGAAGTAATCAGCGTTAAAGGCATTCGCAACTCCTGCGCGCGCAGATAGTCCCAGATCATCGGTGGTATCATTATTGCCAGTGCGGGTGATGGCTACTTCAGCTCCGAGACCCAGCAGGATGCTTCTTAACTCCAGCCCTTTTGTGAGATTTGACTCAGACTCCCAGAATCCTGTTTCAGCTATATATCTATCATCACTTTCATGTCCAGAATGTCCGGGATCGATGCAAATTCGTACCCCGGTTAAATCCTGTGAGAATAGGCTGGAAACCAGAGCAATAAGAATAATTATCTTTTTCATACCAGACCTACTCAACAATCTCAATTGTGGTTTCAATGATTTCACCATGAAGAGAATGATAAATTACATGCTCTCCATCTGGTGCCCATTGTGGGTACAACTCAATTTTCTCTGGAGTGTCAGTAATTTTCCAGGATTGCAATCCATCATATGAAACGATCCAGATTTCAGAAGCCGTATACTGAACACCATCATCCAAATCCTTCATATAAACAAGATATTCACCGTCAGGTGACCAATGGGGGGCATGTACAAAACCCAATTCAGAAATGATGTTTCCCTGAAGATCACTTACAAATGTTCCTGCTCCTGTCTTTGCATACACAAGTTTATCAAATGTGGGGGAAAGCTCTGACCAGATGTAGTTTCCTTCACCCTGTGGTGCAATCACAGATACCTCTCCAGACTGAAATAGTTTCAGGGTCAGTTTATCGTTTAGAACGGTTGTATAGTCTTCCAGGTTATGTTCACTTCGACCACTGGAACCGTTCAGTATGGCAGGAGCTTCATCAATGAGGTAGATCAATCTATCATTGACCATATTGGCGGGAGAAACAAAACGGGCAGCATCAGCGATGAGCTGGTTCTCAGTTGCTCTATCTTTATACAGTGAAGTGAATTTTCGGCCCTTCTGATATTCATCATGACGATAAATGACAGCGCCATCTGTAAGGCTGCGTGGTTCAAAACCAGCTCCTTGGGCGTTTGTGATTTTCCTGATATCCTCGGAAGATCTGTCCAGGATCCAGAGACCTGTATAGGCATTTTGAGTCAATAATATAGATTTTCCATCAACGGTGTAAGATGGAAAATAGAAGGGTGTCTTATTGTCCCCCAGAATCATTTGAGTGTTCTTCACAATAATGTCTTTTGCCAGAAGACTGGAGGCCATAAGCAAGATCATAGTGAGATATTTTGTTTTCAAAATAATTTTTCCCCGGGTTACGTTTTTGCCACCCTCGTTAACGGTTTATGTTGATATGCCATCATCATTAAATATAAGAGCGATAGAAATTAATGGTTATCTACTTCGTGTAGTGTGATCTGGCTTAAATTTCCGCTATTTGATAACCATTACCTTTTGTGTCTTTGTAAGCCCATTTGCTTCCAGCCTGATCAGATAGACTCCCGAGGAAACATCGGATGCATTCCAACGTGTCTCGTGATACCCAGGAGCGAGCTTCCCACTCAACAGGGTCGCGACGGTTTCACCTCTCAGGTTATAGACTCTGATGTTGATGTGAGCATCGTTAACAAGGGTAAATGGAATGGTGGTCCAGGGATTAAATGGATTTGGATAATTGGGTAAGAGGGCAAGTTCAGAGGGTTGTTGCAGTTCCATCTCATCGACTCCAAGATAATTTCTGGTCACAACTCGTAGATTATCTATGTAATAGGTCCCGACATTGCTTTGTCCCGGCGTGTGACTCAATTGGATACTATCGAACTCAAGGGTTCCATTAAGGGTACCATCCCCTATCCAGCTTCCAGTACCATCTACAGCCATGTCCCAAGCGACCAATTTCCAGCCATACCAATCCACTATATACCAGGGACTCACTTCATGAGCACCGGAACCGGAAATATTATCATCAACACAAAACCTGAATTTATTTCCATTCCCATCACCAAAAATAAAGGCTTGCATGATTTTATTGGAATTGAAGTGGACATCGCGTCCAGGACCGCCACTCAGGTACTCACGAATAAGCCATGAACTGGCATTGGTATCCCATCCATAACTCAGTTTTAGTGAGGTGTTGTCTATTGCTGTAAAAACACTTAAATCAGTTACAAAGCTCCTGGTACAGAGCGGGGCCAGAATGCCAGAATTACTCCCTGAAGCAGTGATTTCCCACCAGTAATTGGCAGCGTTTGCTTCAAATCTATCAATATTTTCAACCTGATAACCAAAGTTGGTTGTTGAAAAATTCATTTCAGTTTCTACCGTTCGCACATTTCCATATAAATCTTCGAAGCCCGATAATAGCCTGATGCGATAGGCTTCACTATCCAACAAATCATTCGTGGAATAAATAACGAGGACGCTTCTTGAATTTATCACATGATGTTCCAGCGTAAAGGCTTGGACCTGTCCATTGGAAACTCGCTCAAAGATCACTAGATCTGAATTGATACTATTGGGATTAAGCTCTTCATTCCAGACCAGATTAATGATAGGTTTTTGATCGACTGTTGATGAACCATTTAGGGGTGTCGTGGCATTTACAAACGGTGGCGATACATCTTGGGGACTCGTCGAGAATTGAATACTCCAATCGTCTCCACCGACGCTGTCCTGATTGCCATCGAGAGGTCGTCCCATCAAATCGACGGCAGTCCCTGCAACACTCATGGTGTAATTTGTAACAAAGTCCAGTGAGTCCTGGACCTGGAAAGTCATCTGTTTTTGATCAGCTGAAAAAGTGATTGTTCCAGCTGAGGGTGGATCAATGGAAAAGGCCAGGGCAGTGGAAGTTTCTTCCATGGCTCTTGAAAAAGTTATACTGGGATTACTAAAGGCTGAAAACGAAGATTCGCCCGCAGATGGACTCGATTCAACAACAAAGGGTGGTATACTTGGAACCAGTAATATGTCTCGAAATGTCACAAAATCTGGAGACATTGCTGCGACTACAAGCGTGTCAGAAAAATACCCGTCCGCTGATACAACTACCTCAAGAGTTGTGTCGGGAAGATCCTCAAAAAAGTAAAAGCCATTGTGAAACTCATCTCCATTAGGAAATTGATTAAAGAGGGACTCATAGGTGTCAGTGGTGTAGGTTTGACCATTCACCTGAATTGATGCCCCGTTAACGCGAACCCCAGTTTCTGAATTAGTGATGATACCAGCAAGTATACCAGGATAGGGTCTGGCTATTTCAAAGTTGTCCAGAATGGTCCAGAACATACTGTATGCCAGCATACGGGTGTAGTCAGTATTCATATCAAGCTGGTTTTGCGGAGGATTTGTATGATGCCCTTGTTCACTCAATTCACTGGGCATATTGGTGCGCCGATTTACGGAAAGGTAAGGACCCTGAAATCCAGATTGTGTGCAGATTCCATAAAAACTGCAATCTCCAGTTGATCCCCAACTATGCTGTGGAATGCGCATGACATCAGCAAGAAGATCTACCATAATATCACTCATGGCCTCGCCACCTACTGGTGGATCTGGAGTTCCATCCCAGAGTTCGCCCCAGAGTAGTAAAACATTATTTTGGGTCGTTGATCCAGCATTACTGTGAATAGAGTGATACCAAGATGCCCCTCGATTGTTGGCATCAGTACTTCTCTCAGAGAGACCCACGTCATCCTGATCGGTGTAACGGGAAGACCAGACTGTATCAATATCTGTCTTTGATAACAACAATTGACGGAGATGGAGAGCCGTTTGCAGTACTTCTTCAGCCTCTGAATACCCATTCACACCCATGTTTTCTGTTTGGCTGTGACCTGGATCGACAAAGATGTTCCAACCTGACAATCCGGTAACCTGGGCGTTGAGCATTGATGCAACCAGGACGAGGAAGACAATAGATCTTTTCATATCTACCTCCAGCCCACTTGTTGAATAAAAAGTTGTCCGCGCTGGTCCGTATCATAGACAATCCAGGCACCATTGGGGGACCACTGCGGGTTCATTTCAAACAGGAGAGGTGTCTCTGTCAAATTTATACGAGAACTACCATCAATATTGATGGCATAAATATCTGAAGCGGTGATGGAATGGCCATCATCAAAGGTGAGCATAAATGTGATCCACTCTCCATCAGGAGACCAGGCCGGCGCGCTACCCCGTCCAAGGCTCATACGATCTTCTCCATTCACTTTAGACAGCCATAAGTTTTGACCAGCTGTAGAATAAACGACCTGGGAACCATCGGGTGAGATCGCATAGCTATAGATATGATCCTGATCAGAGAACTGTGTGGTTTCTGAAAACCTGCCTGTACTTTGCTGCTCCAGTCGGTTTTGAAATCGACCATCTTTTATATAGTTAAGTGGTGGTAAGGTTACATCCTGGTTTGAGTCACCTGTAGTAAAGCTCTCAAATTGCTCAGCAAAAGTGAGATACAGTTGTGAGTCATCTTCTGTCCAGACAGGTGTGCCGCTCATTCTGGAACGGGGTGTTGAGAGTGTTTCCATACTACCATCGGAGACATTGAAACTGACTAGACTATGGGAGCGACGCATTTTATTGAAGTGAGAAATTTTGGATGCGATTCGAGTTCCATCATGAGACCATGCAAATCCATATCCGGCAGAGTAATCGTTGCTGATCATCCGTACATTTCCAGAGGGGAAATCCAGGAGATATAGACCGGTAAAACTGGCTCCTCCAGCTGCAACCTGATCTCCACTGGGTGACCACTTGGGTCCCATGTAATATTCTCCAGGTCCACTGAGTGCAACAGGGTCGCCTTTGGTCTCAAGCTGCTTTGCTAAAACTGCTGAAGAACAGAGAAGAAGCAAGCTAATGAGTAATCCCGTTTTATTTGTCATGGCTATCTCCAATTATGTCGTAATGATCCATACATCAACCAGTTTGTAAATATACTTGCCAAACTAAATACAGAAAGGTCCACCTGCAAATATCAAAAGCTTAACATTCATAATAACCACAGGTGGTTTTTGGTATCGCTTACGATTAGAAGTTGTAAAAAACCCAGGTCCGAAAAGAACCTGGGCTAAGAGGTTTTAAAAACAGCAAAGAGTAGGGGAATGGCCTAAGCTAATTGATCAATCACCTCATCATCACTGAGGGGGAATCGGCCTAATTCTTTTTTTGAAAAGATCAATTTACTGTCTTTCCATATATTGTATGCTCCACCTGATGAAGGCAGGATGGTTAGGTCGTCGACTTCATTTCCGAATCTATCAAGAATGCCTGCAACCAAACTGGTTGCTCGTGGTAGGTAGTTTCAGGTAACGCAATATTCAATTTTAATTTGCATAGCTATCTCCTTTGTCCTTTAAAGTAAATTTTGCAACTCAGCTTGACAACTGCTGAAAAATAGGATTAGTATCACGTGATGTTAGTCGAAGTCACTACTGGAAATCATCCCATCCTGCTTTTTGATGGCTATTGCAACTTGTGTAGTGGATCTGTACTTGCGATCATCAGGAGGGACCCGCAAGCCATTTTCCGCTTTATCAACCTGCAGTCAGCTCTGGGACTAGCACTTCTGGATCAGCATAATCTTAGCACGAGTGATATTGATTCGGTGGTGTTGATACATAATAAGTCATATTCAATAAAAAGTGATGCAGTCCTGGATGTTTTTCACCTGCTGGGCGGAATCTATCGATCTCTAGCAATTTTTAAATACTTGCCCATTTCATTCCGCAATTGGATTTACGACTGGATCGCTGGGAATAGATATACGTGGTTTGGGAAAAAAGACGTCTGCATGATACCGACGCCTGGGCTGAAAGAACGGTTTCTTTCCTAAGTGGTCGTGCTATGCCTGATCTCTGCTTTACGGATACTCCCCGAAATAAATTGAACAGCAATAAGTGAGATAAGGCTCATCACCGCACCACCGATGAATGGAATTCGATAATCAACAATCCAGGCTAGACCTCCCAATACGGGAATAACCACGGCTGCTATGTGATTGATGGTGAATCCCATGGCCATGGTGGGTGCCATGTGATCTGCATCCCCCACTTTTTGGAAGAAGGTGCGAATCCCCATTGAAAAATTGAAAAAAATATGATCAAGAATATAGAGAACTGCCATCACTGCCTTGGTTTCTACGGTGGCATAGGCAATAAAAATAAAGATCAGACTTAGATACTCCGTAGAGAGAACCTTCTGTTCTCCAAACCGAATGATGGCTTTACCAATCAAAGGACTCAGGAAGTAATTGATGGCATTGTTGAGCATGAACAACATGGTGATTTCCTTAACGCTGAAGTGGAATTTTTCAACGAGCAGAAATACAGCAAAAGCCACAAAGATCTGACGCCGGGCACCTGCCATAAAGGTTAGGAAATAATAGAGGCTGTAGCGTTTTCTGAAGATCATCTTCTTTTGTTGGGGAACTACATCTTGCCGCGTAGGATTTTGAAACATGCCCCAGATGCCCGCGATGACGATGAAACCACCCAGGATGCCAAACATCAATTCTTAGCTGATAACCGAGCTGGCACCCAGCAATACAAAACCGATAACGATGGCAGATGCTGAAGAATAGCTACGCAATTTACCCATGACCCAGGGGGAGGTATGCGTATCAAAATATTGTAGAGTTAAGGACTGGTTTGTAGTCTCAAAATAGTGAAAACCAAAACTCATGAGCAGCGTGGTGAAAATCAAGCCGGTAAAAGAGGGAAATACACCAGTAAAACTGATTCCAAGACCCAAAAATGCCACTGATAAGGCCGAAAGACGATGCTCTTTGATAACCAGTGTGACAAAAACCACGAGGAGGGCCAGAAAACCAGGTATTTCCCTTACAGACTGAATAACACCAATGTGATTCCCGCCCAGTCCCACAATATCAACTGCAAAATTATTAAAGAGGGTACGCCAGACCTGAAAGCCCATAGTTGTGACAATTGACATCACAGCAAGGAAAAGGAACATACGGTCTTGTCGGACTTTTTGCATAGGCAGTTAGGCTAACCTGATTCCCGTGCGTAAGGAATGTCTTTTTCTGGTGTTGGATTTATTTTGATTTGAGAAGGATGCCTGGTAAGGGAGAATTCAAAGACCCTCTTTCAACAACAATTTCACCCCGCCTGATAACTGTTTCAGGAAATAATGCAGGAAAATCTGTGTAAGCATTCCAGTCCAGCGATGTGTCCAGCCTGGATTCCCAATTATCAGCTATTGACCGGGGATCGATAATCATCAGGTCAGCATGCAAACCAGGCTTTATAGCCCCCTTAAGATGATCTAGAGCAAAAATTTCAGCCGGATTCCTGCTGGTAAGGCGGACCAATAATTCCAGATCAAGATGTCGCTCCATAAATTGAGCTAACAGGGTGGGGAAAAGCGTTTCCACGCCGCCCATCCCATTGGGAATATCCTGAAAGGGAGTGCCCATGGGTTTGTCCGTCAAACAAAAGGGGCAATGGTCAGAACCAATGGTGTGGATCTGTCCATTCTGGAGCCCCAACCACAATGCCTCACAATCTGCTTGAGAACGTAGAGGTGGGCTGGACACAAACATTTGTCCATCCTTTCGCTCATACATCTTGTCAGAAAGCAGTAGGTAGTGGGGGCAGGTCTCAACTTTCAGTAGGGGATATTCAGTCGTCTTAGCCAAGCCAGCTGCAGTATTAAGGTGGACAATATATATGGTACAGTTCGTTCGATCGGAGATTTCTCCAAGCTTACTCACCGCCACCAACTCTGCTTTTGCTGGTCGACTCAAACCATGATAACGAGGATGGATTTCCTTCCCGTCAGCGAAAGGTTCTGATGCACGTGTGATTACATCATTGTCCTCTGAATGAACCATGAGAACACCCCGGTGTTGAGCAATTATTGTAGCGACTGCCTCTATTTGCTCATAGGTCAACATCATGTTTGCTTCAGCATAGGTGGTAAACACTTTAAAGCTATTGAATCCTCGGGCTATCAATTCTGGAATCTCAGCTAGAATTTCCGGTTCGAAACGAGTGATGTTGACATGAATACCAACATCGCATACGGACTCGCCTGCCAGCTTTATTCGAGTGTTGAGGCTTTCTGCCAGAGATTGTCCCGCTTCTAGGACGCTAAAGTCCAGAATGGTGGTTACCCCTCCATGGAGGGCCGAGCGACTTCCTGAGGCGAATGTGTCCGCAGAATAGCCACTTTTGATAGGTATCCCCATGTGTGTATGCGGATCAATGACTCCTGGGAATATCCATCGTCCACTAGCATCCAAAATTGTGGTGTTCTCTGGTGGCTCAATTACGGGAGATATTTCTGCAAATAGGCTGTCCTTGATGAGGACATCCTGAATTTCCTGACTTTGAGATCCGAAGATTAGGCCATTTTTTATGAGCAAAGAACTCAAACTGACTTCCCACGGTAGACTGATATAATTTCTGATAAAATGCTGATGGCGATCTCCGGCACGGTTTGGGCATCTATATCGATGCCTACTGGCGCATGAACTTTTGCTAGGGCCTCCAGCGAAAAACCGCTGGAGTGCAAATTATCAGATAATAGTTTCCATTTCCGGGCACTACTTACGAGTCCGATGTAGTGAGCCGGAATATCAAGAGCGTGAGATAATAGTTGGCGGTCATGTTTATGTTCCCGACTGGCAATGAGGAAAAAATCTCGCTTTGGAATGTGTGAAATGGCTTCCCGGTTTATCGGGAACTCCGTTTGAAGCCTTTCTGCAAAAGGGAATCGTTCAGGAGTTATCAGTTCTGTTCGATCATCGTAGACTTTGACTTGAAGCTCATTAAAATGAGCCAATTGAGCTACAGCCTGACCTACATGTCCTGCTCCAAAGATATGAAGCATTGGTGGAGAAAACACCTGCCACATGAGATAGAGGGAATCACCGTGAACAAGAGATCGGGTAAGTTGATTTTCAAATGTACTCCTCAATCTTTCTTCCAGTTCAGTCTCTGTTTCCTGAATGTCCTGGCGAGAGGTCACAATTTGTCTGTCGACTTGAGCAGGGGAGTCTCCACTAATATGGAGTTTGACCATAAGTTTTTGGTTACGAGCGGACTGCATGAGCATATCGCCATAAAAGGCTTCCAGGTCAAGTGAGAAGGGTTCGACAAGAACTTTCAAAGTTCCGCCGCAAAGCCCCACATCAGCATCGACATCATTCCCCGTCATATCAAAGTCAAACAGAGTTGAACTGGGTTTGGAAATCATTTTCAGAGCAGCCCGACTGATTTTCAATTCCATGGATCCGCCACCAATGGTCCCGAGAAGTGAGCCGTCATCCAGAACAAGCATCATGGGATAATCTTTCCTGGGGACTGAGCCTTTCCATTGAACAACTGAACAGAGCATTGCACTTCTGTCATCCCGAAGGGATTTCCATTGATTCAGGAGAGATTTAATCATGAGAGTGTCTCATTTTGATGGAGTACAATTGCCTCAAATACGCCAGCTGCAATAGTGCGGGCTTTTTCTGAGATTTGCTGGTATTCTACAGCTTCTCCCCGGGGGTCAATATCGCCAATTTTCATGCCCTTGACCACGGGAGTGTATTCAGAGATCATACCGCGAACGATGCCATCGATAGGAGCAAATACGGGCTTATCGTTGTTGATCAAAGCAAGTTGTTGTCCTTTGGTCACGAGATCTCCAAACTGGGAAGACCACTTTATTTGCCCACTTCGGGTAGCCCGAACCAATCGTCGCCTGGTTTCCCCTCCTAATTTTCCCGGTATACCCGTATCTGCCAGGGGTACCCCCTCGGAGATGATGCGACCAAGATTGTGTCCGCGCATGGTTTCTATGGCGCGATGACAGTTTTTATCAACTTCAAATCCAGGTCCTAACCCAATGACCAGATCTGCCCATGTTCTGAAATCCTCAGCATATTTTTTTATCATGCGTGCATCGATAAGGACCGTGGGTTTTAATTCAAGAAGCTTCCCAGGATCATCCTCAAACATGGGAATGTGTTTCCAGCGCTTGGATTGGTTTAATTTATACGATTGAGCCTTTTTCGACTCAATCCCCTCTACTTCGGAGCTCCCCTCTATCAGCGCACTACTGAAAGTGACTGGTCTCCGAATAGCCAGAGCAGGAGTTATATCTGACATAAACACATGCAGACCAACCCGATGCAACAGATGGGCTACTCCGCTGCCTAATTCTCCGGCACCTCGCACCCAGACCAGTTCATTAGCGAGCATTTTCAAACTCCAGATAGTGGTCCATATCCATACTGACACCTTCATCAGGTACATCAACGAACAGGGTGTCGGACCGAAATGTTTCAATCACCTGACGCCCCCCCACATCACCCGTGGCAGCCAGAAAAAAGGGTGATAGTTCGGTGGAAAAAAAGGTAGGGTGCCCAGGTTTATTCTGGTGACGAGGGGCTAAAATAAGGGGCTTCTTCTCATTTAAGATATCAATGAGACTGGCAACAGTCTTTTGCTGTATAAAGGGTTTGTCACCAGGACAAAAACACCAGTAGTCATAGGTCCGTCCTGCTGCCTTTACTCCGGTAATTACAGAACTGGCCATGCCAGAATGAAAATCGGTATTAAATTCGTAAATGATTTTATCATCGAAGCGTTGGTCCAGAACCTCTTGGATCTGTTCACTCTGGTACCCAAGAATGACGTATACATCCAGATCAAAATCGATAAAGGTGTTTACTGTATGCTCGATGCCAGTTCGGTCTTCCAGCACTTCAAGAAGTTTATTTGGGGGAAAGCGCGTGGAACGACCAGCCGCTGTGATAATCATTGCTAGATTGAGCATTAATTAACCCTTTGAATGTTGCCCTGTTCTATACTGCCGTAATAAACCGAATCATGGCTCAATCGTGAAAGTGTTTTTGCCAATTCGGCAGCTTGCTCTGGATAAGCATCAGCCTTGTTTACAAAATAGATCAACTTGATTTCTTTTGGTACTTTCTGGAGATATCCATATTCACTGGTGAGGACTCGGGCAATAAAGATGGGATCAAGTATCTGGTTGGCATTCACATCCCACAGCTCTCTAAATAATTCTGGGCGATGCACCATTTTTCCATCCACTCTGGCACCCACAGCATCTGCTCCAACCACGATAACAGCATGGGTGGCAAAATAGGGTATAACTGGATCAAAGGGCTGATGGGCTTTGATAGGTTTTTTTCTCGCCCCATCACACTCAAAGAGTGTCAGATCAGAAGCCTCATGCACTAACCTCAGTTGGTCAGGGTCGAGCCCAGTGAGTTTATGTTCACTTTCCTGGTCACCCATGATGTAGAGGGGATTAATCTCCATTAAAGCTTCTCGACTTGCCTCATCTTCAAATTCAGGAAAGAAGTGGATCTCGTGTTGTGATGAAATTCCAGCTTTAGTTAGTGAGGAAAGTGTGACATGATCATAGGCTTTTGAGAATTCATTGCCAAGCTCATGAAGTAGAGCGGTCTTGCCTCCGCCACCGAGAATACCCACACAGCTCTTGTCAGCTTCGGCTAAATTTTGAAATAAGATTTGAGAAAATTTCATGAGAGAATATAATCAGAATTTTCTAGGCGTGGATTCGAATCCTTGACCAGATGTAATTATATGTGAACAATAATTTTCCCCTGGCTATTACGGGATTCCATGAGTCTGTGTGCTTCAGCCATCTCTTCAAACTTGAATTCGTGTCCCACAATGGGCTTGAGTCCATGCTGACGAGTATATGAGCTCAGATCTGTCCATATTTTCATCATCCGTTCAGTATCTTTCAAGAGATAGCCAAGGTGACTTGCACCCACCACCTGAGAAGAAGTGGCCATGGCATCGATTTTAACACGGGGAATGTCCTGCCAGGTTTTCCACCAGGAGAAGGGATTCAGTCTATTCAGATTCAGACTGGCAAATCCAATCACAGCGAGTCTGCCAAATGGGTTCAATACATCCATGCTCTTGCGAAAAACCTCGCCACCCACAACTTCAAGAACGACATCCACACCCTGCCCACCTGTTTTATCTCGAATGAACTCAACAAAATCATCGGTGTGGTAATTGATGGGATGGTCTGCTCCCAGTTGGCGAATAAGATCCAGCTTGATATCCTTGCTGGCAGTACCAAAAACTTCACAACCCAATGCCTTGGCTAATTGAACAGCTGCAGTCCCAACACCTCCAGCAGCGGCTTGTATTAGAACACGATCAGTGCTTCGTATTCTACAGACTTCGAACAGAGCCACCCAGGCTGTCATAAACTGAACAGCAAATCCTGCATTTTCTGCAGGGCTGAAATTCTCAAAGGCTGGTAAAATCTGACTGACTCGAACCACAACTTCCTCGGCATAACACCCAAACTGACCGACGACGATCACAGGGGTTCCAACCTGAAGATGGGAAACTCCCTCACCCAGTGCCTCAATTTTCCCATAGGCTTCCATACCTGGGATGTAGGGACGTTTGGGAGCCCAGCCATAAAGTCCCTTACGACTCTGAATCTCAGCGTAATTCAAACCAATAGTTTCGATCCGAACTCTGGCTTCATTTGAGCCTACGGGGGTTGAGGCTACGTCTGAGATTGTTAATACGTCTGTTCCGCCAGCTTTATTGAGGACATAAGCTTTCATAAACATTCCTTATTAAGGTGTTTTCAGGTATATAAGGTATTATGATGATTCAGCATATCATCCAAGGAAAAACTTCTCCACCAGTCAAGCAAGAGAACAAGTGGGTATGTCGCCCCCTTAATAACTGCATCAGGAAAACGTAAAAATACCCGTTTGAGAATAAGAAAATTCTGACAAAGCGCTCCAGGACAGTAACTATGGGGATAGTGACGATTTTTTGTAAAAACATGTAACACTATAAATATCAATAATATATGACAGGATAAATCTTTGAATAGGGTGTCTTTGTGACATTAATCAACTGCCTAAATGAAGCTGAAAAAGATTATCATTTAGCCCTTGTTGACCCAATTTGCGTCGTCTATAATGCCTGCCCAAAGACAATAACCCCATGAAAAAATCCAACTTACATAAAATTAATAAAAAAATAGCTACGATAGAGGAAATATGAAATACAGACACATTATCGCTTACACAATGATCTTGCTCGCATTCTGGGCAGTTCACGTGAATCGTGAGGCGAGGCATCATACAGAAGTTGAAAATATTCTCACTCACGAATCCATGATTAAAGATTCCTTAAATACCTACCTGGTAGAAATGGCAGCTGCTCTGGATCTGTTCACAGAAGGACACCCCCTGGTGTTCACTGCCTACAATGCCTTGGTCGGACAGACAGACGATACGCCAAATATTACAGCCAGTAATAAAGAGATTTTTCCTGGTGTTCTGGCATTGAGTCGTGAGTTAATCACTCGTTATGGTTATGGTGGCGATATTCAATATGGTGACAAGGTCTGGGTGGTAGTACCCATGCAGGTTGAAGATACCATGAATAAACGCTGGCGTGGTCGTGGGGATGTCTTCATGCTGGACTATGACAAGGCAGTTCAGTTTGGTAGAAAATCTGGAATTCTTTACCATCAGGGTGATGACATTGAATATGCCAGTGTAATTCAAGAAGATGAAGAGACTTTTGCTGCGGTTAATTAACGCAGATTTAGATAAACAGAAAAAAGGGTTCCTGCGGGAGCCCTTTTTTTATAGCTGTATCCGCTGATACCGATTACCCCAAGTTCCATGAACAGGTTCAAAAATCCCTGGTAGCGTCTGTCCGCATGACACACAGTTTCGCTTTGCATTAAGATGCCATTCCGTAATGGTATACCCAACTCGGCTAATCACGGTTTCACCACAAGCCGGGCAGATGGTAGATGCGTTTTCAGGATCATGCACATTCCCCAGATAAACATAATTGAGACCATTCTTCAAGGCGATTCGTTTGGCTTTGAGCAAAGATTGGTGAGTCGTAGGTGGATGAGTCATTAATTTGTAATCGGGGTGGAAAGCTGAAAAATGTAAAGGTACATCGGGACCGAGGTGCTCCGCTATCCAGCGGGTCATTGCATCGAGTTCATTCTCTGAATCATTTTCACCAGGAATAAGCAAGGTGGTGATTTCTGTCCACACCTGAGTCTCACTAACAAGATATTCAAGTGTATCCAGAACCGGTTGTAAGGAGCCGGTACAAAACTCATGGTAAAATGATTCGCTAAAACCTTTCAGGTCCACATTCACTGCATCCATGCATTGAAAGAAACCTTCACGGGCCGTATCATTTATATAGCCGGCAGTGACTGCTACAGTATTAATGTCTAACTCATGACAGGCAATAGCAGTATCCACGGCATACTCATAAAAAATAACCGGGTCATTGTAAGTGAAGGCCACACTATGACATTCATGATCTCGGGCGGCCCGGGCAATGGCTTCAGGGGTGGCAGGAGACTGGAGAATATCCATTTCTCGTGATTTACTCATGTCCCAGTTCTGACAGAACTTGCAGCTCAGGTTGCAGCCTGCAGTCCCAAAGGAGAGCACCGAACTCCCCGGGTAAAAATGATTGAGGGGTTTTTTCTCTATGGGATCAATAACGAAGCCACTGGAACGACCATAGGTAGTTAATTCAATCTTGTCACCTTCACGTTTTCGGACAAAACACAAACCTCGCTGTTCATCAGCCAGTTGACACTCTCGGGGACACAGAGTGCAAAGGAGGCGTCCATCTGGTAAGGGCTCTGAGAATTGTGGATGCTTAGTCATCATCGCTGAATTCAAAACTAAAGAATTTCTGGCAAGATATTGAAGCTGACCAGTATTCCTGGGGGAAACCCGCTTTTTGTTTGAGATGTGACAGAAATGAATCTACATCAGGAAGTTTTTCCCACACGGCTGGAAGAAATAGACCACGGTGATACCCTTCTCTGATGATCAAGCCATCTCGGCCAGGCACAAGCTGCTGCTTCAGGTCTTCTTCGGAGTTGAAACTCATGTCCTTGGGTCTGGTAAGTACAGATATTTCTATACCAAGCAGTTGAAATTCAGCCGAGGTAAGAGGGCTGAAACGAGGGTCTGTAAAGGCAGCATTCCAGGCATTTTCTGCAACATCTTCCACCAGAGGCCTATATGCCTCCACAGAACCTATACAGCCACGCAAATCCCCTTGTTTTTCAAGGGTGACAAAGGCCGCGCCGGGTTTCTGGAGATCAGCGGCGAAAGATTGAATATCGACTGATATCGACCTCCCATGATCAAGACCATGTTGTATGGATTCTCGCGCTAGAGACAAAAGGCTTAATTGCCCCAATCGACTGAATCCAGGTGATAAAGATGTGTGTTTATGATTCAAATAAACCCCATGCTCCATAACCTACTACCTGGTCTTTTCTCCCAGAAGTATCGCCAGAATTTCTTAAGTCAAAGCGTTTGATGGACATCCCTTTTTGTTGAGCCAGATGGAGTAATCCCCTCAGGGGTATGCGGCCACAGGCTGAGTGATCACCAAGCTGCTCGCCTTGAAACGATTCGATCTGCCTGGCTGCAATGGTATCCAGCCTGACAGCTTTGTCATAACTGTGAAAATGGCTCAAATCAGTAGAGATGACGATGAGACACTCGTCTCCACCCCAGAGATGTTCGATAACATCCGCAACCTCTTGTTGCCTGGCTTCACCAACTACAAATGGAATCAGTCTAAAGCTGGCCAGAACTTCCTGTAAAAAGGGAAGCTGGACTTCAAGTGAATGCTCCTCGGCATGTGCCTGATCAGAAAAAGATATCTGAGGAAAGTCGGAAACCAGGTTTTGAATGGTTTTTGTATCCAGGTTGATCTCACCCAGGGGGGTTTGGAACTGATCTACTGTTGGGAGCGCCAATCCATGTACATAAACACGATGGGCCGGTCCAAGAAGTATCACCTTGCGAATGAGGTGTCGGTATTGGAGTAGTGTACGGTAGGCCGCCGCAGCAATTGAACCTGAATAGACAGTACCAGCATGAGGAACAATAATAGCCTTGGGAAGCCCTGTCGTTTTATTCGGTTTTTCATGGATGAAGCCAGAGATTTGATCTTCTAATGTGTCAGGATCACCAGGATAAAACATACCTGACACAGCTGAGGGACGTATTTGCTTGATCTTACTCATGGTGGATTCTTATCAATGAAATATAGCGGTGGTAGGGATATTGGCCAATACTGGATTCCTCCAATCTTTGAAAGGACGTGTTTCATTCATTACCTGAAATTAAAGGCCAAAATCTTTGCATGCGCAAAACTCAGGTCTATATTCACCATGAAATGAAATGGAATGCATCATATTACTTTTTTATGCGATCTGGGTGATGGTTTAAATCTGTATATTTGAACTTATTCACCCTCGTCAATTGGCGGGGGTTTTTTTTTGCTATCAATTTTGTCTCGATAGTAGTGAAAGCGGCGAATTTTGAAAATTGAGAAAAAAGGATCAAGATAGTGGTACAGAATAATAAAGGAGTAGGGATAATAGGCTTTGGACGCTTTGGAGCGCTACTAGCTGACCTGTTGAGCAATGATTATCAACCCATCATCACTGATGAGCGCGACCTATCCGAGCTGGCTCAGTCCTCAGGATATCCCTGGGCAGATCTTGAGACAGCCATGCAACAGGAAACCGTTTTTTTGGCCGTTCCTATCAGTCGGATGGAGAGTCTACTTAAGGAAATATCTCAACTGAGTCGACCAGGTCAGGTTTTGATTGATGTGGCCTCTGTAAAAACCCGTATTCGAGACTGGATGATTGCAGCATTGCCCTCAACCGTGCAAATATTGAATACTCATCCCATGTTTGGACCTGATTCCTACAAGCGGGATCGTGATCTAAGGATGGTCTTCTGTCCCACTCGTATCGATGCAGAAATTGAAAGTAACTGGCGAAATATTTTTGAATCCTGGGGTTGCAGACTCATTGATCTTGAAGTTGAGGATCATGACAGATTAGCCGCTCGCTCTCAAGGTATCACTCACTTTGTGGGTCGCGTCATGAAGGGTATGGATATTCAACCTACTACTGTAGACACACATGGATTCAGACAAGTCCACCATGTGGTTGAGCAAACCTGTCAGGATACGGAAGAACTCTTTCATGATTTGCAGTATTACAATCCCTATACACCTGAAATGCTCACCGACTTCTCACGATCGGTTCATGCCGTGAAAGCTCGTGTGTATAGACCCGATTCTCCCCCCGAGGTGATCGGGTATCAGGGCATCCCAGGCAGTTTTTCTGAGGAAGCAGCACGCAACTATATGCAAGAGGAAAAGCTGGGAGACATAGACACCAAACCCTGTCTTACCAGTCGAAATGTCATGGAAAGCCTTTATACATATGAAATAGATCGTGGAATTATTGCCATGGAGAATGCCCGGGGAGGTGTGGTACATGAGAGTATCCATGCTCTGGCAAAAGCCCGCTGCAAGGTGCGCTCCATGTTCCACATCCAGGTAAATCAATGTCTTATTACAAAGCGAGGAGTTGATCCCAAAGAGATAACTGAAGTTCGATCTCACCCTCAAGCGCTCAAGCAATGTTCACGGTTTTTAAGGGAGAATTTTGCAGACGTCCCTCACCTTGAAGCTGAGGATACTGCTGAAGCTGCCCTGAAACTGCACCAGGGAGAATTTTCAGATACCACTGCCGTCATTGCACCTGCTCGAGCAGCTGAATTATATGAGCTGAATGTGAGTCAGTTTGGGATTCAGGACCTGAAAGACAATAAGACGCTGTTTCTTGTTGTAGAGCGAACAGGAACATCGATTTAAGTTGCAATTACTTAACAGAAATAAAACCTTATAGGCCACCACTAAAGGATAGTACACGATGATTGTCATAATGAATGTAAACGCTTCCCCCGAAGCAATTGATAGAGTCCAGCAGGAAATCACCAAATTGGGTTATACACCCAAACCTGCTCCGGGTGAAACCCGTACCATTGTAGGGGTGATGGGAACTAAACCCCTGCGCGGTAAGCAGCACCTCCAAGCCCTACCAGAAGTTTCAAATGTTATCGAGATCAGTACACCTTATAAATTGGCCTCACGGGAATGGCAGCCGCAGGATACTATCGTGAACGTGGGTGGGGCGCGTATTGGCGGTTCCGGCGTGTCTATTATTGCTGGCCCCTGTTCAATTGAATCCTATGAGCAAACCAAAACGGTGGGTGATGCCGTAAAAGCAGCAGGAGGTCACTTCCTCCGTGGTGGTGCCTTCAAACCACGAACATCCCCCTATTCCTTTCAGGGTTTAGGTGTTGAAGGACTCAAAATTCTGAAACAGGTTGGAAAAGAAGTTGGCTTGCCCACAGTGACTGAAGTGACAGATACAGAAGTATTGGAAATTACAGCACAACATACAGACATGCTCCAGATAGGTACCCGGAACATGCAGAATATTACGCTTATCAAGGCAGCAGCACGTACTGGTTTGCCTATCTTTTTAAAGCGTGGAATGTCAGCAACGGTGAAAGAAACTATTCTGGCTGCTGAATACATTTTGAACGAAGGAAATGAGAAGCTGGTTCTTTGTGAGCGAGGTATCCGCACCTATGTAGATCACACCAGAAATACTCTGGATGTGAGTGCCATTCCAGCCTTTCAGCGTTTGACCCATTTGCCAGTAGTGGTTGATCCCAGTCATGCTGCTGGAAAACGATCAAAGGTACTACCCCTATCTTTAGCTGGAGTAGCAGCCGGTGCTCAGGGTGTTATGGTTGAAGTTCACCCTAACCCTGAAGTTGCCCTCAGTGATGGACCGCAGCAATTGGTCCCAGCTGATTTCAAAGATCTGGTAGATCGAATCAGACTGGTTGCTGAAGCAGTCGGTAGAAAACTGGACTGATCCCTCGGAAGGAGTCACCCATGGCTTTGCTTGGTGAAATTAGGCTACCTGGTGACAAATCAATAAGCCATCGAGCCCTCATGTTCACCGCACTGAGTGATGGTCTTAGTCGCCTTGAAAATCTGAATCCAGGGGCCGATGTCGCCACAACTCAACGTGCCCTGATCAACTGTGGAATTCATATCGAAGAAAAGCATGGTGTCGTTCATGTCCAGGGCGGTGGACTACATCCATTCAAACAGCCTGAACTGGGACTTGATTGTGGAAACTCGGGGACTACTGCGCGCCTGATGATGGGTCTCTTGGCGGCACACCCCATACATGTTCAGGTCACAGGGGATCAGTCTCTCAGCAAACGACCCATGGACAGAGTTTTTAGACCTCTCCAGCAAATGGGTGCCAACATCTCAGCCAACAAAAGAAAATATTTACCCCTGATGCTGAGCGGACGTGACTTGTGGGCTCTGGACTACCAGCTACCATATGCCAGCGCCCAGGTCAAATCGGCCATTCTTTTGGCAGGGTTGCATGCAAAGGGACAAACCACGGTCAAATCGCCTGCTTTTAGTCGTGATCATACTGAGCAAATGCTTAAGGCAATGGGTGCACGCATCAAGGTCAAGGGGCGTGAAGTGTCAGTACATCAACTGACCAAACCACTCAAACCAATTGATCTGGTGATACCGGGTGACTTTTCGGCTGCGGCCTTTTTTATTGCTGCAGCCCTACTCGTTCCAGATTCAGATTTGATCCTTCGTGGTGTGGGGATAAATCCAACTAGAACAGCCTTTCTTAAAGCGGTCAAAGATATGGGTGGCAAAGTAACCGTCGCCAATAAAGCAAAGCTCAGCGGTGAAGCTATTGCTGATATACGAATCCGGGCATCCAAGTTAAAAGGTATTCAAATCTTTCCGGAGCAGATTCCAAATCTGATTGATGAATTGCCCCTCATTGCACTATTGGCTACACAGGCTGAGGGTGAAACTGTGGTAACGGGTGCAGATGAATTGCGTGTGAAAGAATCAGATCGAATCACTGCGATTGTGACTAATCTGAGTGCCTGGGGTGCCAAAATATTTGAGCGACCCGATGGATTCCATGTAGAAGGACCCACACCTCTCAAGGGGGGTAAGGTCAAAACCTATAAAGATCATCGTATTGCCATGACTCTGGGTATCGCAGGATTGATTAGCAAATTACCGGCAAGTCTGGATGACCCGAATTGTGTAGATATTTCATATCCTGGTTTCTTCGATGAACTTCGGGGTTTGATAAGTTAATTTTTTTGAATAAGCGTTTTGAACGCACGAATCAGGAGATAAATGTGAAATTAGCTGTTATTGGTGACCCTCTCAGACAAAGTGTCAGCGATTTTATGCATGGTTGGATATATGAACAACTTGGCCTGGAGGCAGAGTATAAAAAGATCAAGGTTGTCCAGGGAGATCTGGAACGCTGGGTAAATCTTCCATCTGCCAGGAAGCTGGATGGATTTAATGTGACCATCCCCCATAAAGAGGATATTATACCCTTCTTGGATAGCGTGAATGATCGCACTGCACCAATTGGTGCAGTCAATTGTGTCAGACGCCATGACGGGAAACTCACTGGATACAATACTGACTGGTACGGCTTTGTGAAATCCCTGGAAGCCGCAGGTGTGGATCTGGCTGGAAAAAAAGTAGTCGTCCTGGGGAGTGGTGGTGCCGCAAGAGCCATCACCTTTGGATTGGCCAGGGTTGGAGCCGGGAAAACCACTGTGATTGCACGAGATCCCGATAGGGCAAAAACCCTTATTAAGGACATGAGCAATTCTGCTGAAGGCATGAAATTAGCTGGTTGCTCCTGGGATGAAAGTGCAGTTGAGCCCATTGAAGACGCCTATTGCCTGGTCAATTGTACTCCCATCGGAATGAAGCCAAAACAGAATGAGAGCCCTCTGGATGGAGATCTTCTGGAATCCATTGATGTGGTAGTTGACACCATTTTCAATCCTTTGAATACACGCTTACTTTCAGAGGCAATTTTTTCAGACTGTCAAACCGTTTCTGGTTTGGATATGTATCTCTATCAGGCCATGGCCTCAATTGATGTTTGGTTTGGACCACAGGATTGGAACCAGATCAAGATGAATGAGATGCGCGAAGCTGTTCACAACAAAATTACCGGTTTTAAGCGGAAATTTGAGTGATATTAGGCAAGCGCTGATTCTCAATAACTTTGACTTATAGAAGCCCATCATCCTGCTTGATAAACCAGAGCTGGACCTTGAACTTGTCGAAAGGTACGACGGATTGAACGGAATCGATAGATTAGGATTAATAAAATGTTACAACATCTAAAATTCTTAACTGCAGGGGAATCACACGGCAAAGGTCTATCAGGAATTCTTGAAGGTTTTCCTGCCGGAGTGCCACTTTCCGAAAGTTTTATCGCAAGAGACTTAGCTCGTCGGCAAATGGGGCACGGTCGCGGTGGTCGCATGAGTATCGAGAAGGACCATGCTGAAATAACCAGCGGCTTGCGTCATGGGTATACCTTGGGATCTCCCATAGCACTCTGGATTCAGAATCAGGATTGGGAAAACTGGAAACAGGATAAAATGTCACACGAAGCACCATCGAATCCTGTTCCCGAGGTAACTCTTCCCCGTCCAGGCCATGCTGATCTGGCTGGAACCCAAAAATTCGGTTTTAGTGATATTCGCAATGTTCTGGAGCGGTCATCTGCACGTGAAACAGCCATGCGGGTCGCCCTGGGAGCAGTTTGCCGCGCCTTCTTAAATGAATTGGGTGTTGAGATATTCAGCCATGTTTTACAGATAGGTCCTATCAAAACCACTTCAAAACCAGTGCAACTACATAAGGATATGAATAAAATCGCAGATGCCTCAGATGTGAGGTGTTTGGATAAGGAAGCCACCAGTGCAATGATTCAGCATATCGATGTGACCCGCAAAGAGGGTGATTCGGTGGGCGGTGTTTTTGAAGTGCTAGCAGCGGGACTTCCGCCTGGTCTAGGTTCTTATACTCATTGGGATCGCAAGCTGGATGCCCGTCTGGCTGCCGCTATGATGTCAATCAATGCTATGAAATCCGTAAGTATTGGAGATGGGCTGGATGTCAGTGAAGCTACTGGATCTCAGGTTCATGATGAAATAATTAAAGAAAATGACACTATTGGTAGAGCCACAAATCATGCAGGGGGTATAGAAGGTGGTATGTCAAATGGTGAACTGATTCAGGTTCAAGTCACCATGAAGCCGATCCCAACCCTGGCAAAACCTTTAAGATCAGTGGATATCAAAACCCATGAACCGGGAATCGCCCATAAGGAGAGAACCGATGCCTGTGCTGTACCAGCTGCTTCCGTAATTGGTGAAGCCATGATGGCTCTGGTTTTGACTGATGCTATCCTTGAAAAGTTTGGTGGAGACTCGTTAGAGCAGGTCAAAGCACACATCGCCGCCACAGGAGTGTAGAGTGGTCGGAGGGGATTAAATGATGAGCATTAGTAAAGTATACTTGATTGGCTTGATGGGTGCAGGTAAAAGTACCGTCGGCCGACTTTTGGCTGATGCACTCAGCTGGCAATTGCTGGATATTGATCAAGAAATTGAAAAATTTGCAGGAAATGACATCCCATCCATTTTTGAAGCACAGGGGGAGGATGGATTTCGTGACTATGAAGCTCAGGTTCTCATGGAAACAGCTTCACTGAATGATGCTATCATACCTTGTGGTGGAGGCATTATTACCAGACCCGAAAACGTGGAGTACCTGAAAGATCATCTAACTATCTGGCTGGATGTATCTCCTGAAGAAGCTGCAGCTCGCTTGGAGCATTCTGATCATCGTCCCCTGTTAAATGAATGCAAGGATACGATTAAAAAATTGCAGGAAATTTTGGATAATCGCCAAGTTGGCTATGCCGAAGCTGCGTCGCTTCACATAAATACAGGTCAACGAGCTCCAGATATTATCACCCATGAAATACTTGAGAAACTGGAAAGCTACCATGTCTGATTCATCAACCCTTACAATGACCCACAAGACTGGAGCCTACGAGATTCGTGTGGGGCAGAATCTGCTGGACTCGGTGGCAGGGCTACTCTCGAGTATTGGTGCCTCGGGACCTATAGGAATAATTAGCAATGCTACGGTCAATGAACTCTATGGTGGATCAATTCGTGAGGCCCTTAGCCAGGCTGCCTTTGTAACTCGAACGATCTTGATCCCTGAAGGGGAGGAATATAAAACCCTGGCCTCGGCAGAACAGGTGATGTCCGCTTTGATTGCCCAGGGCATGGAACGCTCTGGAACCATCCTTACCCTGGGAGGTGGTGTGGTCACTGATCTGGGTGGTTTTGTCGCCAGCATTCTCTATCGTGGGGTCAAATTGGTCCATATCCCAACAACGTTGCTGTCTATGGTAGATGCCGCTGTAGGGGGTAAGACAGGCGTCAATCATAGTAGTGGTAAAAACCTGATCGGTAGCTTTTATCAACCTGATTTAGTCGTCATGGATGTGAAAACTCTGGAAACCATGCAGCCACGTGATCGTATCTCAGGATACGCAGAAATGTTAAAGATGGGTGTCATTCGAGATACGAGCTATCTTGAGTTCCTCGTTGACCATATGGATGAATGTCTGGCGGCTGAGTCCACTGATATCCTCATTCAAGCCATAGCCCGAAGTTGCGAGCTAAAAGCTGAAGTGGTTGAAGCAGATGAGAAGGAAGCGGATTTACGACGCATTCTGAATTTTGGACATACTCTCGGTCATGCTATTGAATCCACGCTTGGATATGGTGTGGTCAGACATGGTGAAGCTGTCATCCTTGGCATGTACGGTGCAGGATGGCTTTCCAATCAGGTCGGTGATTTATCGCTAGAAGATTGGGATAAACTGTCGGCTATGCTGAGAAGAATTCCCCTGGAGTTTCCACAAAAGTCTTTAAACCCAGAAGCCATTGAACTGGCAACCCGTCTGGATAAAAAGGTAGCGAACTCACAATTGAACTTTGTATTATTACATCACCTGGGAGAAGCCTATATGCAGACCGGGATTCCTGCGGTAATGATAAAGTTGGCCGTTGATGCCATCAGAACTGCCTGGGAGGGTAGGGAATGACTCTGGATTTTAATGCTTTCATGCATGCTTTTGTGACCCTGTTGGTCATTATGGATCCCTTTGGCGGATTACCAGTATTTATGACATTGACCAAGGATTACCCCGAAGATCGTGCAAAACGAAGTGCCCACCGAGCGACCCGTGTGTCACTCATTCTACTCACTATTTTTGTTTTTGTAGGTGAAGGGGTTCTAGATTTTTTTGGAATCACAATGTTCTCCTTCCAGGTGGGGGGCGGGCTCATTCTGCTTTCCCTGGGATTATTGTATGTTCTGGGCGTCACTCTGGGTGACGATAAGGATTATTCCAAGGATATCGTCATTCCCATGGCCACACCTTTGATTGCAGGTCCAGGAGCAATTACAGCCATAATTATCCTGGTTTCTAAATATGGATTTTGGGTGCCTCTTTTGGCCATGTTGCTAAATCTTTTCATTTTTTGGCTGGCCATGTACTATGCACGCTACATCAAAAAATTTCTGGGTGAGCAGGGCTTAGAGATCATGAGTCGTGTCATGGGACTTTTGCTGGTTGCCCTGGCCATCGAGATGATCAGGTCAGCCTGGATAGAGCTCCTCTGATAGCCATTTGCGTAAGCCTTTGATCCACTTATATTCTCATCGCTTTTTTAAGACGCGTCTCCCTGAGGCGCTCGAAGGGTACGCGAGAAAATACTGGTCGATTGGCTCAGCTGGTTAGAGCGCTCGGTTCACATCCGGGAGGTCGTAGGTTCGAGTCCTACATCGACCACTTCAACATTTCTATAATCACAGATCACACTAATTTCATAAATTTTGGTTTTGGTAATGTAGTGACGAAGCAATCGAATGGCTCGTTTGCAAGTATCATTGGATAAATTAGTTCCAAAAGATAATTCCTCAGGTTAGACTGGTATCAATGAATACCGTTCTCCTACTGGCAGCAATTCAAGCGTTTTTCCTGGCCATGCTCCTTTTTGGTAAAAAGAAAAAACAGCTATCCGACCTTATTCTGGGTGTTTGGCTCGGCTTGATCGGGTTGCATTTATCCATCAATTTTGTAAGTGCCTCGGATCATCCATACTTGTTAATGCTCAAAAACATGAATGCAGGTTTTCCATATCTACAGGGTCCCTTTTTATTCCTGTATGTCCTTACACTGACCAAACAGACTGGCAAATTACGGCGTGTGGATTATATCCATTTTGGTCCATTCCTGCTTTATATAACCTATCAACTTATCCGGTTGGTCGGCTATATGAACTCAACTCAAAGTGGATTTATTACCATCTATCTATTTGATCAGCCGGAGTTGTTCAATATCGTTTTATTAGGATCTGTGCCTCTCTACGTAATCTGGTCCTACCTTTTATTGAATACTTTTCGTCAAAGGATTTTGAATAATTATTCGACTGTGGATAAAATAAATTTGAACTGGTTACGCTATCTGATTTACGGAATGGGTATGGTGTGGCTTATTGTTATTCTAGTGTATATAAGTCTGAAAATAGGGGGCGTTGGTGAAAATCATGATGTGAGACATTTGATATTCATCGCCATCACAATTTTTGTTTACGCCATTGGCTACTTTGGATTGAAACAAACCACCATCTTTTCTGATAGAGAGCACTTAGATGGTGAACTAGCCCAGAGTGAGACAGAAGAGAAGCAAACAGATACTATTTCAGATGAAAAAAAATACAAGAAATCCAGTCTTAAAGAACCCGAAGCCAGTAAGGTATTATCTCAATTACAGGCTTACATGGAGAGTGGTAAGCCCCATTTGAATGATCAACTAACCTTACCAGATGTGGCGACTCAGTTAAAAATCTCAGTTAATCACTTATCACAGATTATCAATGAACTCTGCCAGCAAAATTTTTTCGATTTTGTCAATAGCTACCGGGTTAAGGAAGTAAAGCAGAAAATGCTGGATCCTAAAAACGAGATATACTCACTCCTGTCCATCGCCCACGATTGTGGCTTTGGATCAAAATCCACCTTCAATCGTATCTTTAAAAACCATACTGGTCAAACCCCCACCCAGTACAAAAAAACCCTTCGTAATATCTGATTCTCCTCACAGCTGAGCTTGTGGTCGCATCCTATAGGCTGAGTCGATTCAGGTTCAGTTCTCAGCTAAACTATGGCTGACACGAACACAAAACCAAAGGAGAATTAAAATGAAACAACTCATGTCTTTAATCCTGGTAATCTTTTCCCTGGCTATGACTGCGTGCAAAGAGCAACACAGTGAAACGGGTGCGAGTATCCAGGCAACCCTTGATCATTTGAAAATTGCGCTGAATGAGCATGATTTTGAGGAAATTGAACCCCTGATTGCTGTTGACTTTGCATTTAATGGGTATGATGGAGAAATGGGCCGTATGATTATGAGTCAAATTGTGGCTCAATATCCCCAAAAAACCAGCGCTATCAATATCACCGATGTGAAACTTGAGGGGTCAAATTATGTGGTTACTGCGGAATTTGTATCCAGGGATGAAACCGTTCTCAAGGAAGTGATTCTAACCTCAGATTATAAGATCGAACGTGCCCAAATTGTGGAAATCGCCATGGGGGGACATGAGCCTGCCCAGAAGTCGCATACAATTCCCTTTTATAGCAGTCCAGAGGATAACATTCCATCCAAAATGGTGGCTGATTTTGAATTGGCTGGCCGGTTGATTACTGTTGAAGCAGAGGTAGAAGGAGTTCGGGGAACCTATATTGTAGACTCTGGAGCGGTAACCTTTATGCTTAATTCAAGATATTTCCCTGGTTTGGAAGATCGTGCCAAGCCCATGGATCATGGGGCTCAAGGTGTGAATGGCTCCCTTGAGGGAATTCGTGTTGTTGATGCTAATAATTTCATCTGGCAGGATACAGAACTGGCATCCATTTCAGCCTTACTCTATGATTTATCCCATTTAGAGGAAAAGACAGGTGTTGAAATCAAAGGCTTGATCGGAGCTGAATTCCTCAAAAGATATGTAGTAGAGTATGATTATTCAAAACAGGAAATAACCTTGTACTCTAATGCTTCAAATAGCTTTACTCAAGATGAAATGAGCCATGTCGTTGATATAGAAATGTTGGATAATATGCCCGTATTTGGGATTGAAATTGGAAAGAAAAAACTGAGGGTTGCTCTGGATTGTGGAGCCGAAGAAGCCATGTTATTCAAAAAGTGGGATGAGCCCCTTAGTCCATATTATAAATATCTTGGGACAACTGGACTTTCTGGAGCTGATAAAGTCGAGTCCATCAATAAACAGGTCAAGCTAGATGCCTATAAAGTCGGCGATGTTACCTATAAGAAGCAGGACTTCATATTTGCAGACTTGACCTATAACCACTCTATTGAAATAGATGGATTGCTAGGCTACGAATTCTTGAGTCAACACAAGACTACAGTGGATTATGAGAAGGGTAAGATTTATATCTCATCATAAAATGATCAAGGCGGCTTTTACGAAGTTGATTGAAACAGTTAACCAGCCATATATAAAACAGCCTCCATTCTTGGAGGCTGTTTTATATGCTTGCCCACGTCACTCCGAACGGAGTTGAGGGGATAGAATTGCCTACAAAGCTTTTGTCAGAACCTCATTCAGTCGTTTGACAAAATCAGCCGGATTTTCCAGCTTCATGCCTTCCAGTAAAAGGGCTTGTTCATAAAGCAGCTCGGCCGCGTTGTCGAAATCCTTGGATTTGCGCATGCCCTTCATCTTCTTCAAGATGGGATGATCCAGGTTGATCTCAAGGATAGGCTTGGCATCAGGCATGCCTGCCTGACCCATGGCGCGCATCATTTCCTGCATCTGGAAGGTGGGGTCATCTGCATCGGCCACGAGGACTGAAGGGGAATCGGTCAGACGAGAAGAGACCTTCACATCTTTGACCTTATCTCCGAGAACCTTTTTAACCTTTTTGATAAAGGGTTTGACTTCCTTTTCGAGGGTCTCGTCATCTGGCTCATCTTCATCCTTCTTAAGCTCATCTCCTGCATTGCTGCGATTGACTGACTTGAAGTCGTGATCACCATATTTAGCAGCACCGGGTATTATAATTTCATCAATCTCATCATCAGCAATCAAGACTTCAATGTCTTTCTTGGTGTACATTTCAATGAGGGGTGAACGTCGCAGGGTAGCTTCATTATCACCGGTGATGTAATAGATGCCCTTCTGATCTTCTGGCATGCGACTCACATAATCTTCCAATGTGGTATAGCCATCTGCTTTGGTTGATTTAAAACGAACCAGTTTTTCAAGCAGCTCACGATTGTCATGATCCTGGTAGTAACCTTCCTTCAGCGGACGGCCAAATTCCTCGTAAAACTTGATGTATTCCTTGTCTTTTTTGGCAAGGGTCTGGAAAGATTTTAGAAGCTTCTTAACCGACGCTTTGCGAATGTTGTCCAGGATACGGTTTTGCTGAAGAATCTCACGACTCACATTCAGGGGCAAATCCTCAGAATCAATAATTCCCTTTACGAAGCGTAAATAAGTTGGTAGAAGTTCTTTTTCATCATCAGTGATAAACACGCGCTTGACATATAGTTTCACGCCTGGTTTATAATCCGCATAGAAAAGGTCTTGTGGTGCCTTTTCAGGGACGAAGAATAGCGTCGTGTAATCCATGGCACCCTCTGCTTGTGTGTGGACATGCAAGGCGGGGTCCTGGAAATCATTGCTAAAGGTTTTGTAGAACTCATTGTAGTCTTTTTTCTTCAGCCCGGATTTTGGTTTTTTCCAGAAGGCGGTGGCATCATTGACCTGTTCAGTCTTTTGCTCTTTGATCTCTTTTTTGTCATCACCTTCTCCATCGAATGTACTCTCTTCATAGCTGAGGTAGATTGGGAAAGCGATATGATTTGAATACTTTTTCAAAATCTCTGTAATGGACCAGCGATTTGCATATTCCTTGCCTTCATCATTGAGATGCAGGGTGATTTCAGTGCCAGGCTCTTTCTTTTCAGTTTTGTCTAATTCAAAACCAGTCTTGCCATCACTGACCCAACGATAGGCGTCTTTTTCACCTGCCTTGCGGGTAATTACTTCTACCTGGTCAGCCACCATAAAACAGGAGTAAAAGCCAACACCGAACTGTCCAATCAAGTTGGAGTCCTTTTTGGCATCCCCGGTGAGTTTCCCCAGGAAATTCTTGGTGCCTGAGCGGGCGATGGTTCCGAGGTGTTCAATGAGGTCTTCCTCATTCATACCTATTCCAGAATCTGAAATAGTAATGGAACGACCATCTGAGGAGTCATTGAAGACAATATCAATTTTTGGATCAAAGGATATTTTCTTGAACTTGTCTTCAGTAAGGGTCAAATATTTTAATTTATCCAGAGCATCTGATGCATTGGACACGAGTTCACGCAGGAAAATCTCTTTATGTGAATAAAGTGAGTGAATAATTAAGTGAAGTAACTCATTTACTTCAGTTTGGAATACATGCTTGGTCATTCTAAAAATTTCTCCATAATCATTTATTTTTTAGCGGCGCCAATATAAAGCCGAATAAAAAGGCTTCAAGATTGAAATGCGTTTAAATTTTTTACTCTGCTCAGCCTTAATTGGAGGCGAAACGGGCCTGAACGTTACAAGTTGGAACAGTAATAAGCGGTCAGGTTTACCAATCCTCGATCAGACTTGAAATTTTTGTCCGGTAAGCTCCTCGGAAATCTCCCAAAGCTTGGCTGCAATATCGGCATCATGGGAAAGCCGGTTGGATGAAACCAATTTGGGGTATCCCCGCCATTCGGCCAGTTTGGAGGGGCCAAAATAATTTCCGGTTTTTGCTGTTGGCTCTGTTGCGGCCATGAGCGTAGGCAAGGTCCCCATGGATCCGCTTTGAGCAAAAATGCTATTGAAAAATCTTACACCAGCTCCTTTGGCAAGGTTGCTGGCTGTCAGTCCAGGATGGGCAGCTGTAACCATGACGGTGCCATTGGCAGTTTGAATCTTCCGAGCTAACTCGTAGGTGAAATAGAGATTGGCTATTTTGCTGTCACCATAAGCTTTCCAGGGAAAATAACGCCGATTATCCCAGGCGAGGTCATCAAAGCTAAGCTTTCCCATTTTGTGGGCATTACTACTGACATTCACAATACGGCTATCAGGTGTTGATTTGATAAGATCGTATAGTTGAGCGGTGAGGGCGAAATGTCCGAGGTGGTTGGTGCCAAACTGTGATTCAAAACCATCCACAGTTTTATTGTAGGGCGGAACCATGATTCCTGCATTATTGATCAGCAAGTCGAGATGCTCGAAATCTGCGTTAAACTGCTCTGCGAAGGATTTAACAGAAGCCAAATCAGCAAGATCTAAAAGACGGACTTGAAGTTTGGCGTTGGGGAGCTCGGCGAGGATGCTGGCCATCGCAGCATCGCCCTTTGCCTGGCTACGTACTGCCAGAATCACTTCAGTTCCTTTCTCAGCAAGCGCTTTGGCAGCCTCAAAACCAATTCCACTGTTACTCCCAGTTATTATAGCTATGCGCCCTGACTGGTCAGGAATATTATCAGTTGTCCATTTTGTCACGGGATTTCCCTTTATTTAATTGTGTGTTTGCCAGAGCAACGATATCCAGCACTTCCACGTGTCGATTCTCAGCGCCTTCTTTTACAACTTGTATCATTGCCAGCCCAATCTCCTCGAGTGAAGAGACATATTTTGGAAAAAGCTTCCTCAGAACGGGTGATATATAATTGAGCACTTTGTAGGCTGTATAAGTGTTTTTTAGTCCTGGAGTAGGTTGAATATATCCAGGGCGAAACATATATGACTGTTTCAAGGGTAGTTTGAGAAGGTCATTCTCGGTTCTGCCTTTCACTCTTACCCACATATTGCGACCACTTTCAGTTGAATCAGTACCCAACCCTGAGACATAGCATAATGTCATCTCTGGGTTGAGTTTAGCAAGCGGCGTGGCCAGAGCCAGAGTCATATCATGGGTGATGGCACTGTACTTCTCCTCGCTAATACCGAGAGAAGTAATCCCCATGCAAAGAAATGCAGCATTGTATCCGGAGAGCTTGCTTTCAATTGTGGAGAAGTCCGAAAAATCGCTATGGATAATTTCTGTTAGTTTGGGATGCTCAACACCACAACTACTACGATTGATCACCAGGACGGATTCAATATCGGGATGCTTCAGACTCTCATGAAGTACACCTTCGCCAACCATTCCTGTGGAGCCGGTAATTATTGCTTTTATTGACATGATTTCCTCAGATTGCTTATGGGGTTTCTAACTGGGGCGTTGACCCGGCTGACGGTTCAGGATTTAATTCAGGGAGATAGGGATCCCACCATTTTTCAGTTTGCATTCTGCCAGGATACTCAACGACTTGTCCAAAAATGGGTGTTAATAGTCTTACTCCTTTGGCGTCGGCAGCCAGAGTGACCCTTTTCATGGGGTCAAACCAATCATGGAACGCGAGATTAAAGGTACCCCAGTGAATGGGCCAGACAAAATGGGCTTTCAGATCGAGAGAGGCTTGAACCGTCTCCTCTGGGAACATGTGTACATATGTCCACGCCTTGTTATAGGCTCCACATTCCATAAAGGCGATGTCAAAGGGTCCATATTTTTCACCGATAGTTTTAAAGCCATCAAAATAGCCGGAGTCGCCACTGAAGTAGATATTGTGATCCAGAGTGGTAATTACATAGGAGGCCCACAGGGTTTTGTTGCGATCGGTGAGACCACGTCCTGAAAAGTGCTGGCTGGGCGTTGAGGTTATGGTAAGCTTGTCATCATATTCGTAAGAATCCCACCAGTCCAATTCGGTAATCTTCTCTCTGGAAACTCCCCATTTCTCAAGTTGGGCTCCTACACCCAGGGGCACCACAAATCGGGCAACTTCCTTATGAATCATTTTGATTGAGTATTTGTTGAGGTGATCATAATGATTGTGGGAAATAACAACCACATCTATGTCTTTCAACTCTGTAGGATCGATTGGGACTTCCTTGTTAAAGCGGGTAGGACCCACGGGTGTGATTTTGGCTTCATAAACAGGATCAGTCAGAATGCGATAGCCATCCATATGAATCAGGAGTGAAGAATGTCCAGCATTGGTGACTTTCAAGTAAGAACTATCAGTTGATTCTAAAAGATTCAGATCAATCTGACTTTGAGGAAGGATGTCTTTTGGAGAACGCTGTTCTTTACCGAATATGTATTTTTTAAACATCCCAAAGGATGGACTCTCATCCCAGGGAAGTGGATTGGTGAATTTCCCATCCTTATACTGAGGGGAAGCCTGGATTTTATTCAAAGGATTGTCTCCTTGTTCATATTGAGCCGCCGACAAGACGGAGTTGATGATAAAAACGAAACCAGTGAGGACCAGCATCAGTGCAATTGCGATCTTCCCCAGCCTTTTGATTATGTGTTTTAAACGAATATTCATTCAGTTATCCTGTAAAATTTTTTTATAGTTTGATGGCGTCCCAGGCCATGTTCATGGAAAGCTCAATGTTTTCCGGGGTTGCCTTGAAGTCTGGATGCATCCTGGGATTAACCAGACTGAATATAGGGAGGTAAAGATGGGCAAAGAGCAGTTCAAAAGGGGCGTCTTTTATGATCTTTTGATCTACACCATACTGGATTAGATCGAAAAGAGGTTTGAATTGTATCTCGATCTCATCGCGATTAACCAAATCTGCGTAAGGTGAATTCGCGAACTGTTCAGTGAAGTAGAATAACTCTGAATGAGATGATATATAGGCATATAGATTGGTACCAGCCTGGAGTAGCGCATCTCTAACTGGTAGGTTAGCATCGAAGTTTTCCATAATGGCTTGCGCTAGACAGGTTTTAATCTGGATATACGTAGATACCAGAAGATCTTCTTTATTTTTGAAATATATATAGATGGTTGCAGGTGAAACTCCAGCTCGCTTCGCGATTTTTGAAACAGAGCTGGATACAAATCCAATCTCATTTACCAGAGCCACAGTGGCTTCGATTACAGCGTCTTGCTTTATTTCGTCTTTTACTCTCACGCTCTATAATAAACGATCATTCATTTAATCACAAACGATATTTTTAATTATTTATAAAAAGCTTCTGGTACTGCATATCAATCTTCAGAATATGTTCTTCCCACCATACTCTCAAAAAGGTAAGAATAGCTTCGTTAACAGTCGTTGAGCCAGCTCTGACCTTGGCTTCAAGCTCTATCACATAATCAAGAAAGATGGCATGCTGGGTTTGCTGCTCAACCAGGAGAGGTGACTGCTTTTTCTTTAACAGCGCTTCCTCATCACGAAAATGAGTGGTGCTGTAATCATATAAATCATTAATGATGTTAAGGAGTAGATCCTTTTCTGCATCTGATTCGCTAGCACCTTGCAGTCGATTCATTATTTCAAATAAAGATTTGTGCTGTGAGTCTAAAATAGGTGCCCCAACTGAGAATGATTGATCCCAAACAAGAGACAATTTGTTTTTATTGCTGTTTGCTTCGATGTTCATGGTGTTCCCATTCCGTGCATCCCTAGGACTGTTGATGGTACATAAAGATATACGACTCAACAGAGAAATCACAGTGCAAAGTATGTACTCATTTGTCACTGGTGAAAGTCCATAAAGTGTAATCAGGGTGACAACGCTTTTTAATCCACCTGTAAATTGATATCCGAAATGTTTTAAATGTTGGAAGGAAGCCAGGCTTAAATGAACGTATCAGAACGATGAGAGATGTGCACGGTGTGACGGGTCACACCTGGGATCCAATTTTCATGGGCACCTTATTCAGTTACTTGAAAAACGAGAAAAAGTTACCTCCCAAACTATGTATTTGGGTTACCTGCCCAGCAGGAATTAACTGGTAGATATCAAAAAAAAGACCACCCTCTTGAGGATGGTCTTTTTATAACTCTTAGCGCTTGAACTCACCTATTCAGTTGCCTCAGTCTCTTCCACGACTTCTTCAGCTTCTTCTACTTCTTCTACTTCTTCTACGACTGGAGGAGGAGGATTTCTCAATAATTCAATTTCAGCATTGATCATAGCGATCATTTTTTTGATGTCATTATCAGAAACCTGACCATCAACACTAAAGATAACTTTTCCAGTTGGATCAATCACAACCATGTTATTTGAGTCATCTGCCAAGCCCCATTTTTCACCGACCATATTGTCATTGTCTCTTACATAGACAGTACTGGGATAGTCTTCCTGTTTTCCAGAAAGAATGAGGTTGATAGCAAAATTTGGTTTCCATGTTGCGGCCATATTTATCAGGGCAACTGAGCCGTAGACATCCTTTGGATAATCTTCAGCCTTTAGAGCTTCTGTGGCGGCATTATTCGTTTCACTTTCATCAGGATCAGCATGGACAATCACCCAAACTTTTCCGACGAGCTCACTGCTGCTCCAGGCTGTATCGTCGACTCTACCACCATCATCACCGGAGAGTTCTAAGAGAGGAACATTCTGACCAACAGGGAGACCTGCAAACAAGCCAACGCTTAACAAAACAAATAAAACACTAAACGACACTTTTTTCATACTGCTTTCCTTTTTATTATGATTGATCTGCGAATTGATCCTCGCAATTATTTGCTTTAAAAACCCACGCCCTGTAATCTTTTTTCACCAATAGAAAAACATTGATGGAGTAATTCAATAAGACCTTTGTACAATTATTAAAGCGTGCTCATATTTTAGGGATGATTGAAAGCTGTGCAAGTATTATCCAATCAGCTGAGGACTTAAGGGAGAACTTCGACACCCTTCCAAAAGGCGATATGGTCTTTGATGGGTTGAGCAGCATCTGATGGGTCGGGGTAATACCAGGCGGCATCCTGATTATCCATTCCGTCTACTTCAATATGGTAATAGCTGGCAGTTCCTTTCCAGTGGCAGACGGTGTGGGTTTGACTATCTCTCAGATAGGCTGGGTCTACAGAGCTGACGGGGAAATAGTGATTGCCCTCGATGACTATGGTATTGTCACTTTCAGCAATAACTTTATCATTCCAAATAGCTTTCATTTGCTGCTCCTTCACAGGGTGCGCAATTCAAGCGCAGTATTTTGGGGTTTAAAACAATTCAGGCTGAACCAGCCCTCATTATCCAACCATTGCTGTTCAAGAAAAAAGCCAGAGGCTTCGGCCAAAGCATTAATTTCACTGTGTGAATACTTATATGAATATTCAGTTAATATCTTCTCATCCTTTTTGAATGAGATCCTTACACCGATATTTTTTATTTCAACTTCCTGATCGATATCGCTCACCAGATACATTTCAATGCGTCCTTCTTCTACATTGTAAATGGCCTGGTGGTGGAAATTCTTTCGCTCAAATGTACCACCCAATTCGTTGTTGAGGCGATCCAGCAGATTCAGATTAAAATCAGCAGTGACACCTTTGGCATCATCATAGGCAGGTTCCAGAATCTCTGGTCCCTTGCGGAGGTCAATACCCAATAACAAGCTATCCTGAGCCCCAATATTCTTGTGGACTTCTCTTAAAAATTGGGCCGCCTCAACGCGTGTCAAATTCCCAATACTGGAGCCTAACCACATAATGCAACTGGATGTTGTGCTATTTTTTAAGATATACTCCATACCAAATTCGTAGCGGCCAGCTACGGCTTCCAAGTGAAGCTGCGGATAGCGCTGGTTAAGGTCGTTTACCGTATCAGTCAGGATTTCAGCTGATACATCAATGGGTGAGTATTGTGTAGTTCCAAAGCGTGCCATAGCAGCTTCCAGCAATATTCTTGTTTTGGTTGAGTTGCCACTTCCTAATTCCACGAGATGGGTGTTCATGGGTAGTTTTGAGATGATTTCTGCTGCGGATCGCTGAAGAATTTCAGTCTCTTTGCGCGTGAGGTAATATTCTTCCAACTCACAAATATCTTCAAATATCTGGGATCCACGTTCATCATAGAAATAGACGGAAGATAAGCGTTTAGGTGTATTGTTTAATCCTTTGAGCACGTCCTTGGCGAAAGCCATGGTAGGATTTTCAATTTGATCTGCAGGCTTGATAATCTGGGGTGAGTGGCGCGTTTCAGTCATGAGTTAGATTCCTGTTTCATTTGTAATCCAGGTGAGAGAAAAGTACGTTCAGCAAAATCAAAGCTCCATTGAACGAGAAGGGCTAGAACAGCAGCCGGGATAGCACCTTCGAGAATGAGACCGGTATCATCCAGCCTGATGCCAGTGAGTATGGGTTGTCCATATCCTCCAGCGCCAATCAAGGCACCTAAGGTTGCTGTACCGACATTAATAACAGCTGAAGTTTTTATGCCTGCCAGAATCGAACGAGCAGCCAGGGGGAGTTCGATTAATCTAAGTCGGGCAGAAGCCGGAAGACCCAGGGCGCGGGCTGATTCCTGTACATCAATGGGAAGCCCAGTCAAGCCACTCAAAGTATTTCGTACAATGGGCAGCAGACTGTATAGAAATAATGCTACGAGGGCAGGTGGTCCACCGATGCCCAGCAGGGGAATCATAAATACCAGGAGTGCCAAGGAAGGTATTGTCTGGATAATACCCACAATACTGAGAATAACCTGACCCAGGGTGGCATTCCGGGCACCCCAAATACCCAGGGGGATAGCCACCAGAATGGCAGCCCCCAGAGACAGGCAGACCAGAAATAAATGTTCTGATGTGGTCCTGATCAATCTGTCCAGTCTTGTTGAGATTTCTATCTTAGAGAGCGTGTTAAATTTGATATTCAAGAAACTCTGAGCCACTTCAGCTTCACTGCGACCCTCCAACTTGACATCAGAATTCATCTTGATCATCTCAGCTTCAGAAATGATACCACCAAACTGTGTAAGATAGGTGTGAATCTCAGGGATACGATCTATCAGCTCAGTACGATACAGTATTACGGCTCGGTAATCAGGGAAGTATCTCCTATCATCTTCGAGAACACGCAATTGATAATAGGCGATTTCTGCATCAGTGGAATAAAGATCAATCAGGTCAATGGAGCCGGCCTCTAAGCCCTTGTATGCCAGATCATGATCTAGACCGCGCACTGCCGTCTGGGGTAGTTTATAATGATCCCTGAGGCTGGGCCACCCATCTTCGCGATCCATAAATTCATTGGTAAACCCAAATCGGAGCTCAGGATATTGGCGTAAATCGCTGATTTTTTCCAACGAGAACTTTATAGCTGTAGAAGGTGTAATCCCAAGGGCGTAAGTATTATTAAAACCAAGAGGAGCAGTCATGCTCACCCCGTGCCGAGCAAGTGCCGCCTTAATATCTGCATCTGAAGAAATATCCTCACCTTGAAGAATCTCATATATAATCGTACCGGTATAATCGGGATAGATATCCAACTCTCCCTGAACCAGTGCTTTCCAGAGCAAACGAGTGCCACCAAGCTGATCCTTATGAGAGGCAGTTAAGCCTTTGTTCTGGAGGTGTTGGGTAATGACCTCGCTTAATATCACTGACTCGGTAAATTTCTTAGATCCAATCCTGATTTCTGAAGCTGATTCAGCCTGTAGTGAGGCGATGGCCAGAAAGGATAGGCTCAGGCTTAGATAAAGAATCAGTTTCTTCATTTGATCTGATCTTCCAGCTGCTGCCAGGGTTTACGCTGTGCATTGATAAATTGGGTAACAAAAGGATCCGCAGGGTGTGACGAAAGATTTGAAAGGGTATCATATTGAAGTATATATCCATCCTTCATTATCACAATCAAGTTAGCCAGAGAGGCTGCTTCACCCATATCGTGGGTCACCAGAACGACGGTTTTCCCGAGTTGACTAAAGATGGTCTTCATCTCCTCCTGCAAACTTACTCTATTTAGTGGGTCCAGGGCTCCCAGGGGTTCATCCAAAAACAAAATCTGGGGATCCAACATGAGGGCGCGCATAAGGGCAACCCGTTGAACCTGGCCCCCGGAAAGTTCCGAGGGGTAGCGTTTTAACAGGTCTGTAGAAATATGAGTCAAATCACATAATTCAGCAATGCGTTGCTCTGTTTTTTGGGGATCATGCTGTAAAAAATCTGCCATAAGACGCATATTTTGAACAGCGGTCATGTGAGGGAAAAGACCCCCATCCTGGAGTACAAATCCCACCTGCTGACGCAATTTTTCAACGTTACCCTTGGATAATTTCTCTTGAAAAAGTGAGATATTGCCCTTCTCAGGCCACAATAAGCCGACCATGAGCCTCAGCAATGTTGATTTCCCACAGCCGCTGGGACCAATGAGAACAACGGTTTCCCCTTGAGGTATTTCTATGGAGAGGTCATGAATGACCTCATGACCGTTAAAGCTTTTACTTATATCCTTTAGTTGAATCATGTGAGCTAGCGACTAACTCCTGCGATGCTTTCAGCGTGTTGAATGGCCTTGTCTAGAAATGTTTCCACCATTGATTTTTGCGCTTCGGGTGTATCCTCCTTAACAATTTGAGCCAGAGTTAAGACCATACCGGTCCAACCTTCGGTATGCCATTTTCCAAAAGTCAGGGGCAGATCTATAATTTGATCTTTTGCAGGATAGGGCCAGACATTTACATAATAGTAAGGGGCAGTATAGCTGGTGTCACCAGGCGACATGCCTATGCCAATAGATTTTTCCTCACCAGGAGTGACCAAAATGGCCATGTCAAAATGGTGGGGCCAGGTCGCTACACTTCCTGCCCTATCATCTTTTTTAGCAATTGCCTCAAGCTGCAGATAGGCATTGGAATAGGCTGAGGATAATTGGTCAAAGGCTGCCTGATCCGATGTGTCAAACGGGATTGACCAACGAGTGGGATAGTCAGGTAATTCAAAATGTCTTTTCATGGTGAAGACAGACTTTGGGAGCCCATGGTCTTCCAGAAAGAATTGTAAATCGGCAGCAACTTGCTTCAGGAGTGTTCCGTTTAATTTCAATTCTAATAATGATTCATGATTATGAAGTACTTGACAGCTAAGATTCTGAAGCGTTAGACCGATCTGAAATTTGTGGCCAGGTCCAAAGGGTTGACTTAATAACATGCTGGCCGGGGAATCCCATAGCAGAGACGTATGGCTATCATCAGCCTTATGTTCTACAAAAGATATTCCTGCAGCAGTCAGGAGTTGGACGGCCTGGTGCAGTTGCCCACGTGCTTCAAATAGTCGATCATCTTTGATCTGTATCAGTTGTTTCCAGTTGGTATCTATTATGCTCACAGTAATTCCAATATTTGCAAATGAAGGTACATTGATTTTAGGTCATCTACACATCTCGGGCGAGACGAACTCCCATGAATTGCCAACGTGAATGGGGATAAAAGAAATTCCGGTAGGTGGATCGCAGGTGGTCGCTGCTGCTGACACACGAACCTCCCCGTAAAACCATCTGGCTGGACATAAATTTCCCATTGTATTCGCCCACAGCACCACTGGCAGATTTAAATCCATGGTAGGGAGAGTAGGGGCTGCGAGTCCACTCCCAGACATCTCCAAACATCTGACTCAATTGTGATCCTGCAGTAGGTTCTGCTGGTGCAGGATGAAAGAGTTGTGTCTGGACGAAGTTGCCCTCAATCTGGAGACTCTGTGCGGCATGCTCCCACTCAATCTCACTGGGAAGACGCGCTCCACACCAATTTGCGTAGGCATCAGCTTCATAAAAACTGAGGTGAGTGACAGGGCTGTCAAGATTTAATGGGACAAGTCCTGATAGTGTAAACTCAAACCATTGATTTTCTTGGTGAATCCAATAGAGGGGGGCAATCCAAGATTCTTGATTGATCAAGGCCCATCCATCCGATAACCAGAGAGCTGCCTGACTGTATCCACCATCTTTAATAAATGATAGATACTCCCGGTTTGTTACCAACCGGCTACCTAATTCAAAAGGTTGGAGGAGAACATCATGTCGGGGTGTTTCATTATCAAAACTGAACTCGCTACCAGAGAATCCGTGCTGAATCTGTCCACCCTCAAAAGCCGTCCAACTAAGCTCTTGATAATTATCAGTGATCTTTGGTTGTTCAATCATCACGTAGGCAGGGTAGATCGGATTTTGAAAAAAGACATGCTTGATATCAGTGAGCATCAATTCCTGGTGCTGTTGTTCATGGTGAAGTCCTAAAACAAAAACGGATTCAAGGCTGGAGATTTTATGCTCATCCAGGGACTCAAAAAGACGGATTATTTCATGGTCAACATGGTGACGATATGTAAATACTTCATCAACAGTAGGACGGCTCAAGTGCCCTCTTTCGGGACGGGGAAATTGCTCTCCAACTGCATTGTAATATGAATTGAACAGATAATTATAAAGCTCATTGGGGGTCTCATAGCCACTAAGTTCTGGCTTGAGGATGAAGGTCTCAAAAAACCAGGAAGTATGGGCAAGGTGCCAGCGTGTTGGGCTCACATCCGGCATGGATTGAACCACAAAATCTTCCTTTCCCAGTGGCTCACAAAGCTGTTCAGTAAATTTTCGAACCGCTGTGTATTTTGCAATAAGTTGTGTTCTTAAATCCTGTATTTCCCCTGAATTGTTCATAACTGCTTCAAAGCCTTAAATATTCTTGTTTCTTATTATGATTGATTGGTGGTTGAACTTAACAAAAGCACCCTGAATTAGTATTAAAAACAGGGTGCTTTCGATCTTGCAGAGGAAAAATGCAACAGAAACTACCGCTAGAAACTGACATCCAGGTTCAGATTAACCTTATCTAAAACTTTCATGGGTCCCATCCCAACCAGCGGGAGGTCAAAATCCGTGGGTACAATGAGGAAACTGCCAGTAGCATTCCATTTTCCTGCTGACTGTTTCAAATCCAACATCAATGTAAAGGGTTTTGTAATTCCATTTACTTGGAGATTTCCAGCCAACGATACAGCACCATCCTTTAGTTCTGGTAAATTCACATCGGATTTAAAGGTTATGAGAGGATGCTTTTTGCGGTCTAAAACTGACATACGCATATGTGTGTCACGCATAGCATTTCCAGTATGAAGATCATTCACAGAGACCTCCACGTTGACTGTCCGATTTCCACTGGTGTCAGCGTCGCTAACTGAAACCGTGAAAATCCGAGCTTCAACAGGAAAATCATGGGTTCGGGCATGCCCCAAACCTTCAAAGCTACCGTTTGCTTCAGTGATGGTGATATTGGCCCAACTCAACAGTGGGAGAATAGTGATAGTCATGGCGATCAAATTATTCAATTTCAAAATTAACTCCTTTCAACGAGTTTTTAATTCTGCTGACAGGGTAACTTTTCTCTGGATACGCTTCTGTCCTGAAAACGACAAAGCTGATATAAAGCCCGATTTGTTTGACAAGCACACTCACTAATGATATCATGGCGGTATTCCCGCTTGCAGGCCCTAAATTTTCAGATACATTTTTGCGAGAATCCCAAAATGAATTATTAATGAATAGGGGAAAGTCATGAACAATTTACTTAAGCTATTGATAATAATGCCAATAGCACTGTTTGTCTTAAGCTGTGAAGAAGAAACACCAGACTATGCGGCTGATATAATCAACACCTATATCCTTGAATCAATAGAATTTATGGGTGAAACCCTGGATTTTACTGATTTACCACTTGAGGGCGCCATGCTGGTGAAGATCACTCGTGATGAGGCGATTACCTACGAGAACGATGAAGACCACTGTGATGATACTTATAGCGAAGAATCTGACGAAATTGATGGTGTTACAGAAACAGCCATCCTTTTTGCAGATGGATCGGAGACTGAATATAGCATCATAGGTGGTAAACTCAGATTGGTTGAGGACGGTGATGTCATCATTCTGGCAGTTTTTATAACGGAACGGTTCCACCTGCATCATGGACGGATCCCTCTCTTTTGACCAATGATACTTACGAACCGAATAATGAAACTGCCACAGCTACTTCAATTGCAGCTGGTGGAACCATCCAGAACCATTTTATGGGAGCCTGTGGAGACGAGGATTACTTCATGTTTTCTGCTACAGCAGGTGTTTCTTACATCATGGAGACCACTTCTCCCCTTGATCAATTCCTGGATCTGACACTCGCTTTATATCAGGGGAATGGTATGCTGGTGGATTCTGATGATGATGGTGGTACGGATTTCAATCCCAGTCTGTATTGGACCTGCCAGACTTCTGGTGACTACTATTTTGTCATAGAGGGGTTCTGGGATGACGATATTGGTAACTATTCAGTATCTGTGATTGAGAGTTCAGCCCTAGTAAAACCGATAGTAGTGCCAGAGATAAAAAGAGCCAGGCCTGAAAAAAAGATCAGATTAAGCGAACTCCTTTTTAATTAGAGCAAGCTCGAATAAATTTTATGAAAGAGGCTGTTCTTTGAGCAGTCTCTTTCTTTTTGTGACAGCTATGCATTTGAGCCATTGCATATAAAGTTCACAATAGTTATTGCATGTGTTCCTCGGTCAAATAGTTTTTACAAGCTCGCATAATTGAAAGGGATCAGCATTGAATCAATGGCTTAACAGGGGATGCTTATTGTTTCTGGGACTCGTCATGGTAGCCTGTGAAGATGCTACCATTGATTATTCATCAGATATTCTAGGTATCTATATTGTTGAAAATACAACCGTTGATGGGATCTATACTGATTATAGCACTTTACCGATTGAAGAAGCCTGGATTATTGATATCACCGCTGACAATTTATTGTCCTATGTGAATGATGCAAATTTATGTGATTCAACCTTCAGTCTGGACGCCAGGGTCATTGATATGGTAACTGATACATCAATTGTTTTTACAGATAATACGTACCTGGATTATAGCAATAATAATGAGCAGCTTACGCTCTATAACGACGACGACGTGATGGTTCTGGCTGGATTTGAATATGATTTTCCTCCCCCAGCATGGACAGATCCGCTATTCCTAACGAATGACGAATATGAACCAGACAGCAGCTTGAGTTTGGCCAGCAGAATTTCTGCTGCGGGTGCTTTTCAGACTCACTATTCGGCTGTCTGTGATGATGATGATTTTTTTATATTTGATGCTCTGGGGGGTACCGTATATATCATTGAAGCTGAAGCAGCCATAGGGACTGATATTGATTTAACATTATCTCTGTATTCTACCGATAGTCTTATAGCCTATAATGATGATCAGGCCTCTACCAATGTTGACCCAAAATTAGTGTGGACCTGTCTGGACAGTGGTGACTACTATTTTATAGTAAAAAAGTATTGGGATTATCTAGATCCGGGTAATTCTTTGGATGATGAGAAGGGTGCCTACACTATCAGTGTTGATGTAACAAAAGGATTGCTGCAGGCATCACCAGAGATAATCAAGCTTCATCGACCGGTTAAAGCGTCTCGTCTTTTCCACAAATTTTTCGACTAGACCCAATCCTTCTTACTCGCAAGAAAACATCCCTGTCAGTGCATATACTATGCTTTAAGAATACTTGCTAAGCCACCCTTCATCTGTTATCCCCAATTCTTTGTCATTTTGACAAATAGTCATGCAGATGTTTTAAATTGGTAATTAGCTCCTCTGGTACTTTCACCCCAGATTCTCCTCGTTGGTGGATTTATAATTATGAAAATTCTATAAAGACGAATCGTGTATTATTGTATCTGGCTACTTGCTGAAGTTGCTACCTAGATAACAACTCCACCATCAACATTTAAAACCGTGCCATTAATATACGAGGCTTCATCGGAGGCTAGAAAACAATAGGCATTTGCAATCTCCTCAGCCGTGCCCATTCGCTTCATCGGAACTTTGTCAGCCATCATTTGCAGAACTTTATCCGGTATTCCAGCTGTCATATCAGTTTGAATAAACCCCGGAGCAACAGCATTCACACGGATACCATCCTTGGCTAATTCACGAGCCCAAACTCGGGTCATACCAATGACGCCAGCTTTTGAAGCTACGTAATTGGTTTGGCCAAAATTACCATAGTGTGCTACCACTGAGGAGGCACTCAGAATAACTCCAGATCCCTGCTCCCGCATTACTTTCGCTGCTAGTTGTGTACACAAATAGACACCACGCAGGTTTACCTGGATGACATCATCAAATTGATCCAGCTCCATTTTCTTCAGAGTGGCATCCCTGAGAATTCCTGCATTGTTTACAAGGATATCCAGCCTATTAAATTTTTCTTTTATATAGCGAAACAATTCTTGAACCGTCTCATATTCAGCAACATTCACGAAGTGGAATACGGCACTACCTGATTCTTTCTCAATTATTTCCTGAGTCTCCAGAGCAGATGTTTCATCATAGTCGGCTATTACAACCTGGGCACCTTCAGCAGCAAACTTGATGGCTGTTGCACGTCCTATTCCACGACCTGCACCAGTAATTACGGCGACTCTGTCCTTCAATCGAAGCATATTTTCTTATCCCTTATGCTTTAGTGGATTATTTTCAGTAGAGAAAAAGAGAGCTTCCGATCTGGAAGCTCTCTTTTTGCGAGCCTTACTGTTTATTGCTTAATCAATGTCCCTGGATCAGTCATAAAGGCTGTTGGTCTGGGAACGGAATAAGCTAATGAACCATACTGGATCATCAGTTGGTCGGCATCAGCGTTCAAGCTGATGATACCGGGTTGCATAGGCTGCAAAGCGGCATTGGTTGTGAAGAACAATTCTAGATCACTTGCTGTACACGTAAGATCTATCCAGATGGGATCCTGAGAATCGTCAATGGTATAGGTACCGCTGTAATGGATAGTTCCATCACCGTCCCCACCGTAGTCAACCAGATCGAAAGGGTTGGCACCTTCTACAGCATAAGTTAAGTCTGCGTTCAATGTTAACTGATAAGTAGTCCAGCCAGCTCCAGCCAGCGAACCGCTTGAACCAGTGGTGTTACCCAGGTCGCCTGTGGTGGCATTTGCAACCCAAACGCCCACGAGTTGTTCGGCTACTGTCAGCTCTTCATCGTCATCATCTTCGCAGCCAATGAATGTGAAGACGCTCATTGCCAACAACACAACGAATAAGAGGTAAAGTGTTTTTCGCATGTCTTTCTCCTTGTTTGGTTATTGTTTATCTATGTAATGCGAGAGGGTGTCGTACACCGACTCGGCTGTTCCTAGATTGATATGGTTAAGACTACTGAACTGAATATTGTCTGCTCCATCAAGAATGGGGCTGTTCCGCAAATCGTTGACATTGTTGTCATTCATCAACGCGTTGGACGGGAAGAAGACATCTAGATCAGTACCGGAATATATAGTTATCCACTGGAGGGTTTCACTGTGCGGGGTCTCATCGTCCTCATTAAGCCACTGCAAAAAATCCGCCTCGGGATGTCCGAGTTCGCCACACAATCCAGATTGCTGGTTGGGACCGCAAAAGTTCACACCATGATTTGCTCCTGCAATACCCACAAAATTCTCAACCTGATCATAATCGTCACTGTACTTTAACCAGGTCCGGGATATGGTCACACCCAGTGAATGGGCAATGATATTTACTTTTTCAGATTGTGTATAGGCAAGAACCTCAGAAACGAATTGATCGATTTCTTCCCAGTTCCCTTCATTAGTATTGAATAAGTCCTCAGAAACCACTGCACCCAGATAGCCTACCGCCCATAGTTCATTCCAGGTGTAACCATCTTCAGCAAAGTAAGTGGCCATGGGGATCCAATTATCCGCAGTGTGCCCATTTCCATGCACGAAGACGATAGGTGTATGTGTTACTTCGCCCCAACCACCGCCCCAACCAGTAACGGGATCTCCAGAGTCGGCGTCCATGGGAATAGTAAAATCATCGGGGAATGACTCAGGAAGAAGGGCCCGGTCAGTTATTTTGTCGGTCTCAGGATCTGTGCAGCCCATGATCATGAACATAAGAAAAATTAGGCTAGGGCGCATAGTATTTGATATCATCCGCATAGTATTCATCTACCAGGAAAGCTCCAAACCATAGCCCTGGGATTGATTCTTCAGTTCCGGTCCAGTCCGGGATAGTATAGCTGTAATCCCAATTGCCAGTGGGCTCAGCGCCACTGAATATTTCGGTACGCATGGTCCCATCGAAGACCTCCAGCACCAGATTGAACCATTGATCGTAAGTTATCGCAGGCATGGCTCCCCAGGCTGGGATGGATGCTTCAGGTGCAAGTGCTGCACCAAACCATGCAGATACCCGGTTACGTCCCGGTCCATATACCAGATAATAAGGACTGGCAGCGCCTGAGTAGTACTGTGTGAAAATCACCAGAGATTCAGCAGTAGTGCTGGCTACTGGATCGTCCATACCCTTTATCCGCATTTGAATTCTAAAATTTGAATTTGTAAGCATGCCGTCACCAGTAGGCCACCCATATTCTGAATCATAGGTCGTGCCCCCATAGGTCATTATCAGGAGTTGTCGATTGGTGAAATAGGCATTACTAGGTTCTTTGAGACGTAATACAGGATTTCCATTATCATCCACAATAGCGGGTCGGCCAGTTGGAGGACCAGCCGCCGAAGTGTCAGACTCCAATTCTTTATTGATCTGCCAAATCATTCCATTATTTCCCGTGAAATAATAGTCTCCAATCGTAGTCGTATCCACCGAGCTAAAATCCTCTGTGAAGGCTATATCCCAAATGTATATCCGAATGGGATCACTCTCCAGGTTTCCCTGCATAGCACGCACAGTTGTTTCTCCCTTGGATACGCCAGTCAATTCACCACTAGCAGCAGCCAACAACAATGATTCGTCGGCTGAGATCCAATTTGAGATGCCCAGCCCAGGGATGGTGGTCCCCAGAGCATCTATAATAGTACCAGCTAACGTGATCGACTGTCCAACTACGACTGCTTCTGAAGAATAGTCGAGTTCAATCTGGTCTGGATCGCCGGCTACATGAAGGACTGCATCATTACTTTCAACACCTTCAGCCTGGGCAGTTATCACGACACCTTGTGCCATGGCCAAACCCGTAGCCAGACCATTATCATCGACTTGAACGGCGGTCGGATCAGATGAATACCAGGTGAATTCAACACCAGTAACCGGATCGAGATCAATATTTAAGGCTTCTCCGGCAAACTGTACGGTCTGACCAACAGCTATCACTGATTGGAGAGGTGTCACTGCAATGACATCAATTGCTACTACCTCTTCAGCGTCCTCTTCACAAGAGAGTAGCAGGATAAGCGAAAGTAGAATAATTTTTTTCAATTAAGACCTCCTTAGGGTAGCGCGTATCGCATTGAGTAGGATAGAATACCTGAAAAATCCTGCATTGCTGAATATGCGAAATCGATGAATATATTTTTTGCCATTATTCCACATCCCAATGACCATGATTCTTGCTCATAGTTTAACCCATATCCACTTCTGATTTTGAGATGATTTCCATATTTATATTCGGCTCCAATATGCAATCGCGGACTGTAGTCTGAAGGGTGATTGGCTTCAAAAGCCAACAGTAGCGAGTGGGAGCCGGAATGCCAGACTGAACCAGCTGTACCCAGACTGAATGATACTGGCAAACCTACTTCTCCATAAGAAAGTTCAACTTCCTCTTTGAGATTACCTTTCACGCGAGTGTCCAAGAAAGTGCCATCAAATACCAGGTCGGGTCCAAAATTGCGTAATACCATATAGAAGCGGAGGTCACGATAACCGACCCAATAGAAAGAACCTATATCTATAGCCATTCCCTGGGTATAAAGATCAGCCACAGATTCTCGAATGTATTTAACTGTTCCACCAAGAGCAAACCGATCGGAGAATGCCCTGGAGATAGATAATCCTAAAGCCAGATCCTGGTAGCGGAAGCTTTCACCTGTACCCCTCGGTTGTAAAGTGGTTGTTTCCGTCATGGGAGCAGTCGTGACCAGGCGCTGGCTAATTCCTACACCAAGCCCTCCAAGCGGGAAGCTCACAGCCGCAGCCTGGTGGTGAATATCAATTAGCCAACTCGAATAACTTATAAATGTCTCAGTGGATTCCTCCCAACCTAGCAAAGCTGGATTCCAGAATGTCGCAGAGGCTCCCTGTTCCATGCCTGAATAAGCTTTGCCCATACCTTGTGCCACAGCGCCAGCAGGGAGATTAAGGAACAATGCACCTGAAGTTCCTACCTTATTGAAACTGGATTGAGCGTAGAGAAATGATGAACAGCAAATAAGGATCGCCAGCTTCCTGATCAGGTTAATTTCAAATTTGAGTATCATCGCTCACCCTTAATCACGACAAATTTTCCGTTCGATTCATCGCCTTGAGGTGTGACTACCCGAAACAAATACAACCCACTGGCAACTGACTGCCGATTCAATGATAGCAGGTCCCAGTCTGCCCACCCAGAGCCTATATGATCTATTCTGGCAACCAGATCACCGGCAAAGCTATGAATGTAAATTGTGCACTCAGCAGGTAATTGGGTGAAATAGATGCGATTCTCATAGTCAAGTGATTCCCAGTTGGCACCACCTCGATATGGATTGGGAACCACTATCACCTCGTCTATTTTTGTGACCGCTTTTCCTACAGGCCGGACAGCATCCAGAGTGCGGTTGAGTCGGCCCCATTTCCCACTTTCATTTCCAGATTGGTCAATGCTGGTTATGGAATAGTATAGAGGAAATCCCGATCTCCCAATATCAACATATGTGGTATTGCTGGTATCAACCAACACTTCCCAGGGACCGATGGGAGAGACGTCACTTTTGTAAAGACGATAGGATTTGAAATCTAAAGCTTGGGCAGCCGAATTATTCCAATTTAGTTCCACCACGCGACTAGAGACATTGATATCCTCTATTTCAGGTGCAGCTGGAGGACTTTCAGATTCTGGGATCGTAAAACCATTCGCGGCCAGGGAGCGAATAGATTCAAGGTTCTGCAGAGATTCCTCAAGACCTTCACCATATATGACAGCCATTACAAATTCCATGGATGCGCCAGCTTGTAGTTCAAAAGAACCAACGGCGTTCACAATACTCCAGGGACCCGGGCTACCGGTTGCCGTAGTAATACCGCTTTTGATTTTCCGGATCATATCCTGCCGACCTGTTATGGGATTGACCATTTGGTAATAATGTGCTGTGGTCCAACTCTGAGAAAGATCCAGCCCTGACCCCAAGTCGGTTCCCAACAAAACCTGTCCGCACAGATAGGGTGATAATCCATCATCGCCATCATCATCATACATGTATGTGAAACCAGTAGCGCTGTGATATGCAGCATAATCATCAAGATCCTTGTAACTGATCCCACTGGCACCTGCATCTACAGGCAAGTGTGAACCATAATATAGATCTGTTAAATCACTGCTGCCTGTATTAGTAAAGCGGTGGGAAATAACTACCATGTCATCATAATCTGGATGATTGTACGCACGGATTCTGCTAGTGACCTCTACGGAGAGTGATCCCAGCGCAAATTGCCCAAAATTTGATGTTGCTGTTAAATTTAGTTGGTTAACTCCATCACCCTCATCCTGCCATGATTCAAAAAGACCATCCGCATTCTGCCAGCTATAATCGAGTTCATTTCCCAAGGTACCACCATATAGCACAAGAGTATCAGGTCCGTTAACACATGAGAAGAAATTTGATTGCTCAAGGATGTAGAAATCTTGTGCACCACCAGGGTATTCAAAAGCTCCCATATAACCATAATTAGTGATTGTTGGACCAATCCAAAGCTTGCCAACTTCAATCCTGCCTTCGCTGGCTGCCCTGACATCCTGTATCATAATCGATGACAGACCTGATAGGACCATTATGTACACTAAAACATGACACAGACTTGCAGAGATCCTGTTCTCGAATCGAAAATAAAACTTATGCTGTTGCCTAGAAATCAATATTCATCCCCATTCTGATCTCCCGATGAGGACCAAAAACAAAGGGGTCGTCCAGTGGTCCCTGGTATTCCTCGGGGTAATCCAGCAGGTGATTGACAACTGGAATCCTACGATTTTCGCCATTATCAAAATTCATAATATTCACATTGTCAAATAAGTTCATGATAAAGATATATACATTCATATTTACAGGACCCACGCTAAACACTTTATTGGCTTTCAGATCGGTAGTCGTAGTGGCTGGCAAACGTTGGTTGTTTTCAACTGGCAAAAGTGATTCCTGATAGCCAGTGTATGGATAACCAGAGCCATAATTATATGTTAATGTGATTCCAGAGTGGTCCCTGAATCGATAATCCAGGTTGGCGGCGAAAGTATGCCGTTGATCCCAGTTCAGATAGAATTGCTGAACGGGTTCCAGCTGCCCGCGACTGAATTGCCTTAAGAATCCATCATGATAATCCGAAGTCTTGCCTCTGGCTATCATAAAGGAATATGATAAAATCGCACTCAGCCCCCCGGTGGGTGCCGGTCTTTTTACCAACGAAAACTCCAACCCTTTTACAGTTCCCCAGGCCACACTATTGTTCATGTAAAGGGTCGGTAAACGGATCACCGACTCATCAGCTTCAGCAATTTCCAGGAAATCGGGATCATTCAGACTGTTGATTACTGTTGTTTCAACAAGATTGGATATGTCCTTGTAAAAAGCAGTCATATCGAAAACAAAATCTCCTGGCAGCACCTGTTTTAAACCGATCTCGTACGAAATGGTTTTTTCTGGATTCAGATCTGGATTGCCATACAGGGCCAGAATGTCATAGGAGTAGTTATAATTGCGGTATAAGAGATACCAATCCGGTATTTGATAGAAGTATCCATAGGTAAAATGGAATACACTTTTGTCAGTGATAGGATGTGAAACTCCTATTCTGGGACTAAAGAAATGTTTTACCTGTGCTTTCTTCCAGGGTGCATCAGGATTCGGTGTGGGAATATCCCCATCGGGTCCCAGCCAGTATTCACCATCTGTCAAATCGGGACCAATATTTCCCGGATCCAGATAGGGACGGTAGGGGTCAGAAGGCAATGATGCATCGGGATCAAAAACTTCATATCGTAAACCTGCATTCATTATAAAACCTTCAAACTCGATTTTATCCTGCAAGAAAATGGCACCCAACTTGGGTTGAATCGAGGGTAAGCGCATATCAGATTCATCGATCCCGTGGGCAAAGGTGAAGGGGAAACCACGGTATGCTAGCACGGCTTGGTAGAATAGATCCCATATATTCAACTCAGTGCCCCACTTAAATTCATGAAATTTATTAAGCTGATAGGTCATATTCCATTTCAGCAGTAGATTTTTTAGATCCTCCTCCCGGAAGAGGTTGTTGTCACCATCAATAATGAATAATGTTGAGTCCTTATAAACAAAACCAATATCAATTGCCTCAGGATTATCAACATCCACATTTTTTATATTCCATTGTTCATTTTTTGTGATATCCCACCATTTTCCTGATTGGGCAGCTCTGTAGTAAGTCCGGCCAGCACCAAATGTCAGGTTGTGGAATAATTTGTTTGTCAGAGGCTGGTTCAGTACCACAGAAAACTGATCAACATTGCTGATCCTGTGCTGAAAGGTCTCCGGGATAAACTTCCTGCGGACATCAAAAAGATCATATTCTCGTTCTGTACGTCCCACACTCATGGTGAGGCTGGCATTATTAAATATTTGCCAACGTATCTTTCCATTAAGCACCAATTCAGAGTAATTGTCATGGGTGTTTTCACGATTAAGTATGCCGTTTTCAGCGCCGGTGTACTGGACACTTGTATTGAAGGTTCCACCCTGGCTGAGTGGTAGTGGACCACCCAGATTAAATCGATAACGCCGATGACCAGTTGAGTAATTGTAGTTTGTTTGATCCTGATAATATTCATCCCCGTAGAGCAAATACGTATCTGAGCGTTTTCGCTCCAGCAATAGTTCTGGAATTGGACGACCCTCATCAACATTCAGCTCCGATTCAACATCAAAGGAGAATTCATAATGATCTGGATTGCCGACCTTGGTGTGGATCTCAACTACTCCCGAAAGCGCATTTCCATATTCAGCATTAAAGCCACCGCTCTGAATGGCAATTTCAGAGAGGGATCGATTATTGAGGGCCAATACAGACATTCCGGAGAAAGCTGTTCCATAATTCGGTTCTTGGAGAGTTACTCCATCAACCTGGAATTTGACTTCGCCAGCCCTGCCACCCCGCAGGTGAAATCCTTTGGCGTCTCGAGTGAATCCGGGATTCATGGCCAGAATTCCCTTGTAGTCATCTACTGGTAAAGATTCAATCTGTTCTGCATTGACGAAATGAGAGGAATAAGTAATATCTTTTTGGATCAGAGGTTTGGAGGCATATATCGTCACCTCTTTGCCTTCCAGTGCCTCAGAAGCCAGAGTTATATCCATGCGAGTGGTCAGTCCGTGAGCCACTTCTATATTGTAAACTACTGTAGATGTGTAGCCTATCATCATGACTTTCATCTCGTAAATACCAGCAGGAAGATTTATGATAATGAAATCTCCATTAACATCTGCAGCGGCTCCGTAGTTTGTGCCTACGAGAATCACGTTCGCACCCACTAATGGTTGATTTGTCTCAAATTCCGCAATCTGCCCCATGATTTTGCCAGCTTGTTGAGCGAAGGAGCTACTTAACAGCAGCAATGAAAGGCTAATCTGGGCAATCAGGCGAATCATTCCCACATGCCCAGAGATGTCGATTGATTCGTATTATCCATAAATATTGCTTATCCCTGCTCAGTAGCGAGGTGGTTGGTTTTGAACAATCGTATGAGGTAATATAATCCCATCACCAGGAGCCCAACGATGATTCCGTAAGCGGAAGTGAGCCCAGGATTGATATAGTCCGCAGTGGTTAGTATACTGAATTCGCCATACCTGAAAACTATATGAGTCATGATTGATAAGAGGGAAGCCGCCAGAATCCATTGCTTATTCATAGCCTTGGAGAACATACCGAATAGAAGTGGGATGAAGGTGGCGTTGAAAAGTGCATAAACCCAGGTTTGAGCAAATACTGCCACAGAGAATTCCTTGAAATAATGCTGGAGTAAACTGAGCACCAGAGTGAGACCCGCCAAACCTATCATGCTGAATCTTCCAACCCTCAAAGCCTGACTTAAGCGTTGCTCTGAACTCTTATCCTTCAAATGTTTCCGGGCCAAAACCAGGTAAAGATCATTTGCGATAATAGCTGATAGGGCTACCAATATTCCATCCAAAGTGGACATGGCTGCTGCTAGAATAGCGATTGAGATAAATACGCCTATGACAGGTGAAAATGATTGTAGGATATAGATGGAAGCCACCTGGTCCACATTTGCCATATACTGCGGACCGAATTTTACCCGAGCGAAAAGGCCAACCAGGAGCACCAACGAGAAAATAAATCCCATGAGGACAGCAATAGTGAGGTACTTGTTCACATCACGCTTATCCTTCACATATACAGCTTTGATCAGAAAATGGGGTTGGACAGCCAGGGCAAATCCCACGATGAAATTTGCCAGGAAAACTTCAAAGAAATTTCGAAAAAAGAGACTCTGAGGATTGATAATCTCAGTCAATACTGGATTCTCGGCGCTGAGGGCGTTGAACAAGCCTGCCTTAAAATAAGGAATACCTGAAATCACCAGAACGATAGCCACAGTAAACATGATTCCACCCTGTATCGTATTGGTATAGGCATGGGCAAAGGTTCCACCAAAACTGGTATAGGTAAATACAAATAGGATCACAAAAAGGAGGGTGATCTCAAAATGATAATCTGGAAATATATTATGAATTCCGAGAGTGAAATCGATGAGCATGGCCGAACCATAAGAAATGAGAACCACCATCGCAATGAGCAGAAGATTGACCAGGGCAAAGAATACTGTAAAACGCTGATCCTGGAACCGCTCGCCAATCCACTGGGGTACTGTTAAGGATTGTGAACGCCAGCCAGCTTTTCGAAAGCCCTTGGACAGGATGATGATTCCAGAGAATAATCCTAGTCCTGCCGCCACACCGTAACCCATAATTGCAGATAGACCAAATGCATAGACGATACCTGGATTAATTATAAATGTGGCCGTGCTGGTCATACTGGCTGCTAGCGCAAAGGCTACAATCCAGGGATTCATCTTTCTGTCACCTACAGCATAACTGCTTAGTGACTGTGTTTTTTTATTACCCAAATAGGCCAGATAAATGGTCACAAATATATAGATCAGAAATATAATCCATTTGATCATAGTAAAATCCTCACGTCACCAGTTTAGCGCAATAGCACCCATGGCATACCCACCACCGGAACCCACCAGTAGGACAAGGTCTCCATCCTTAATTCGTTTCGACCTGGCAACCTCATCAAGAGCCATAGGAATGCAGGCAGATCCGGTATAGCCAAAGTGATCCATAATAGTATGGGTTTTTTCCCAGGGGAGGCCTAGCTCATCCATCACTTCTCGGATGGTGTTGATGTTGATTTGGGTAAAAAGAACGAAATCAATATCTGATAAAGTTTTGCCAATCCGGTTTAGGATATCCTTAATCAGAATGGGCCAATGTGTGGCATTAGTGTCCTCAGGAAATTTTTTCACGAAACGCACGAGATGTTCGCCGCGCTCTATTCGTTCCGGAGTAATTGGATTTAGAGCTCCTCCAGCATAGATGCCCATAAAATCGTGATAGCTACCATCCGCAATGAGCTTGGAGGCCAGAAATCCTGGTTGATCTCCAGCTTGCATCACCACTGCTCCAGCCCCATCAGCAAAAATGGTGGCCGTGTATCTATCGTGAAAATCAAGAAAGCGAGTCATTCCATAAGTAGCCACCACCAGGATATGTTCGTATTGGTCATCACTGCTAATGTATTTTGCCGCGATATCTACACCGGTGACAAAGGCGGCGCAGGCACAATTTACATCAAACGTTCCAGCGTTCTTGGCTCCCAGGAGATGTTGGACTTTCGAGCAGGTTGCCGGCGAAATAGTCTCAGGTGTATCAGTGGCGACGATGAGGAGATCAAGATCCTGGGCTTGGCAACCTGCTTTCTCCAGGGCAGCCTGAGCAGCTTGAACAGCCATGGTCGCTGGACTTTCATCTTCAGCCATTATCCTGCGTTCAAGAATATTTAGTTTTCCCCCTACAAATTCCTCAATGTCTTCCTCCAGGATTGTCGAAAACTCGGCATTCTTCATAATCCGTTCAGGGGCATAGAGACCCGTCCCGATGATCCGGGCATGGCGTTTCATAGTGTTTCCTTTACAAATGCTTCAACGAGACGGTGGAATTCAATAGGGTGTTCCAGCATTGGGAAATGACCACAACCATCTATTGTTTTTAGTGTAGCACCAGGGATGAATTTTTGCGCTTCATCGGCAACTTTCAAGGGAATCAAGGGATCTTCTTTCCCCCACAACAGCAAGGTAGGAAGCTGGTGTGCTCCAATTCGATCACGTACATTGGTTTTCAACATCAATTCCATGGCCTGCACCATCGCATGCGCATACAGCCGGTACTCTTCACCACCTTCTGTCAACAAGGCTAATCTGCGCAAGGCATAGGTTTCCATTTCCGGGCTCCAGGTCACACTGGTGTTGTGATAGTTCTGCATGGCCTTTTTTATACTGGTTTTAAGAATGGTTTCTATGGTAAATGCGCTCCGCATAGCCGTAGTCATGAATGAATTGAATTTCTGAATACCTGCCGGGCTAACCAGAACCATGGAATTGACCCGTTCCGGGCGGGCAGATGCATAGACCATGCTTACATAGCCGCCATAGCTATGACCAATGAGATTGGCTGACTTTATATCAACTTTATCAAAGAGGGAATCGAGGAGGTCCACCAGGAACTCTTCTGAAAACATGATTTCGGGTTTATCAGATTTACCAAAACCCGGATAATCAAGAGCGATGACCCGGTTACCCGAGACAAAAAGCGGATAAACTGGATCAAAGTTTAATAAATCGGAAGCCTGCCCATGGAGGAAAACTAGGGGTGGACCACTTCCTGAATCGATATACACTATGTTATGACCCCTGAAATTGAATGATTGTTCTTCGAATGGATACTTCATCTGATTAAATGCTAACCCTTCTAATTTTACTTCAGTGCTTTCAGCAGAATCCGAATTACACTGAGATATCAGCAGACCCGCTATCACAATAAAAACAGCTCTGAAACCCATTATACTGCCTCCCAATCATCGATAAATTCTTTGAACAGTCTATGGAGACGGGAATGGAATTCAAACATGCGTTGGAAACGTCGTTGGACTATTGGATCGAGCTCCTTGTTCTCCAGATATGTTTTCGAAATATTTTGATTCTCTCCAATTAGAGCAAGATTTCGACGGGCTGTCATAGATATTGGGTGATCCGTGATCTCATAATAGACCTTCCGGTCCCGAGGTTTTTGAATGCTTCGCACCAGTCCGAATTCCTTTAATTGACGTGTTTCCACGCTCACGGGACCTTTGCTGGCCTGTAGAGATTCAACGATTGAGTCCAGTGATAGTGGCTCAGGGCTTGAAATCAACAAGCCTACAATTCGACCCCGAATCCGAGGTTGACCAAAGGCTGCATAAGCATCGCCGAATGCGTTCAGAAGTTGATCTCGTGATTTTGATAAGATGCTATTCATATTATTATCCTACTGTTTCCGATATCGCATCCGTATGGACAATATATAGGTCGTCAAGCTGACTGCGAAATTGTTCGATGGCAGCTTTGCGGCGAAGCTTTAAAGCTGCAGTCAATAATCCGTTTGCAGGTGAAAAATGTTGATCACTTATATGGAAATATTTGATCGTCTCAAATGAAGGCAGTGTATTATTGACCTGATCAACAGCTTTTTGAATCAGTTTGATCACTTCAGGTCGATTGACAATGCTTTTCCACTTGGCGGTGTCAGGGTCAAGAGCTTGGAATTTTTGGCGGATGAAATTTTCATTTAGCGTGATCAAGGCTACCAAGTATTTCTTCGCATCGCCATAAATGACTATGTGCTCTATTTCGGGGTGATCGGTGAACTTTCTCTCGATATTCTGCGGGGCAATATTTTTCCCACCACTAGTGACGATGATATCCTTTTTACGATCAATTATCTTCAGGAAGCGATCATCAATCCAGATGCCAAGATCTCCAGTCTGGAACCAGCCATCAGGAGTGAAGCAGGCTTTGGTTGCCTCTGGATCTTTGTAGTATCCGCTAAAAATATTTGCACCTTTAGCCAGTATTTCACCATCTGTGGCAAGTTTTAATTGGACAGAAGGAAAGCGTTTGCCAACAGAATCAAAACGATAGTCGTCCTTATGGTTCATGGTTAAAGTGGGGGAGCATTCGCTGAGACCGTAGCCCTCAGTGATCCACATACCGGATTCCAGAAAAAATTCTTTGATCTCAGTTTTTAACCCAGCGCCCCCGGACAATAGAAAGTGTAAATTTCCACCTGTCAGCTCAATCAGTTTCTCAATTTGTTCATCTTTATCATTGCTACAGTTGATGGCATTAAGAAACAGTTTTTCATAATAAGCCGGGACACTCATGAAGATGTCGGGTTTTAAAACTGTTAATAGTTCCAGAATATTGATGGGATTGGCCAGATAACTTTCAAAACCAAATAGATTTCCAAGGCCTATGGCCCCCCAGCCATAGATATGAGAGTTGGGTAACCAATGAATATCAAGGACATCTTCGGGGATGAGTGAGCCATTGACCGTTAACCAGTCGCTGGTTGAGGTTGCCAGGTTTCGATGCGATAGCGGTACACCCTTTGGATCACCAGTGGTTCCCGAGGTATAAATCATATAAGCAATGTCATCAAATTGCGGAATTCTTGCCAGATCCTCAATCAATCCGGGAGTGCTGTTAGTATGCGTTGCTCCTGCTTGTGAGAGTTCTTCAAAGCAATAAATTGGCAAGCTTGTCACACAATCTTTGGGGTCGCCCTGAAGCAGAATCAGCTGTCGTAACTTTGTGGATTCCAATCCAGCGGCTATAAGTCGATTCGCCATATCGACTGAATCGAGGATCAGAAGCTGCATATCTGAATGATTAATCATAAATAGAGACTGTTCGATGGTATTCCCGGCATAAATGGGAACGAAAATTGCGGTCGAAGTCATGACCCCCAACGCAGAATAAATCCATTCGAGGGAGTTAGCAGCCAGAATGCCTATTTTATCGGGATAGCTGTAGCCCTGACCGTGTAAAAATGTAGCCACCCCGGACACCTTGCGTCTATATGTATCCCATGTAATGGCTTCCCAACCGTGTTCGGTAGGGTTTCGCCAGCGGACTTTGTCTGACCATTGCTCAGCAGCTTGCATGAACAACTGGATTGAGGTTTGACCTTCAACCGCAGGTAAATATTGCATATATTTGAATATAAGGTACGTTTGAAAAATACAAAACATTTATTTTTTACAGATATAGCATTCATGAAATACATTGGGTTTTCAAGAAGAAGAAGTCGAGTTATTTAGTATCAGATATTACTGAATCAGCAGAAGTTTTATCTTTATTTGCTGACGGCCAGGGTCGCTGGCTTTCAGCTGCGATCCAGGCATGCACCCAGTCGGGCAATTCACCGCTCCAATGTTCATTTGGAAATTCCTGCATGACTTCTGCAGCAGGAATCAAACCATTTTTTGATACAACACCAGCTTTAATAAGTGCTGAGGAGCAGATCGTTTCTCCCAGACACATCTTCTGCATAAAATAGAACCAGCGTCCATCATGACCGATGACTTCGCTGTGCAATTGAAACTTTTTCCACAGGGTTATTCTACGACGGTAGCGAATGCTGGAACCGCCCACAGCAAAGCCCCATTTCTTTTCTGAGATGAGCTTCATCAATCCGCCCCGAACTCCAAGATCATAACGCCCCAGGTCCATCAGGGTCAATTGCCGGCCGTTGTTAACCTCTCCATAGTGATCGATATCAAAGATTCCTGCACGGAGATTGAGAGTGCTGCTATCACCAAACTTCAGTGAGCTACGGTATTTGGCCGAGAGTATGGTTTTTATGGTTCTGAGATAGGGATACATGAAAGCTTCCTTTGTGAGAATTCCAGTTACTCAGACATGCTAATTCCTGGAAACTGCTTCTCAAGAAATAAATAGGATCAATATTGATAAATTAGCTGAGATGATAAATCGAAAAGGAGCTTTTGAAGCATAAAAGTAGGAATCATCTATGCCTAAATCATTGCCAGCAGCTTATTCTTTTGCTTCTTGTACTCTTTTTCTGTGAGGAGTTGTCTGGTGAGCATCTGGTGCAAAGCTTCGATTTGCCCAATCACCTCTTCAGTAGTGGCTTCCTGGGCATCTGGATTCATGGACATGCCAATCCGATTGAGGAGTGTCTTTTTGGCTCTTTCATAGTCTTTTTCACTTATCACACCGCGTGACATCATACGATTCAAGACAACAATATCTTCGGTCACAATTTCGGCTGTGATGGTAACCAGATTAGTTGGATAGGTGGTCGTCGATTGGGTGGTGACCATGACAGGTCTATAAGAATAGCGATAATATCCATATGCTGAATAGTAATTGTTGTAGCGATGGGGATAATAGGAATGATGATAGTTTCTGATAGGTCTGTGATGATGTCTTCTTGAACGGGGTCCCGCCTGGACAGTGACTGAAAAGATAAGTAAAAGGATTATAAGTTTACTAAATTTCATTTTGCACCTCATTCTATTTAATCCCTTTGACCTTATAAGTTCCTGATTGGTTAATTTGGACCAAGCTCGAGACTGCTTTGGTAAGCTCGACGGGCAATATGAGCCCCCCCTAGAGCACCCACAGTTTGCGGGTTTTCAGGAATATTCAAAGTCAACCCCAACTTCTCCTCCAACAGCACAACCAGACCCCTATTATGAGCAACGCCTCCTGTCAGGGTCACTTCGCCTTCAATGCCAATACTGGCAACCATACTCCAGATTCGATTCACAATGGAACGTTGTAGACCGTGGACGATATGTTCACGTGGGGTATGTTTGGCCAGGAGAGAAATGACTTCGCTCTCAGCAAATACGGTACAGGTACTGCTGATAGGAGCTGACTCTCCCTCGATATTCAAGGGGCTGCTCAATTCATCCAGGTCTAGTTCCAGACGATTGGCCATGACCTCAAGAAAGCGACCTGTCCCAGCGGCACATTTATCATTCATGGTAAAATCTAGCATACGACCATGTGAGTCGATTTGGATCACTTTGCTGTCCTGACCACCTATGTCTATCACCGTTCCCGTCTTGGGAAAGAGTTGATGAGCCCCGACCCCATGGCAACTGATCTCAGTCGTTTTTCCCGTGGCAAAAGCCACTGAAGCACGCCCATAACCCGTAGCAGTGATTGCTGTGATGACCTCCCTTGAGAGATCCGCCAGCTTTATAGCGGAGTCAAAAGCCACCTCAGCTGCTTCAGACCCATTTACGCCAGTGGGGATTACAGTTTCAGACAGGAGTTTTCCTGAATGGTCAATAATGGATACATCGGTGCTGAGAGAGCCTACATCCACACCGGCAAAATAGAGATCAGCCATGTTTTGATCCTTCCAGGGTTTCACAAAAAGCTTCAAGTCGAGTATGGATTTGCTGCTCTGACCAGACCCGTTCATCGGCTATGTCCGCATCCAGAATAACGGCAGGTAGATCAAGATCAGTAGTGATGGCTTTGCGTAGATCAAATTGGCCTACAGAATAAGGTTTACAGCTTCGGGTTGAATGCATGACCATCCCATCCACTGAGTAAGTCTTGATCATCTTTTTCATCAGCTCAAGCCGATGTTTCAGGTTGTTGTTGAGGATGATCTGACCATAGGTTTTGGCCATCGAGTTCCAGGGATCTTTCACATTGAGATAACCTGTAGTTTCAGCCCAGGCATTGGTATAAGTAGCCGTCACAAAGTTCATTTTTCTTTCAGCAAAAAAAGTAGCTAAAAACCGAACTTTGTACCAGATGGCAATATTGTCCCAGATTAAGCGGTATCGTTCATCACTTATTGCACCAATCCCCTGTGTAACACGAGTGTCGACCTCTTCCATCAAAATATGGTAGTAATCTTGTGCCACAGGTAAGCCGCGTAGGGAAACAATGGGAGCAAGATGACCAAATGCATCAAAGATGGTCATGGGCGCAGGTTGAGCTTTCATAGCATCCAGGATAGCACCCCATGTCCGGGATGTTTCCATGGAGCGCTTGAGGATGTTCTCAAATACATCTAGATAAAAGACCCGTCCTGAAACCCGCTCGAGGATGGGAATCATATCTTGTAATTGCTGAGCCATATAATTGATATCGGCTTCAGTCTGCTCAGTAGTAACAAAGGGTGCGTCAAAGTGAATCAAGGGAATATTCAGTTCATGGGCAATGGCTTTATACCAGTATAGGACGGTTTGACAGATATTGTTTGAACAAAACAGCAGATCTGGCTTGGGAAGCTTCCCAGCTGGTGTTTTCCCCGACAGCATGTGTCCCAGATCGATACGGGCATAGGAGCATAGATCCTGACTAAATCCACTCCCTTCAGCGATACTGCAGTAATCAGCACCCTGTTTTTTGGCTCCAACCAGGGCTGAGTGATTCTCCGGATAGATAGTATAGAAATCAAAAGCGCGCAGGAGTTCCACGGGAGCACCACTGGTGACCCAGGCTACCTTATTTACACCCCGAGCATATCTGGAGAGGAAATAATGACGACTGAGAATTTCTTTTAGGCGCTTATTGGAATCCAGGGGCGGTCCAAATGCTTCCGGAATAGGACGGGGTTTCCGTCTTTTGAAATCCTGAAGCGCCATGAGAGCGGGAGCTCCATAATCTTTCATGATTTTATATTTTATTTCTGCTCTGATACTCATGGCGAAACCATTTCAAATAGAAGTTCAGTAAACGCTTCAATACGTGTTTTGTCTTGTCCTGAGATGTGGTTCTCTAATTCTGTTTCCAGAGTTAAAACAGGATAATTTTTTCCCCGAAGGGTTTTCACCAGAAGACGATGATCGAATAACTCAGGTTCACAGAATTTCACAATATCAAAGAGTATTCCTTGAGCCTGACTTGCATTCATATGTTTACTTAGATGGTGCAAGCGTTCATCCAGATCACCCCCACGCGTGGAGCAAGGTGGTAAGATGAAGAATCGATCAGTTAAGTAATCCAGTGGTGACACAGGAGCATCCATAGGAAACTTGGGAATGCGTCGACTACCGGCTAGTAAGTCATCTGCTACGATGCTTACCCCCAATTCATCGAGAAACTCCAGTATCTCTGGAGTGGGTGGCAGGATGCCTGACACCATCATTCGGGCTCTTGGAGATTCACCTGGTTGATCCAGAATATCTACCTGCTCAAGCAGGCTCAAATAATCAGTGGGGAGCAGGTACTCCTGAGCTCGCATGAGCTTGAAATACTCTGCATTATTCAAAGACAGGTGATCTGTCATACGGGCTTGTTGGATTGCCATTAGATGTGAGTCTATTTTATGGCTCAATACACAGGCAGCCAGGAATTTATCCGGAGCTAAAGGTCCATAGACTGCTTCCATGGATAATTGGAAATTTTGGAGGATATCCCGGTAATATCTGGTTGTTGTATTGTTAAAACTGCCCTTTGGATTGTAAAAGGTGTAAACAGGGAGGGACACACCGATGAGATCCTTGACCTGAGTCCCCAGGTTTTGCAGAGAATCACAAGTATGGGGGAAGAGATATCCCGCATTGATGATATCAGGCTCCTTGAGGATAAACTCCAGACTTCTTTTTACGATGGGGCAAATGGTGGTCTGCAGATGTGCATTGGCGTGGAGAATTTCTCCGGGTGGATCCCAGATTTCAGCAGCATGAATATCGAAAGCCCAGAGTAGCTCTCTTGGATAGAGCGCAGGCAACACTCCCATGATCTTTTGACCGGAATTAGCCAGTGCCTTTAGATATTCTTTTCGATTCGGGATCATCATTTATTATAACTCAATCAAAATAGCTGTCAACTTTAGTTGGTAAATGTTAGATGTATTAGTTCACACCTTAAAACCGTTTAAACGGTATGTCAAAATAGATGTCCCTCTGTACTACCTGACTGAAGTCAGGTGCTGCAGATGAAACTTATTTTCTGAACTTTCGGACAAAACCTTCTACCTCGGGTACGCCACCTTGATAAACAAGATAACCATTATATGGTTCTCGCTCAGTCATATCATCATTAATCGGCCTAAGCATTATCGCTTTGATTTTATCAGGATCATCTGTTTGTCCGAGCGCCCAGCCCAACTTAACCCAGGCCACCTCAGGCAGCATATTTCCCAGGGGGGTCACGCCCAGAGCCATCATATCACGACCGGTATCATAGACAAACATGTGAGCATAACCCCAGATTGTCTGGAGGGTCATAAAGACAGAAACACCCTTGTCTCGTGCTCTTTCCAGGGCTGGATACAGCTCCTTGTTGACATGACCAAGACCGGTTCCTACAATAACAATTCCCCGATATCCTGCATCAACCAGTGAATCGACAATGTCAGGCTTCATGTGGGGATAGTAGTAGAGCATGGTGACGTTCTCGTTGAAGGTGGGAATAATTTTTACCTCCTTGTCCTTGCGGCGATGTTTGTATTCCGTTTTGATAATCCTGAGACCATCACGAGTCACCGTCGCAGCTGGAGTATCACCAATGGTGCGGAAGGTTGACCTGTAAGAACTATGCATTTTCCTAACACGAGTTCCGCGATGTAGAAAACCGTATTCATCAGAAGTGGGACCAAACATGCATACCAGCGTCTCTGCGATATCACCATGCCCGGCAGCATATGAGGCATGGATCAAATTCAGAGCTGCGTCTGAAGAGGGTCGATCGGAGGAGCGCTGTGATCCTACAAGAATGATGGGGATGGGCGAATCCTGAACCATAAAGGAAAGGGCAGCTGCCGTATGATGCAAGGTGTCTGTCCCATGGCCGATCACAATACCATCTGTACCGTTGGCAATTTCCTTACCAATACTTTCTGCCAGGATCTTGTATTGATCAGGACCCATATTTTCGCTAAAAACAGCAAATAGTTTTTCTGTATCGATGTTACAAATATCAGCCAACTCAGGAACCGCACCATACAACTCACCAGGAGAAAAGGCGGGGATAACTGCCCCCGTTCGATAATCCAGACGGGACGCAATAGTTCCACCGGTACCAAATAGTTTCACATTTGGTTTATCATCTGAATAAGGGAAAGCTTTTTCGGGAATTTTGTAATTGGCTTTTTGATACCCTGTTTCAACCATTTTTTTAATAGTCACAATATCAATACCAATATTATAACCGGTTTGAATCTTCAAGACGATATGCTGATCATCATCATTTTCTGAGCGGGGGAGAACTGTGCCATCAAAGGTGCCCCTGGTTGTGTGGATTTCAGCCTGACCCCAGACTCTCACGCTGAATTTCTTCAGTGTAGCGAGAGCAGCACCCCTGTAGCCTTGAAAGATGTCATCACTCATTCTCTTGTCCCTCTTGAAATGACTGGTTCTCTTCTTTTAATTTCTGCTCAATTTCAGCATGCAACTCAGATAATGCCACATTCCCGATGGCCTGATGATGTATCTGACCCATGAGCCAGTTGATGTCGTCACCCGGCTCAGGTTTGGAAGTGTTCGCTTGGTATTTTTCGTAAAGGAATGCTATGGAAGCAGTGATTTCAGTCATGTCGCGTTGCCTGAAATGGATACTGGTGAGAACGGAGCTAAACTGCATATCTGGGAACTCGTATATCACAGGCATCATATATTTGGCAATACCTGGCTCCAGTTTCTTCTCCTTGATATAGCGAAACAGCTCATAGATCTTTTCATAGAAGAAGTTTTTATGTAACTCACATTTACCCTCAATGTTTTTGAAAGTATGTCCCAGGAAAGAACCAATAAACTTATGAGTATAGCCATGATCCTTACAAATATTTTCGATAAGGGGAATCATGTTTTTACTCAGGAGGTACTTCCAGGTGTCTTCAGGGATGCCCCACTTTTTCATCTGTGCATAGCGATCTGCAATATCCAGAGGTAAATCTTTCCCAAGACTCTCGATAAACTCAACTGTTAGTGGGATAGGTGCAGAATCTGTGTCGGGGTACATACGATCACTTCCAGGGAGAACTCTTTCAAAAATAGTGGTACCATCTGAAAATGATTTCCGCGTTTCTTCAGGGACCCCTTCAAAAGCCATTCTGACTCTCTCTTCCACAGTTTCCAGGGCAGTTGGGATATCCTCTGCTGGTCCCCAGAGAATGATCTGAGCATCGTTTTTCTTGGCCCCCAGCCACTTGGATATTTTGCCTAACTCCTTATCGCTCAGGAGGGGGTCAAAACTTTCAGAATGAGTCATGTTGGTTCGTTCAATACAGGCAATCACCTTCAGGCGATGACCTATCTCATGGGCAAAATTGTGCCCGGGCTGCATGAAGTGAGAAAGAATCCCCCGGAACTTGGGGAGATTTATGGCGATGACTTTCATTCTCCGGTTCAGCTTTTCTCTGAGGGGCGTTGCCAGTAGCTCTGGCATGGATAAATCGATTTCCTTATGGCTCATTTTCCATTTGTTGAGCTGAATACTACGTTCATGAATGATCTTTTTAATATGTAGAAGTGCCCACTGTCGGAATGCTTCATTATGCGAGAGTTCAGGGATCCATTTGTTGTGGGCGACACCTTTTATTTCAACCCGGCTACCACCAGCACAACTCACATTAACATCTTCGCGACCAGCTCCCATCCCAGTACGCACTTTGCCAGTGCTGCGATTCAAAAATCGTATGTATTCTGCAGCTTCTGCCAGTTCATCTGGCGTGGTCATATCAGGGTGAGTTACGGTTTCGATGAGAGGCATGCCAAGCCGATCAGTTTTGTAAATTCGCTCATGCCCAATATCAGATATTTCACGACAGGAATCCTCTTCAATACTGAGTTGAATCAGACGTACTTTCTTGTTTTTAAGTTGAATCTCACCCTCAACACCAAGAATGGCTGTCCTTTGGAAACCGGTTGGGATACTACCATCCAGGTATTGTTTGCGGGTGATGTGAACTTCACCGACGATATTCAACTTGGAGAGCAGTGATATTTTAATAGCAATCTCCAAGGCTTCCGGATCAATGTGAAAAGGGGGAGTATCATCGACTTCGTAGGTGCAGGCGTTCTGATTATTGAGTCGATAGGTGATGTTTTTACGCGTCTTGAATTCCATGAGGGCCGTACCATCATATTCACCCAGCTCGCTCAATGTGGGACGCATATGACGGATGACTTCAGCGTCAAATTCATCATCAGAATGATAGATACCTGCCGGGCAACGACAAAACAGTTTGCTTTTAGTTTTTAGCTGCTGATGGACTTCCAGTCCTGATTTGAAGCCAATCCTTTTATAATCTTTAGCACTGGCTTTATGGCGCTCCACATAACCGATAGCTTTGCGGGTCGTCTTGTAATTTTTGTATGCTTCAGCTTGTTTCATCTTCACCAATTATTTCATTACAGAACTCAACAAGGAGTGTTATTAATATTGTATCAATCAAAGCATGGATAATGCCAGTCGGTCACTTTATAAGAATTGAAACAAGATAAGGTATCAGAGCATAAGTGCAATTTGAGTTATGGTAATTGAGATTAACCGATGCATCCAATTCTATTAGGTCTATCTTATTTAGCGTTAACAGTAACAATTAATCAATAATAATTGAGAAACCCAAATGACCGATCTAGAGCATACTGAATCGCCATCAAACTATAACCTCAGATTTATCAGTCTCATCATATTAACGCTTTTTTTGTGCTCTGGAATGACCGGTTTATTATACGAAGTCATCTGGTCCAGGATGATTGTCAAAGTAATTGGAGCCGCTCCCTTTGCCATCAGTATTGTGCTCACCGTCTTCATGGGAGGCTTGGGATTGGGGAGTTACCTGGCAGGAAGATATATTGACCGGATTCAAAAATCCTCACAACTTCTCCAATTATATGGTCTGCTGGAAATAGGTATAGGACTTTATGCCTTCATCCTTCCAGGCGTAATTGGAGCAAGTCAGTCATTTTTTAGCACCATCTACAATCAATCTTCAGGTCACTTACTATTATTCAACACCTTTATCATGCTGGGAGCTTTTGTCCTCTTCATAATCCCCGTGACCCTCATGGGCGCCACCCTGCCAATTCTAATTCGATTTTATGTGGCGAATCTTGGTCATCTCGGTGCCCGGGTTGGTCGGTTATATGCCATCAATACAATTGGAGCTGCGCTTGGCTCCGTTTTGAGTGGCTTCTTTTTAATCAAATTGTGGGGAGTTGACGGTACACTAAGATTTGCAGTTGTTATGAACTTTCTGATTGGGGGGATCTCATTTTTTGTAGCCAATCAGATTGCCAAACGATCAATTTTGAGTGAGAATGATACCGTAGATACAGAACAGGTCGCTGGTGTTTCTGAAATAGATAGCGGTATTCATTATTCCCACTCACATCAGGTAGCCGCCCTCATAATTTTCGCCGTGTCAGGTTTTGCCGCCATGGCCTATGAAGTGATCTGGACCAGATTGCTGGGTCTAATTATTGGGCCAACGACTTATTCATTCACGATTGTACTTACTACCTTCATTGTGGGTCTAGCTCTGGGAGCGATGTTCTTTGGATGGTTAGCTGACCGAAGCAAGCATCCTTTCCGACTCCTTCTCATTACCCAGGTGAGTGCAGCCATTCTTGCTCTCATCGTGAGTCAATTCCTGGGGAACAGTCAACTTTTCTTCGCCAAGCTGATCTATAGTTTCAAAGATGATTTCATTATGCTCTCGATTGCCAAAGCCATGCTACTGTTTCTTGTGTTGCTGGGACCTACCATTGCATTGGGGGCTACGTTTCCACTGGTAGGTAAGATCTACACCAGCTCTATAAAACAGTTGGGGAAATCTATTGGATTTGCATATGCAATTAACACGATTGGGGCATTACTGGGATCCTTTTCGGCCGGTTTTATTCTGATCCCCCTGCTCGGGAAAGAGACCAGCCTGAGTCTGGTAATAGGCATCCAGCTTGTTACCGTGCTCATTGTTGTTGGATTTCTTAACCCGGAGAAGGCTAAATTAAGAAATAGACTTTTTGTTGGAATCTGTTTCCTGGGATTGCTGCTCACGCTTTTACTCCCAAACTGGGATAGACAACAACTGGCGACAGGCAAATACTATCGATTCAGCAATCTTGCTGACTTGTTTGATAGAACAAGCTGGTGGGATATTCTGGTTAAACATCCCCGGGAATTTCTACCAAATTCCAGCGGAACAGAGGTCGTGTTTTATGGGGATGGTGTTGGTGGATTTACCACCGTGGAGAAAGACATCGATCCCTTTGGCAAAACGCAATACATTCTGTATAACAGCGGTAAAGCGGATGCGTCAACTGAGTCAGATATGGCAACACAAACTCTTTTAACTCATTTGCCTTTATTGTTTCACCCTGAACCAAAAAGTATGATGATTCTAGGTCTAGCCAGTGGGGTCACCGCAGGGGAAGCCCTATACTATGATCTTGATCAACTGGATATTCTTGAAATCAGTGAACAGGTAGTCGAAGCCAGTCATTTCTTTAGCGAATCAAATAGTGATGTTCTCTCGCACCCCACAACCAATGTGATTATTCAAGACGGTCGTGCCCATCTCGAATTGAGTGATCAATCATATGATGTTATTACATCGGAACCATCAAATCCATGGATGGCCGGTTTGGCGAATTTATTTACCGAAGAGTTTTTCAAATTGGTTAAAAACAGATTGAACTGGGATGGAGTTTTTGTTCAGTGGTTACCATCCTATCAGATGGATTGGACGACTTTTTCAATGGTGGGGAGAACTTTTGCAAAGGTCTTTCCAAATAGCCTGTTGATGAAATCGACTATTGGGGGCAATGACTATTTATTGCTTGGGTTTAAGGGTCTTGAGCAGCTATCCCTTAAAAATGCCATCAAAAATTTGCCGCAGCTTCAAAAATCACCAAATCTGATTGTGGAAGATCCCCGGTTATTGTACCGCCTTATTGTGAGTGACAATCTACCGGCACTTTTTGGGTCAGGTCCAGGACATTCTGATAATTACCCCGTTCTCGAATTTCTGGCACCCCAACGCATGCATCTGGTTGAAGATACTGTAGAGAAAACGCTTGCTGCAAGACGAACACTTAGCGATGAGATTATTGATGTCATGCGAGAGATCCTGGATGTTGAAGGACAGATTAATTTCGCACGTTTTGTGCTTTCGGTATATTCGCCGTTCCTGGAGATGGTCGATCTCTCAAAAGCAACAGAGGAACAGGAGGCTCAATACATTGAGATGTTGCTGGATTATAGCAAAAACAATATTATTGAATCTTACGAAATATTTGAGGAAGCGGCACTTAAGGATACCGCCCTTCAAATACAAATAGAGGTACTCAAGGAGAAATTACCTGAGCTTCCCAATCGGTTAAACTCCAGTATCTTACTAGCAAACGCTTATGCCCAACAGGGTGATTTTAATGAAGCCATCAAATATTGTCAGCTTGTCGTCGAATTAGGCGACGATCCCATAGAAGCGAACCTCAATTTGGGGTTGTTCTGTATGAATGCAAATCGCAATGAAGAAGCTATCATCGCATATGAAGAAGTGTTAAACCTGGAGCCTCAAAACAGTCAAGCCCACAATAACTTAGGGACACTTTTCGAGCAGGCCGGCCAGCTAAAACGTGCACAATCTTTTTATGAAAAAGCCATTCAAATCGATCCAGACCTGGCCATGTCTCACTTCAACCTGGCTCGTCTATATGTTGGGGATGGTAGACTGGATTCTGCCCTGATGTCTTATCAGAAAACAATTCAATTGGATCCGGAATACGTACCGGCCTATTATCGAATTAGCCAGCTTTATCAGATGACAGGAGATATTGACAAGGCTATTGCAACTCTGGAAAAGCTTATCAAAATTCGACCTGATTTACAAGAAGCCCAGTTTGAATTAAAGAGACTTGCCATGCCGAAGGATCAACCAAAAGTTTCGGTTCAGATGCCTCCACGTACCGCAGAATCAGATAAAAGTACCGATCCAAGATACTACTATAATCAGGCTATCATGCTGATCCAGAAGGAGAAATATAAAGAAGCGATTGTAGATTTTGAGAAGGCGATTTCCCTGAAGCCAGATTACTTGAATGCGCTTATTGGTCTGGGAGCCATGTATCAGAATCTACGCGACTACCAGGCAGCCATCAAAACTTACAATAAAGCGCTGGCTATTGATCCAAATCATAGCGGAACCCACAATAACATGGCTATTAATTATTATTCGATCCGACAATATAAACTGGCTATTGAGCATATAGATAAGGCCCAAACATTGGGTTATAAAGTGCAGCAGGCCTTTTTAGATGAATTGTCACAATATCGATAGATTGTAACAACTTTTTTCAATCCTTAACAATTCTCCTTGCTATCGAAAGGATATCGCTGGTCAGAATTCGTTTGCGATATTAAATCAGCTCGACAGGTTCATCCTGAAAATAGTCATATAAATCAATTGCTTGGTATTCCGTGTTGGTCAACTGGAAGTGGGGGAAGGCATCGCCAACACCAGGCGATTTAATTGAAATATCCTCATCAGGAAATGTATTCTACGCGACAGTTCTCACAAGAAGTGGGTTCTAGCTTGATACTGCAAAAAGTATAAATATTTAGTATTACGAATTTAGATAAACAAATTTACCGGCATAAACTCTATTGCCGGATTTTACTGAAATGATCATGAGCTGACTTGCCAGACCCAGACGGGAGGGGATGGATATTTTAATGATTCGTCTGGATTCCTGAGTCATGCTCAGAGCCGCAACTTCCCTTCCCTGAATATCATAGAGAATGGCCAGTTCGGGCAGCGCAGAGACTGGATCTGAGAGTATCATGCGGATCTCTCCAGCTTGTCCTGGATTTGGGTAAACCAGACAATGCTTAGAGTTATCAGCTTTCCACTTGGGAAAAAGACTTGTTAGATCAGGGATACCCCAGCCATATGAATTGTCGGGACTAGATGCCTGATCCCCATGGTTCTGAAAAATAGAAATAACTGAATCAGGGGATAGGTGCGGCTGGGCTTGGAGCAGCAGGGCCGCCAGTCCTGCAATTTGCGGAGCCGAAAAGGAAGTTCCATTTCCTCTAATATACCCATTCGTTCCAGAAGCCATGTAGACCAGACTACCCTGAGCAACTACATTGGGTTTGATGCGCCCATCATAGGTTGGTCCACGACCGGAAAAATTTGAGATTTCTTGCTGGGAATTAACAGAGCCAACTGACAATACATGGGGACTGTCAGAAGGTGGCCAGATGCTACTGGCAGCGGAGCCTTCATTCCCGGCTGAATTCACAACCAGAATACCCCGTGCAGCAGCAATATTGGCTGCCCGGGCACTAATGGTGGTCTGTCCATCCAAAGCTGATATTGGATAATCCTCATTGGGGTCATCAAAACCCTGAAAGTAACTTAGGGAGCTGTTAATGATATCTACACCCAGTGAATCAGCCCATTCCATAGCCGCCACCCAATTGTCCTCCTCAGCCCGTGATTCACTGTATGTATCCTCGGTTCGAGCAAGGAGATAGCTGGCTTTATAGGCAGGACCGATTAACTCTCCGGGATAATGGCCACCCAGGGCACTGAGGACATTGATTCCGTGTCCATCTCCTGGTCCTGAGGCATCGACCTCCTGATCGATAAAATCATATTGGGCTTCAACATCAATTCCCTCGAAAGCGGGATGATCGGTGAGGAATCCCGTATCAAATACACCGATAAGAACACCGGACCCATCATAGCCTAGATCGTGGATCTGGGGAATATTCAACATCTCGTTTTGACCAGCAGATGCTCCATAGGACAGGGCAGATCCTCGTGGAAGTGAAGTGGTCTGAAAAGTTTCTTCATCTCTTTCGGCAGGAGAACGACGGACGGGAGCGGTTGATTTTACAAAAGTAAAGTTTTCTAGTGCTGAGAGCTGAACATCATTTTCAATGCTCACACTCACTGCATTGAGGAATCGTGAGGCGTGTCTGATTCGATACCCTGCAGCTCGTAATTGTGCCAGTTGAGATTCTGAGACAGCCATATTTCCTGAAGCATTTGGTGAGCCACGTTGCCGAAGTCTCTCGATTGCACGCGGGGTCAATTGCACCGGTGTGGAGCTGGGGTCGGACTCAAGAAAAACCCACAGAGGTGTTTCACCAGCACTTAATGTACTGACGATGAAAAAGAGTAGAATGAAGCGTTTGAACAACATGGCCTAAAACTACAAGAAGATAGAGGTTTAAGAACATATCTTTTGTTTTAATGGAAAATCGAAACTCTTGGAAAAAATGGTCCTGGCCTGTATTCACTTATTCAGTTGTATTGTTGGAGAAGCAATATGTTGTCTCCAATATCCGACATTACTCAGAACTGAGCAATATTTAATTAACAAATAAGGTTGCCAGACCTGTGTTGATCGTGTACATAAAGACAGTATAAACAATAGCATGTGAAATATCACTGCTGCTGGCACGACCTTTGACATAAATTACAGAAATAATAAGAAGATCGATTTACCATATTAAATTGATTTGCTGGAACCGAGCTATTATAATTTGAGGAAATATTGTCGAGGAGCTTTGCCATGAACAATACCATATGTAAAACCATATTTCTGTTGATGATTCCAGCTATTCTTTTTTCTGAGAATATCTATAATCCAGCCACGTCAAAACTCTCTTTTAATCTCCAAAAAGTGGTTGAAGAGCAAAGCTCAAGGGAATTTCAGTTCTCTGAAGCATCTCCCTTAAAAGCCAGGACAGTAAAAGGTCCTTCCCAGGAAGTCTTATATCCTGTCACTATTCGAAGCACGGATATTGAGGCGATCAAAGTTGCCGGTATAAGAACCAATTCTGATTATCCCGGTTTTTCGACGGCTCGAGTCACCAAGGACCAACTGTTATTATTATCTGAGTTGGATGCAGTAACTAGTGTTTTTCAGGGGGATTTGCTTTATGCTCTGAATGATCTGGCAGTAAGCCACTCCGGAGCCGGTTTAGTCCATGATGCCTATTTGGGCAGCACAGCCTATGATGGTACCGATGTGATTGTCCTGGTAATCGATACAGGTATTGACTGGTCTCACTTGGATTTCCGTGATCCAGACACCCCCACGACTAGTCGTATACTAAGGATTTGGGATCAGACCATAGATTCGACCAGCACCAGTGATTATTCACCCGCAAGACGAGACGTGAGTAACTTTCCTGGGCTGACCTACGGAGTTGAATATTTGCAGACGGACATCAATGATGAAATAGATGGTAGCGCTGCAGGATTTGTTCGTACTGAAGACTCAAATGGCCATGGAACAGAAGTAGCCAGTGGGGCTGTCGGAAATGGTGCGTCACTTTCCAGTAAAAAATACAAAGGTATGGCACCTGATGCAGATATTGTAGTTGTGAGGGCTGGCCAGAGTGCAAGTTTTGAAGATGCGAAGGTCAAAGACGCCCTGACTTATGCCCAAAAGATTGCATCTTATTATTCAAAGCCCGTCGTGGTGAATTTAAGCCTGGGAAGCCAGAGCAATGCCCATGATGGTACCAGTACGCTTGATGCGGCAGTTAACACTTTTACTTCTTCTGGTAATGGCAGAGTTGCGGTGATTGCAGCTGGAAACGCGGGCAACGAATTGATACATAAAACTGGTACCATCAATCCATCGTCGATGGGGAGCATTGTTGTAAATGTACCATCGTTTTATCCAATCAATGGAAAGGGTAATGATGCCTTTTTTATGGAGGTCTGGTTGAGCCATGGAGGAGATGCTACATTTACGATGGTTACCCCCGGTCTCCAAGGTGTTCAACGTACCGCTGGCCAGGACCCGGAAGGAGCTTCAGCTGCTACAAGTGGTGCGGTTCAGATGAATAACATCATCGATTCAGATCATACTAACGGAGATCGGATGAGCGAAATTGTTGTCTTTGATTATGTGACTGCTGGTGGAGATACAGTCCAAGTAGCTGAAGGCAATTGGACATTGCAAATAACCAACAATTCAGACGCTACTTTCACCTATCATGCCTGGATGTACCAAAGTACGATGGGAGCAACATTGACAGGGGGTGATCATAATTCCACAATTGCATCTCCAGGAACAGCCAGCTCAGCCATTACCGTTGGAGCATATACAGCCAGATGGCGCTGGAATAAATCTTCTGGTGCCGTTAGCTCTTTTGGGTCCCCTGACGAATCTGATGATTATTCTTATTTTAGTAGCGTTGGACCCACGCGAGAGGGAGACGTGCGAAAACCAGATATTATGACCCCAGGTCAAGGAGTCATAACTACTACTTCTACTGACTATACACCATATGCTCAATACGAAATTATTGCCGACAAATATCATGTCGAACAAGGCACCAGTGTGGCTGCAGGATCAGTTTCCGGAGCAGTAGCCTTGCTTCTCGATTATAATTCTTCCCTGTCTGCTGCAGATGTGAAGACCCTGCTAAGAGAGAATGCTGATAGTGATACTTACACAGGTACTGTGCCCAATGATGAATGGGGCTATGGAAAATTGAATATTTTCGAATCCTTGGCTAAAGAGATCAATACTTCCACCACTATTCACCATGATGTTTACATTTATGACTCTTGGAATACCCTGGGTGCTACTTCATTCGCTGACACCTATAAGGAAGCAGTAAGGTTCACCCCCACTACTCAAGGAGATGTATCAGGAGCATTCTTTCATACCCACACAGCAGTGGGATCCAGTGGATCAATTTCATTTGAAATCTGGTCAGATTATCAAGGAGGTCCGAGTGTTAAGCAAGGTTCCACAGTAACACTTAGTGTAACCGATATTGGCAAATATTCCTGGAATTATGTATCTTTGGTAGACGCGGGAGTTCGCGTTCAAGCATCGACAGACTATCATCTTGTCATCGACAATACTTCAGGTGCACCTTTCTCATTATTAAAAGAAACAACCTCTGAAATTGATTTGAGATCCACCGGGTGGCATGGGGGGCCAACATGGGGGGCGTTTGACGAATTTGATTGGTTGATAAGACCCGTAGTGGCCACCAACGAGGCAGATACGGATTACTCACTTCCGGTTGAGCTGGCTTTTTTCAACGCAGGCGCTTATAAGGGTCAAATGGTTCTTAAGTGGGCCACCGAAAGTGAAACTGAGAATCTGGGCTTTCAGATTGACCGTCGCAAGAGCGGTACTGAGGACTGGAAACTCATTGCCGATCATACCAAGAACCCCAAACTTGAGGGACAAGGCAACTCAACCTCCAGGACGGACTATATCTATTATGACAAAACTGCCAAACCTGGTGTTAGCTATGACTATCGCCTCACTGATATCCCCTATACTGATACCTATACACCCAGTTCAATTGTTCTGGAAGATATCAAGTTTCGGATAGAAAAGTTCGCCCTCCATAAGAATTTCCCCAACCCCTTTAATCCTGCCACAACCATTGGCTATGAGTTGGCAAAGAACTCAGCTGTTCAGATTAAAATTGTGGATGTGACGGGTCGAGAAATTCAGTCATGGAACCATGAATCCAAAGAAGCAGGTTATCATGAAATGATCTGGGCCGGTGTGAATCAATCTGGTAAACCGGTGAGTGCCGGACTCTATCTGCTCAGCGTGCAAGCGGGGAATCAATTCCAGACGAGAAAGCTATTGCTGCTCAAGTAAGCAGAGTTTAGTTCAAAGAATAGACCTTCACGTCCTTCGACAAGCTCAGGAAGACGTGAAGGTTTTGTATACTAAATGATAAATTGATTATTAAGTAAGCGGCTTGAGACGTGCCGTGAAGTGGCGTAACACCTGGGCCTGGTATTCAATCTCATAGCCCCCAATGTTTTCCCTGTCCTCATACAACTCGATAATATTTTCTGCTACATATTGCATCTGACTGTTGGTGTAAACCCGACGCGGAATTGCCAGTCGGACCAGTTCCAGATGAGGATAGATTGTTTCACCTGACTCAGGGTCATCATGGGCAAACATGAGACTGCCAATTTCTACAGCCCGAATACCAGCATGGGTATAAAGTGAAACTGTGAGAGCAATTCCAGGGAACTGAGATTGAGGGATATGCGGTAAAAAGTTTTTCGCATCAAGATAGACGGCGTGACCACCAGTGGGTCTCAAGATGGGTACACCCGCATCAATCAGACGATCACCTAATTCCTCCACCTGTGAAATTCTATAAGCCAGATAATCCTCCTGAAGGACTTCTTCCAGTCCTCTGGCAATGGCCTCCAGATCACGTCCGGCCAGACCACCATAGGTTGGAAAACCCTCTATCAGGATCAGGCGATTGGTGATTTGCTGGGCCAATTCATCATCATTGGTGGCAAAAAATCCACCCATGTTCACCAGCGCATCTTTCTTGGCACTCATGGTACAGCCATCGGCATAGGAGAACATCTCATTAGCGATTTCCAGGATGCTCTTATCCTGATAACCGGCTTCCCGGGTCTTGATGAAATAGGCATTCTCGGCAAAACGACAGGCATCGATATAAAAGGGAATGTTGTGTTTCTTGAGTAACTCAGCAGTTCCTCTGATATTGGCCATGGAGACAGGTTGTCCACCACCAGAATTATTGGTGATGGTTAGCATGCCAATGGGAATTTTCTCAGGACCTACGTCAGCAATGAGTTTTGCCAGTTTATCCAGGTCAATATTGCCTTTGAAATCAGCTATGGCCTGGGTGTCTTTGGCAATATCAATCACCAGATCCACCGCTTTCCCGCCATTGTACTCAACGTTAGCGCGGGTGGTATCAAAATGATTGTTGTTGGGAATAACCAGACCCTTACGGTCTTTGAGAATAGTGGAAAATAAGAGATTTTCAGCCACACGACCCTGGTGAGTTGGGATGACGTGCTTGAAGCCAAAGATCTTGTTGATCATCGCTTCAAAATGGAAATAATTTTTACTTCCTGCGTAGGATTCATCACCCTTCATCATACCAGCCCATTGATTGTCACTCATGGCGCTGGTGCCGCTATCTGTCAATAAATCGATGTAAATTTTATCGGCGGGAATATTGAAGACATTATAGCCAGCATCCTGTATAACAGCCAAGCGCTCCCAATCCGTGGTTCGGGCAATAGCCTCAACAGTTTTTATTCTAAATGGTTCTGGTGGGTACTTCATAGTCTATTCCCTTTAATTGATAAACACAATTCGTCTATAATCTAAAATGTATTGGTAATATGATTTGAAAGGTGACAGGTCGCTCATCGTATTTGGCAGCCACCCAGTTACTTGCATTGATTGCTTTCAAGGCAGCTTCATCCAGGTCAGGATAACTGGATTTCAACAATTGAACATCCTGGAGTGTCCCATCTGCCTCAATTATAATTGAAAACCAGCTCACTCCAGTGCGATTCATTTCCCGAGCCATTTCAGGATACTCCAGAATCTGATAAAGTCTCTTGTAACCACCCACAGGCTCTACTCCAGAATCAAGCAGTTTATATTCTCTATCCTGGAACTCAGCAGGATATTCTGGGTAGGCTTTCTGCCATTCCCCAAAGCGTGCAGAATACTTTTCGGATAACTTTTGATCAGCCTCTATTTTTGCCAAGGCCTCTGGATAAATCCAGGCTGAACTATCACTGATTTCCAGTTGATTGTATACCTCAATCAGAAAGGGATAGGCCTCGGGGTAAAGGATGCGTTGATCGGCCTTTATAACCCTCTCAAGGTCATTTCTGGCCTGGACCAGCTTATCTTTTTGTTTGTAACGAACCACTCTGGCAGCTCTAAAAAAATAATAACTCTCGTCTGCATTTTCTGGCTCAGGAATATCAATGCCTTCAAGTGGGTTCTGGGGTGATATACAATGGCTGATTAATATGCTCATTGCAAAAACTACAATCAGTTGTGATCTGAATTTCATGATGTTCCTATCCTTTCTTAAGCTGAGTTTTGAAAAATTCATCAACGCGTTCCCAGAAACCTGCTTCATGATGACAATCTGAATGTCCCCGTCCTGAAATAGGCCAGTATTCACATTGCCCTGTCCGTGCTGCTGCATTCATCTTCTCTCCTTGAGAGGGCAGCACCACATCATCATTTTCACCATGGATGACCAGAAACGAAGCCTCTGCTTTGGCGATATTATTTACAGGCGCAAAGTGTTCGTATTTTACACCAATTTTCATTTCGATCTGCTTTAAGATAAGCCACCAGAGAAAGGCGGGTATATGATGCTTCTTAAATTCATGCTGCATGACATCAACGGGGTGGGCTGGTGCTCCCACCGTTACCACTGCTTTGATAGCCGGTTCAATGGCGGCAGCATAGGTTGAGCCAGCACCTCCAATTGATAGACCGATAACACCTATTCTGTCAGGATCAATATCACGAGAGAGGGAGTATTGCGTGGCCGCTTTGACATCTCGGCCAAATTTGTACATAGAGGCATGATCATCTTTGTCACTGGACCCATGATGTCGTGCGTCAAAAGCCAGGAGATTGTAATTGAGTGGTTGAAGGTGCTGAATATAGCGCAGCATCCGTCCCAGGTTGCGACTCCATCCATGGACCAGGATGAGTGTTGGCGCTTGTTTGGCATCTTTTTCAGCAGGTATCCACCATCCATACAGCGATTTATTGTTGTCCGTTGGGAAACGAACCTCTTCAAACCCAACACCTAGTTTTTCTGGTGTATCATCGTGTTTATTTGGTTTGAGGGCATACATTTTTAAAGTGAAAAATCGTGTGAGTAGGAGGACTGAAATAAGGACGAGTAGGAGGATAGTCGAAGTAGTCATAAGGCTCTCAAACTAAAGTAGTTCCCACTGAAATGCTAGTTTAGCCTTCGTTAAAAAGGCGGAAAGCACACACGAATCTGGTGTATCACCTTCCCTTGCGAACTCTGTCCTCATTCGAAAATCAATACCAAATATGGGAAGGCTTTGAACTTAAGTATCATTCCGTTTAATCGGTTACTTGATCTAAAGGTTTGTATTAACTTAATTTACTCGAATATCCATTCTGAATTAATCCCAGTTCTAGAGGAATCCAAAATGCTGATATGCGAATTTTATTACCAAATAAGGGGATCCTTTTAAGGAGGCTACAATGATAGTAAACAGAAAATCCACCCTAATAGCTCCCGCTATTTTCATCATGGCAATGATGTTCATGTTGACACCAAGCGATCTTATGGGATCCAGACACCATGGACATGGAGAAGATGAATATGATTTGTCTGTTACCGCCCTCATGGGACCTGAGGACACAGAATTAGTGGTATTCATTTCAAGCAGTGATTCCATAAACTATCCCGTTCCAGAAGAGTTGGAAAAATTTAAAGTAAAAATAGAACGGAGGAGACGTGGTCATGGACCTGGACATGGACCCGGACATGGACCCGGACACCATCATGGCCATCTTATTAATGAGCGGCATGTGGAATTGGTGGATAACCAGATTGTACGATCTCTGACAGAGATTCCACTGCATGCCAGACTCAAGGTCGAAACCGAATTTCGTCTTGGCCGGCATAAAGTGAAATTGAAAAGACATGTAGAAGTGACGCTACGCCCAGATCTAATCATTGAGGATGTTGGCTATCCCATGACTGTTTTTATTGATCAACCCTTCAATATTCACGCGAACCTTCAGGAAATCCTTGGAGATAATAGTGCGACTGCTGATGTAACTCTTTATACCGACAGTTTGACTATGACAACACCAGATGTATTTATTGCACCCAACATGCCAACTACTGTGGTTTTCACAGGTCTTAGTTATAGCACACCCCAGACCATCCCATTTACTATAGATATCTCTAATGCCAGTCCTGGTGAATACGATATGACCAATAATAGTTACTCATTTGATATTGAGGTAATCCCCCCACCAACACCAGTAGCAACTAATTATTCCATGGAATATCGTAATTGGAATAACCGCTATCATGTATCTGGCACTGATATCTGTGAGGTCGTGGAGGAGCGTGAACTTGCAGGTGACCAAGATGAGTTTAATCTGGATGGGTGGTCCTTTGAAGCCATGCCAGGTGGCAATCTTGATGTCTCCTTGAGAATTTACGCTGATGGAGTTTCAGCATATGTATTAGATATTGAAGGTATGACACCCTATGAGAGCGTAGGTGGAATTGAATATTATGATTATTGTGATGAAGCGACAGGAATATTTATCACCTATGAGAGCAACCCTGGCATTGATGCCTATTTCAATATCAATAAATACTCAGGAAAAAAGATTATTGTACACCGCCTCAATGGTTCAATCACCATGAGTAGCATTACAGACTCAGGTCTTCACATGGATGCCCAGACCAGCATTCAGACCTCGGTGCTTTTTGATGATGGATTCTCCCTCATTGGTGGGTCGGCCAGCACGACTCTTCAAGGTCCCTATTTGATCGAGGATGAAAGTTCATACCCAATATACAATACTGAATGTGGTGTTGATGGAATCCGATATTCAACTATGACTGTGGAATACATTTTTGGTTATAATTCTGGGATGATGGATCCCACATTCCTTCCCAGACGTAATCTGCCTGATGTGACAGAATTGCTTCTACCAGCATCTTTTTACCTGGAAGAAAATTATCCTAATCCCTTTAACCCAACAACGGCCATCTCTTTTGGATTACCTGAAGAGAGCGCGGTTAGCCTGAAACTATATGATATCAGTGGACGTGAGGTTTTAAGACTCGCCGAGGGACACTTTTCGGCTGGGAAACATGAACTATATCTGGATGCCAGCGAGCTGAGTAGCGGGTCCTATTTCTATAGTCTTGAGGCAGGTTCTTATAAAGAGGTCAAAAGGATGCTATTGCTCAAATAGAGTATTAGGCACTTAGCAACATTATAAGCCCCGACTTTGGTTGGGGCTTTTCATTTTACCATCATGTCCTGAAAAAAGATGTGTTTTATCTGGAAACAAAAATCATTTTAAGGCATGTATTACAAGGTCATGAACTTGATTAACACCAAATCTATACTTTGTCTATTACTGCTGGTCAGTGTGGCTATTGCAGAAACACCCTCTCACCAATTATTAACCTATCCCTTCAGCAATCGCTCAGCCGCCATGGGTGGGAGCCGAGCTGTGGATGCGTCAGGGAATCTTGATGTTCAGGGTAATCCAGCCAGTGCAAGTTTCATTCAAGGTTTACAGGGACAAGTCGGTTTTGTGAACCATCTTGTGGGCATTAAGGGCTTTGCAGCAGCTGGTGTGCTGCCCCTGGAGCGACACCGCATTGCCGCTGAACTGGTCTATTTTGACTATGGACTGTTTGACAGAACTGATATTGTTGGTACCAATCAGGGTACTTTTGGATATCATGAATTGGCTGCAACACTGGGATACGCCTTCAAGTTTTCTGAAGGAATTCGCCTGGGAGGACGTGTCGGACGGTTCACGAGGGTCGCTGATGCAAGTACATCTGGTGAGTTTTATTATGATCTCGGGGGTGTATACCACAATCAAGAGGATTCTCTAACCGTGGGTATCTACCTGGCCTCTGTTGCCCTGGGTGAGAGTGATGAAGCATTTCCGACCCAATTGCACATAGGCAGCTCTAAGATTCTCTCGCATTTACCTCTGAGACTCAATTTGGAGGGGATCTATGGATTCAATGAACAAGTCAGGTTTGCCCTGGGGGGTGAAATATTGATTCACCCGAATTTCCGGATTCGTCTCGGCATGAACTCCAATCGATTTGATCTCCAAACCGGTGTGACAGAATCCGATTTTATCGCAGGGGCTTCGGGAGGATTTGCCATTGACTGGCAGGGAATGCTCATTGAGTCTGCTACCCAGAGTTTTGGTGCAGCTGGATGGATCAGCCAGATATCCATTGCCTATCGACTCTAATTAAACACTCCTACTTTTAGTTTAACTCACCATTCAAGAACCCATTCGTGCTTAATTTTGATATAGATCGAAATTTTATTGAGCTTTGTCGGTCACAAGTATCAGTTCAAAAAAGACAACATTTTTCAGAGAATCATGATTATACTACTTATCTAATCAAAATCTGAGTGTGTGGTGGGTCACCTGCTTGGAGGAATTAGAGGGTTAGTTTAGAGAAATTTAGTTAGCTATGACTTACTTGCGAAGAACCATATTATTCTCACTTATCATCGTAAATCTTGTTTACGGAGGAGCTGCTCGCTTTGTTGAAAATGAACTGCTTGTGCGCTTCGATGAAGGAATAACTCAGGCAGATATTGAAATTATTATCATGGATGATAATCTGCAAATTGTGAGACAGGTGAGTAGACCCCTGAATCTGTGGTTGCTCCAAGTTGACCTGAGCAAAAATCAACTTGGCAAGGTGCGACGCAGAATTGAGGATGTGCCAGAAATCAAATATGCTCAGAACAATCATCATTTAAGTTTACGAAATACTCCAGATGATCCACAGTACACATCTCAATGGAATCTTCATAATACCGGTTTTGATGTGAATGGCAATCCTTCTGGAACTGAAGATGCCGATATCGATGCTCCTGAAGCCTGGGAAATCAGTACAGGAGGAGAAACGGCTTTTGGCAGAAAAATTGTTGCAGCTATCGTTGATGGGGGTTGTGATCTTGACCATCCTGACCTACAGGCCAATATGTGGTCAAATCCTTTCGACACCTTAGGCAATGGAATTGATGATGACGATAATGGGTGGATTGACGATTCATTAGGTTGGAATGCCTACGGTCACAATGGTAATATTCCCCAGACAAATTCTGATGCCAGCCATGGTACACATGTTTCTGGTACAGTGGGTGCTCACTCCAATAACACCAATCAAGTAGCTGGAGTCAATTGGGATACGCAACTCATGATAGTAGCTGGCGCTTCCTCTACTACTGCTATTGCCATGGAAGCCTATAGCTATGTTCTTGAACAAAAGCTGGCCTGGTTGGATTCAGACGGTTTAGAGGGCGCTTTTGTAGTAACGGCAAATTCAAGTTTTGGTGAGAATCGTGTTTTTTGCGATTCATTGAATTATCCGGTGTGGAACGATATGTATAATGCCATGGGAGAAGCTGGTATTCTATCGATTGCGGCGACTGCAAATACCAACGTTAATGTTGATGTCTCTGGAGATTTGCCCACGAGTTGTTCTAGTCCCTATTTGATCACCGTAACCAGTTCCAATAAGGATGACATCAAGGTGTTTGGTGCCGGCTATGGAGCGGTCTCCATTGATTTAGCTGCACCTGGCCACGGTATCTTATCCACAAATTATCATGGGACCACTTCCACTAAATATGGGACATCCATGTCCACACCTCACGTAACAGGTGCTGTGGCACTTATGCATGCTGCGGCCAGCACTGAGCTTGCCCAATACTATGAAGACAACCCTGCTCTTGGAGCAGGAGTCTTTAAAACATTATTGCTGACCTCTGTTGATACACTTGCCTCATTAGATGGTATCACGGTAACGGGTGGTAGACTAAACCTTCACCACGCAGTCCTGGCGGCTTCAGTTTGGCCCACAGGCTCAGGAGATATGAATCAGGATTTCAGTTTAGATATTCAGGATGTAGTGATTCTCGTCAACTTGATATTAGGTAATATTACACCTAATCCAGTGCTCATTGCTGCCGGAGATTTGAACGATGACACATTGATCACTGTCCAGGATCTAGTTCTACTGATTAATTCAATACTGCAGTAAAAAAAAACTTCAACTTACCTATCCAGATATAAAAAAACCCATCGGAAGTCGATGGGTTTTTTATCCTGTTTGGATGTAGGATCAGTACAGGAATTTCATAATAAACATGGCACCGATTCCAGCCAGTGTTATTAAAAAGGCTCCCATCTGTCTGATAGGTGCTTTGGGATCTTGAAAAACATTCACTTCAAATTCATGATAGCTTGAAGACCCGCGTGAATCAGTCACTTCGATGATAAACTTGTTGGCACCATCATTGGAACCATCAGGCACCCAGGTAATGAGACCTTCTTCTTCGCTCATTTCGGCGCCATTTGGCAGGAGAATCTTGGTATAGCTGATTCCATCTTCATTGAGATCTCGGGAAGATATCTGATAGCGATACTCGCGATCCATCAGAACTACAGGAGACGGCGTGGAAGTCACTTCCGGTAAGGCATTCACAAAGAGTTCCACATTCTGAACATTTGTGATGAAACCATCAGTCACGCTGACCTTGAATTGAGCCTGGTTGATCTGGTCAATCTCGGGTGTCCACTTAATGATGGAACCATCGACGAGATGGACACCTGCTGGTGCATCATAAACCTTATAGATCAATTGCTGGTCTGTGTTCAAGTCCAGAGCTTTGATGTTATAAACATATTCCTGACCGGCAATAGCCATAGTATCCGCTTTTGATACGATCACTGGCGGTGCGTTGGCATAGACGGCAAATTTGTAGGTATCTGAGCTGTACTTATCTGAGACTTTTACAAAAATTTCATTCCACCCTTTTTGAGTTTTGGTGGGGGTCCAGATAATTTGACCTGTTGGAGAAATTTTCATCCCCTTGGGAGCAGTTAGAAACGCATAATTTAATTTCTGGTCCTTGTTCAGGTCAGTGACTGGGAGGGAGGTGGTATAAGGTCGTGCAACAGTTGCTAATGTATCACCAACACTTCCTAGAACAGGGGCACCGTTTACGTATACCGTTACTTTTTGGAGGTCATCTCTCAGACCATCAGTTACAGAGATAGTAAATGTCTGTTTGCCCAGTTCAGCCTCTGTAGGTGTCCAGGTAATATGACCACGACGACTGATGGTTAAATTGGGAATACTGCTTTCGGAAAGCAGAAAACTGATGTCCTGGTTATTGTTGGGGTCGTTGACTTCAACCTTGTAGTTCCAAGGTTTACCAACCGGTACATGCTCTTCATATTTGGATATAATCACCGGTGGCGTGTTGACAAAAATGGTGAACGAATCCAACATAGTGGACATGTCATCTGTCAGTTCGAAAAGAATATCATGGAAACCAGTTTGTTGAGATTCTGGTGTCCAGGTGATTCTTCCCGAGGACTCCAAGATCAGACTTCTGGGAGTACGCAGCGGGATGAGACGTGCACTATTATTACTGTTTTTGTCCTGGATATTGACCTGTCCTATATAAGGCTCGTTGATGAAAGCAACAGGACCTGGTTTTTCAAGGATAAGTGGCAGGATATTGACATACAGCGTAAATTTTTGCAGAACTCTCTCAAAACCATCGCTGACGCTCAGTGTGACATATTGTGAATCGAGTTGTGTGTCACTGGGGAGCCAGCGGACAAGACCTTCTTCATCAACCTGCATACCAGCTGGAGCTGAGATCAATTCAAATTCAAAATACTGTTCTTCATTTAAATCTTCCAATTGGACCTGGTAAAGATATTGATGTCCGGTTTGAGCCAGGGGTGGAGGATTTGAAAAAATTTCAGGGACATGGTTGACATACAGGGTAAATGTCGTATCCAATTGTTGTCCAAATGAATATGAAATCTGATGATATCCCAGTTGATCCTCATGGGGGTTCCATCTCAGGATAAAATCCTTCCCAAGACGCATGCCTTCGGGATAGGTCTTGAATTTGACATAGGCCTGGCCCGGATCTATCTCGTCCTGGCGTGGAATCGTATGGATAAAACTTTCATTGGTGTGGAGAATCACATCCGGTGACTTGGGTTTTCTACGGATTTCTGGAATGACTTGGGCTTCATCCACAACTTCAGAATCAGTATCATCTCCAAGGGCGGGGGTCGCTTCATCTTCCATGTCTGTCATTGACTCAAGCTCTTCCTCGGGTTCGCTTGTCGCTTCGACAACATCCTGCTCATCTGGTGCGATGGCCATGAATTGATAAGGACCGGATTTCTCCAGTAAAAGACCATCATGGAAGGGGAGGGCATTTGATGCATAGACCTCTTCATCAAATAAGGGGACAAAATTTTCAAACTTTCCAGCTTGCTTTTCCTGTTCCAAATAGTGTACTCGATCCCCTGTACGAAGCAGGCATTCCGCATACCCATCACCATCTAGTTCAGAAAATAAAAGTTGATTGACAGGTCCAGGGAATGAGTTCCACACGGAACCGCCGTCTGTGGAGGCATATTGATAAATATTACCTCTCGAGCTACCCAGATAAATTTTTTCAAGACCTGAGCCATTTAGGTCGGCAGTGGCAATACCAGAAGCGCTCACAATTTCACTTGAACCAGCAACGAGTTTCACATCCGTCAGGTTGCGGGTAGCATATCTATCTTCATCTGATGATGAAATGGCCGCGGCACTCAGTTTGTCACCCTGTTTTTGAAAGAGGACGATGTCATCTTTTTGATCCTGATCGACATCATTAATAGTCACTAGAATCGAAGCAGGTATACGTGTCATTTCTTTTGGTAGGCCGGCATACTCAATCTGGATATTCGAGGAACTGAGATCACCTTTAAATTCAACAATTAAAAGATTAGCCTGGGGTGCACTCAAGGAAAAAATGAGCTCCGTAAGACCATCATTATCAATGTCGCCAGCTTTTATCTGAGTGGGGCGAGCATAAAGCCCATTATCGGGGGTCCAACCCCATTGAAATGTAGGGACATAATCAAAATCTTGCCCAGACCACTCAAATCCATACACCCAGGGAGCACTATTACCTGCCGTAGCAGAAATCAATTTAGTAATGGCCACAAATTCTGGTCGGCCATTCAAATTCAAGTCAGTAAGTGTGAAATCTGCCCATTCACCTACCAGGTTTTCGGGTAGGGCAAACCTCCAGGTGATATCAAAACTTCCATCCGGTGTCATTTCAAATGCGATCAGCTCTGAGCCATTATTTGCGGTGTTTCGAATGGCTCCAAAATCATTGTTTCCATTATGGTCCAGATCACCCAGGTCCTTTAAATGGCTTATATCACGTAAGCCATCGGCACTCCAAAGACTGCTTGTCATCAGAATGACCAGGAGGGGAACTAACCAGATATGACGTACTGCTACACGGCTAAAAAAATGTTTGCTCATCATGGGAACCCATTTCTTTACGATTAAAACTTTTGAATCCTACTCCAAACTTTTAATCAATTTATGGGGCTAAGCCCCTGTATGCAATATAAATTTAGCCTGACACTTAAAGTAAATTC